>CANOTH010000001.1 GCA_947570505.1 uncultured Candidatus Saccharibacteria bacterium
TAGAAGAGTGGGTAGTTTTTGATGATTATAAAGCTTGACTTTGGATAGCTAGTTGTTGTAGGAGAGGCGAAAATCATAGCTTCACTATTTGAGAAAGTATGCTATAATATGGATAGTTCTGCACCCGTGGTGGAATTGGTAGACACGCTACCTTGAGGTGGTAGTGGCGATTTTAAGCTGTGCTAGTTCAAATCTAGTCGGGTGCACCAATTGACAAATGACACCGATTGTGGTGTTATTTTTATTGAGGATAAACTGCATTATTGCAATACATATGTGTTTTTCTGAATTGCAGTAGAGCATCTTTCTCGAGATGACTTCGTCCGTAGCGGGAATACGTTGATGAACAATAATGCCATGCGCGATGTTGGCAGTACAAGTTTTAATTGGTCACGTTCTGCTGGGAGTTGGTCTAATAACGACACGTGGTCAGCTAATGCTTACTATCTAGGACTTTATTCTGGGGAGAGCTACCCATCACGCGGACCATTTGCTCGTTGGCTCGGTCTCCCCGTCCGCTGTTTGGTAATACTAGTTACAAGGAATGATGGAGTTTTAGCTTTAATATTATATTGCAAATGGTGTTAGGGAGCAGTGGACGAGAAAACCCCTAGCACAAAACTAGGGGTCATTGTTTACTTATTCCCTCTTGAGAGCGAAAATTATCCTAAGGCTAATCGGAACAAAGAGAACCATTGTCATAAGTGGCGCATAGTGCAAATCGTAATCAGCTGCCCACCCTGTTAAGAATACCGCTGGGATATAAATAATTTGTCCAACCACTTTCGCCAACGAGACCACAGAAGTTTGCTCTTCAGGCTGAGTATGCTCTTGCACCAAAGTCATCAGAGTAGCGCCGGTCCAGCCCTGTACTACACCCATTAAGAGATAGGTCCAGACTGTCCAGAGATTAATCTTAATTGATAGAGTGGTCATACTGCAAATCATCAAACCGACCGGCAAAGCTAAAATTTGCCAATCTTTCAGCTTGACGACTAACTTAGAAGCTAATTTCGTACCCACAATACATGCTAGCGAATTTAGCGCCCAAGCACCCGACACGATGCTGAGCGGCACTCCAGCCATGATGAGAATCGGGGTAAAAACCCAAATGATGCCATGAGTCATTTCTCTCCCCACTGCATAAGCTAAGATGCGTCTGCGTAATGTTGGTTCCTTAAAACTAGAGTGCAAAATCCTCATCATATCCCGTAAGGGGTTAGATTGGACGGGTTGGAGCCGGCAGCTGTCATCTTGAATAAACAGGCTGATGATCCCAGCCACAAGTGATGGTAGACCAGATAGCAAAATAGCTAAGCGGAAATTGATTGCACCAATTGGGCCACCTAGAAGCACGAGAATTAAAGTGGCTGCATACTGCCAAAAAGACAATCGTACACTTTGCCGCCGAAAATACTCATCCGTTGGACAAATTTTTTGAGAAAAGTGTCTAAGCAAACTAACGTCTACTCCTTGGCTAAAGGCCATGAAGAAGCCCAGGCTGCATTCACAGATTACTACTCCCGTGAAGCTGTTTACTCCAGCATAAATCCAGAAGCTGATAGCTACCCCAAAATCCCCAATCACATTAGCCCATTTGCGACTAAAACGATCTGCAATCCAGCCAGCCGGTAAGTTCAGAATTGATACTACAATGGTAAAGATAGCTTGCGAAAGGGCAATTTGTCGCTGATTGAGACCAATGGAATTGAAGAAGGGAGTCATAATGGACATGGACAGCAGGCCAGCGGTCAGGATTGACTCAAGCATGACCAGTTTAAGGTTACGTTTAGGAAGATTTTTCTGCATAATTTTCATCCTTTCTTGAGAAAATAATTGTTAAGTTACTCTGCCGATGGCAGACCGCCGCATCGGAATTTGCGGCTAGAAAAGACCCGAAACCTGATATTTCGGGACTTATCTAGTTGTAGTTAAGAAAGAATTAGACTAAAATAACTCCCGCACATTCTGCAGCGCATGGCAAACCGAGGCCATCGGTTGACGATGTCCACATAGCCATCAAAAACTGGTGTGCGTAGTTATTTCTACTCATACTTCCATTGTATCACACTTTAACAAAAAAGTCAAGACCATTTTCAGATCCCGACTCTTTTGTACCTAAATATATAATCAGCAGCGCGCCTAAATAATTTTATGCGGCTTTTTTCTTCAATGTGAGGAAGCCATTACGTGGGTTCTCATTAACAACGCGATCTTCTGGCAAATCACATGGAGTACCTTTACCACCTTCAGCAGTCTTCGTGAAGAAGTAAATAGTTTGTGGTTTACCGCCGCGCAAAGTAACTTCAGATTTATGCAAGTAGTAGGTAATGCCTTTGCTGTTGGTATGTTCGTAGGCCATGAGGTCCCTCCTTAAATTATTATATCTCTATCTTATGCTGTCTTTACCGGGGTGTCAAGGGTTTTCTTAATGCTTATCCAAGAAAAACAGCGCAATCCTTAGCACGCACCAGATTAAAATGCGAGTAATGATGACCAAGATTAAGAAAACGCACAGCAGAATCACCCAACCAGCCCAGGTAGGGGCCCAGATTGGTGAAGCATAATTATAGCGAAAGAGCTCCGTAGACGGCACATCGGCTTTGAGCTCGGTTTCTGCTAAACGATCCACAGTAGGATAAGCTTCTAGCTCTCGATTGAGACATTCGTAGTATTGTGTACTCAGCAAGGACCAACCATGCGCGAGTGCTTGGGGTCGACAGCGAGCCATTGCTACCGCATAGGCATCGCTCTCAGGAGTGCCACTGTTTTTGAGCTTTTCTTCGGCGGTCTCAATCGCAGCATTAGCAGCTCGTAGATATTGATGCTCTAGATAGAATGGGCCAGTGCCAAAAGTAATCTTTTGAGTACCATTTTGCTCCACAATGTTAACTACGATGTGTGAAAAGACAAATTGTTGTAATGCCGTCAGCGAAGTCTTGATGGCCTCATCATCTTCATTTGCATCTGCCTCCAAAACAGCGGTACGTAGCTCTACCATACGCAAATGATCAAACCGCAACAAAGTCGCCGCTACAAACAACAATGGTACGAGTATCAAAAACAACTGCCAATTACGTACTCCGCTAAACCTATGCAGAGCTTGTTTCAGATGATTCGATTTTTTGCCACCCATCTTGGTTTAATTATAGCATAAGTTCGTCCGCTGCAGTGTGCTATAATGAATCTATGAAGGTATATATTTCTGGAATATCTGGTACTGGGATGGGGCCGTTGGCTTTGATGGCTCAGGATGCGGGAATGACGGTCTTTGGGTCGGATCTAGCTGGCGGAGCAGTCACAAATGAGTTGGTAAATCATGGAATTAAATTATGCTTAGGAGATCAAGATGGTGAGTTTTTAAAGGCTCGAGCGAAAAATGAAGGAGTGGACTGGTTCGTTCATACTTCGGCTTTGCCAGCTAATCATCCAGAGTTATTATTAGCGAAAAAGCTGAAGCTCAAGATTTCCAAACGCGATGAATTCTTAAATTATTTACTCAAGAGACTCAAATTAAAGCTAGTAGCGGTGGCAGGAACACATGGTAAGACTACGACTACAGCGATGATTGTTTGGGCGATGCAGCAGCTCGGTGTGCCAATTTCGTATCTAATTGGCACTACGTTGCCTTTCGCGTCGGCTGGGCATTATGACCCCGAGTCTAAATACTTTGTCTATGAAGCTGATGAATATGATCGTAATTTTTTAGCCTTTCGGCCGTGGTTAGCCGTAATCCCGATTGTTTCTTATGACCATCCAGATATCTACCCGACTGTGCAGGACTATCAGCAAGCTTTTGAGCAGTTTGAGCAACAAAGCGAAACCGTGTTACATGGTGACGAAATTGATGCTGCTTTGACTCTGGCGGGCGAAGCTCGGCGCTATGACGCAACCTTGGCGATTGATGCGGTGGAGCATATGCTACCAAAACCGCGAGGTATTAAGCGCATCACCAAGTCCCAGCATCGTCAGTTGGTTAAGATTATGAATGAGTTCCCGGGTGTGGGGCGGAGGTTTGAGCAGGTTTCTGAGGGCTATTATTCAGATTATGCTCACCACCCCGAAGAGGTGAAAGCAACGGTCGAAATCGCTTTAGAGGAAGCGGATCGTCGTGGGTTGAAAGGTGTGGTAGCAGTTTATGAGCCACATCAGAATGTTAGACAGGCAGAGTTGGCCGATGATTATGTGGAAGTATTCCAGGGACTAACAAAGCTGTATTGGGTACCGACATATTTGACTCGCGAAGATCCCAAGCTGGAAGTTATGCAACCGGAGGGCTTTATCGACAAACTCCAGAACAAGAAGATAGCCGAAGCATCTGTGCTGGATGATGGGCTAGCAGAAAAAATTAAGGACTGGCACAAAAAAGGTTATTTGGTTTTGCTAATGTCGGCTGGACCAGCGGATGCTTGGATTCGTAAGTTGGTCTTTGCCGGCAATCAAGAGTCAGCCGCTACTAGAATAGTACACGCGCCACGTAGTGCTGCAGAAGGTAGTGAACGATAGCCGCTGTAGCAGGTTGCGTTGCTAGTTATTCCCGCTGATACCTTCCACACCTGGTGTTCCTTGTAGCTCACTTGGTATCCCCAATGACTCATTAGAAAGCGGTGCAGGAGAAAACGGATCAGCAAAATCTTTGAGACGGTTATTTACTAGTCTCAACTCCTTAAGATATTCGTCTAATTCTGAAGCATTAAGTTCGCCGTTTTCAGAAAAAGTATAATTAATCGGGCCGACTGATTCTTCTGTGGCCTCTTCACTGTCTGGTAAATACCCGGGGCGCGAACGATCAAGATAAATATCGCCCGAGCTACGATAAATCATTAAGCTGGCTGTAGTCGTCACCCCAGCCAAAAAGATTGCTCCGCAACCTAAAATCATTAAATTTCTACCACCTTGACTCATAGTTTTTGCCTCAAGTCTAATACACTAGCATATTGTTCTTCCGCTAGCTGTGCTAATTCTTGGGTAATTTTGCGCAAACTGGAACGTTTTTTGCGTACAACTTCAAGCTGTTCGTAGAATTCATCTGGCAATTTTTGACAATCACGGCCCATTAATACTTCCATTTCGCGCATATATTCAGTATACGTGCTACGAAACTCTGACTGTTTCAGGGAAAAATCCGATTGAATATGCGGCAAAGTAGCGCGATTATTCTTTACCAAACGTAAATTGAGGGGCACAATAAATTTATTGACCAAGGTCTCGTAAGTAGTTCCCAGGTAGTTGCGAGTCTTTGTGTCTACTCTTTGGAGCTGACTTAGGCTCTGTTTGATTGTAGAGCAATTTTGCGAAATTGCTCCCCGTTGCTCTTCAGATAACCCGTCGGCCGGGGTGGAAAGCAAAACCGAAATTGCAATACTACAGACAATTACCAGAATCAGCCACTTAATGACCTTTAGCGGAAAGAGCAATAATCTAACGATAAATCCCATTATGTTTCTTTCCATCATAGATTAAAGTCGGTATACCCTTGGCATGAATTTTATCTTCTACCATATTCTTAACTGAATTTAGGATATTAGCCACTTGCTCGCCCTCGGCTAGCTGAGAGATCTCTTCAATGGTTGTTGGCTTCGCACCAAAATCTTGCAACCAGCTTCTTAACAGCTTCTCGGCCTCTTCACTCGACGCGTTCTGCATAACAGATTGATAATTAACTCCCGATTGATCTGATTCGGTAAAGAGTCGCTCGATAATTTTCGCAGCATATTCTTGTTTGGTCAGAGCTGCGGCATAAATATAACGTGTAATTAGCTCGGAATTATTGAACTTATAGCCACCGTCTGGTAGGCTAATTGGATAAACTATTAAGATGGTATTAAAACGGTCAAAGAAGCCGTCAGCCTTCTGATTACGATAAGAACGCAAACATACGGTACAACCTGGATCAAATATATCCAGCGCTAATGGTTTGCCTTCCTGAAAATCTTGAGCATAAATTACAGGATCAACTCGGTAATCCTCGGCCTGCCAGCTATGAAAACGATCAGGGATATTAACGAAGATCTCACCCCACTCTGAGAACCAACGACCGGTCCATTCTAGAGGGTTAGTCGGTTCGGCAGCCTCGATTCCACAGACTTCTGCTCCTAGAGCACAGCTCTCGGGTTGAGATACGTTACAAGTACCAAAAACCCAGATTGCTAGCAAAGCCTTAATTGCCTCGACCAATGACCAAATAGTAACAATAACAATCAGAACTGCACTAACCTCAATCGCTATGCCTAGAGGCTTCACCCATTTTGGATGTTTTAAAACTATCCGGCTAAGTAAGGTGTTTTTTACATCATCCTTAAAGTTAGTCTCGCATTTCTGCAGACGCACTTTTTTACCCACACAGCCCCAAGCTTTTTTGAAAACGGTCCAATATTTTTTACCAATATCGCGCCGAAAAATACTAAGGAAGGCTACAAAAACCCCAACTAAGGCTAGGATAATAAATGCTGCAATACAAACCATGGGACTATTATAGCATATCTTAACTAAGCACAGTGGTTCTGATCTTGCCATTACCCTCGTCCGTAGCGGAAATATTCATCCCAGATCTGGAGCACTAGCTAATTTCGGTGCTACCGGTTGGAAATGGTCATCTGTTGTCTCTGCTAGTGACTTGTATTCTTACTTCCTGGGTATTGTAGATGGCGAGGTCAAGCCATCACGCGCCGATGCTCGTTGGCTCGGTTTCCCCGTCCGCTGTTTGGTAATACTAGTTCGTATAATGCTATTCGTCTTCCCGCACAATCTGCAAATGACTTTCTTCAAGCTGTTTCTCGTCTACGTCCGAAGGTGACTGCATCATCAAATCAATACCAGATCCATTCTTCGGGAAAGCCACCACATCACGAATACTACCAGCATCCATAAGCTCCATAAACATGCGGTCGATTCCAAAAGCGCAACCCGCATGAGGAGGCGCGCCAAACTTAAAGGCGCTAAGCATACCACCAAAGCGCTGCGCCACCTCTTCGTGACCATAACCCAAAATCTCAAAAGCCTTATACATAATCTCAGGATTATAATTACGCACTGCACCAGAACAGATCTCATAGCCGTTCATTACCATATCATATTGATCAGCCATGATATCAAGTTTATTCTCTGTCTCGCAGAGTGCCTTCAAACCGCCTTTAGGCATGGAGAATGGGTTATGACAAAAGTCCAACTTGTTGGCGCCATCATCCCATTCGTAAAATGGAAAGTCAACAATCCAACACAGGGCGACTTTTTGAGGATCCTTCAGTCCTAAACTATCCGCAAAGGCAATACGCATTTGTCCTAATACTTTATTAACCTTCTCGCGTTCATCCGCACCAAAGAATACTGCATCACCATCTTTGGCTCCGGTGAGTTCTTGAATGCTCTGTAATTCGCTATCCCTTAAAAACTTAGCGATCGGGCTCCTTACGGTTCCATTTTCATAGATCATATATGCTAAGCCACCAGCGCCGTTTTTGCGCGCTAGCTCAGTAAACTCATCAATTTGCTTACGAGTAAACTTACTACCGCCAGATACGCAAATTGCTTTCACGCAGGGGCTCTGAAAGACCTTAAATTCACAATCTTTCAAGGCATCAGTCAACTCTATAAGTTCCAAGCCATACCTTAAATCCGGTTTATCAATGCCATACTTGTCCATGGCCTCTTGGTAAGGAATGCGCGGGATATCTTCACTCATAAGTTTCTTGCCAGCAAATTCCGTCACTAGCTTTTTAATCAACGGTTCCAGAGTCTGGCGCACAGTCTCCCCGTCTTCTACAAAAGACATCTCGCAATCTAATTGATAAAAATCACCATACAGGCGGTCGGCGCGAGGGTCTTCATCACGAAAACAAGGTGCAATCTGATAATACCTCGGCACACCTCCCACCATCAGAAGTTGTTTAAACTGCTGAGGTGCCTGAGGCAAAGCATAAAACTGCCCTGGATGCAACCTAGATGGCACTAAGAAGTCTCGCGCACCTTCTGGAGACGAATTAGCTAGAATCGGGGTCGTGATCTCAATAAAACCTTGCTCGTCCATATAATCCCTCATGAGGCGATAATACTCGGCTCGGCGGCGCAACATTCGTTGCATACTGGGGCGACGTAAATCCAAATAACGATATTTTAGCCTTAGGTCCTCACCAGAAGCATCGCCCTCATCATGCGTATTAACTGGCAATGGCTCAGATCTATTAATTAGATCAAGCTTCTCGACCACAATTTCAATTTCGCCTGTTTCAATATTAGGATTCTTAAGCTCGGGTGCACGTTCCCGTACTAGACCTTCAGCACTGATCACGAATTCATCCCTGAGACTTTCGGCCACTTGAAAAGCTTCCGCTACGTCCGGTGTAATCACTAGCTGGATGATTCCCTCGTGGTCTCTCAAATCAATAAAAATCAAGCCACCGTGGTCACGGCGCGAATTCACCCAACCTGCAACCTGAACTTTTTTGCCAACTGCTGTCTTTAGACTTCTCGATAAACTTCTCATTCTCTAATTATAACACAGGTTTTGCGATTGTCGCCTCAAAAGCATACCCTTCGCAGGGTCTATACTACCATTGTACCACAGATGCTCAATTTTGTCAACCACTAACAGTTACGGGGTGCGGTTCTTTTGTGTCTTGTTGACTGCCCAATACTCTACATCTACGAAGCGATCCACAGGATACACTAACCGATCATCCTCAGAGAACGTACGTACATCCTTGTTGAAGAAATAAGTTAAGCTAGCTTGATAAATACCCAGCGCGGGAACGTCATTCACCCAGTGGCGCAAAAAAGCCTCATACTTGGCAACCCGCAAGTTTTCCTCCAGAGTACTACGTGCACCTAAGATCAAATCGTCTACAAGAGTATTACGATAATTTGACAAATTCCATCCCGAAGTCGAGGCTTGTGAAGAATGATAATAGGCAAACAAATCTGGATCTGCCCCTAATTCGACCTCGTAAATCAAAATGTCATAATTACGCGGTCGAATAATGTTCATCAGAAATTCTTGACCAGGATTATAAACGGACAGCTCCACGTTAAATCCCAGTGTCTCAAGCTGTGCTTCCATTTCGTTGGCGATTTCTGGTAAGTACCCACTGCTAATAGTCATGAGACGCAAAGTCTGCCCCGTCACACCAGTCTGTGCCAGTAGGGCTTTGGCTCCTTCAAGATCGTAAGCTGGCAGCTCAGGATAAGATGTTAGCTCAATCTCTGACCTCAAAATCGGATAGTCCAGGGGTTCTTCTCCATCCAGCACTGCCCGGACGCTACTCATGTTAATCCCCATTTGGATCGCGCGCCGAGTTTCGACACTGGTCAGAAGTGGACTCATGGTATTAAGAAAAGCATAAACTCCACTAGCAATCGTGGTCTGCTTCTCGTAAACTAGGTCATTTGAGAGTAAATCGCTATCTAGCGGGGTAAGCTCCGCGGTGGCCGAAACCTCACCCATAGACAAGGCATCTACTAGATCGGCCGCTTGATTATAAGTGCGCACGGCAAAAGTATTGAGCATGGGGGTAGTCTTGTAATAGTCTGGATTGGCCGTCAAATAAATAATCTTGTCGCCACTAGTAGCCACGTTTTGCGCAGCATTAAAACGAAACGGCCCCGATGTAATTGGGTTCGTACTAAAACTATGTTCTAATAATTTATTAGCGGGGACTTGTGCCAAGATGTGCGATGGCAAAATCGGAATATTAAGAGTGGCGGCAAAATCAGCATAGGCTGCAGGCAGAGTAAAAATTAGTTTCTCGCCATCTTGCTCAACATCAATACCGGTGAAATTGGCCGAATATGAAGTACTGACGGTATTATTTTGCATGAGCTCGACCGTATAAACTACGTCTTCAAGAGTAATTGGTTCTCCGTCTGACCATTTCAAGCCATCTTTAAGAGTGACAAACCAAGTCTTGCCAGTTTCGTCTGGTACGATTGAGCTAGCCAATCCTAACCCAACATGCCCCGAATAGTCGATAGTCGACAAAGTTGCAAACATTAGTTTCGAGAGTACTTTCTCGCTATTAGTGCTGGCGAACAGCGGATTAAGAGAGCTGACGTTGCCGACCGTACCCTCAATGTAAGTACCGCCGTCAGTAAAAGCTTGAACACTGTAAGATTGTTTGTACCAAAAAACCTGAGTAAGTGCCAGTGAAGTAATGACAATTACGAGCAAAGCCCATTCCAGCATCAGTAAGCGCACTCGCCGAGCATTAGGCAAACGACTGATCAAGTTTTCTTTGATATGTTCACTAGTACTTTCTTTAGCTTGGGCTGAAAAACGTTCCCACTTTTTAGTGATCTTTTGCCCACGCTTTTTGAAAGTTTGTTTCATAACTGCTAGAAGTTAACCTTATGCTGGTATTAATAACAGGCACAAAATCGAAAGCACAAAAACTACCGAGCAGATAATCGTAGCATTGAATAGAGACTTTTCTAATCCGCGCCGAGTAGTATAAAGCTCACCGGAGCTACCAAAACCAGCTCCAAGCGAAGCGCCGCGCTGTTGCAATAAAATCAGCAATATCGTCAAGAAAGCTGACACAAAAGTTAAACTCTGAAAAATCGTTCCCAATTCCATATTACTTCTTATTATACGGCAGAAGAAGTAAATTTACAAGGCTGTTTATCAGGCTCATAATGAAACTGGAAATTAAAATTCCCCACCAGTCCATTTCAACACCGGGCAGAAGATAAATGGTGAGTGCCATCATGCCAATATTAATAAGAAGGGTAGAAATACCCAAAGTCACGATAGCTAGTGGCAGAGCGAAAAGCTTGATTAGTGGCTTAACCACTGAGTTCACAATAGAAAAAATGACTCCGGCTACGATGAAGAGCATGCCTTCCATAGAGTTAGGAATATTAATGAGATCAAAATCACCAATGTTAACTCGGATGAAAGCATCACCACTAGTACTGACATTAGCAAACCACGAAATACAGAGCCACATCCCGAAGACCGAAGCAACCGTGCGTAGAAGAAAGATAGAAATCTGTTTCCTGATCATGTCTTCATTATAGCACAACCGCTAGTCTACTTGAGCATGTTTTTGCGCTTGAGTAGGGTATGATAAGTAATTGCAAAGCGATGTGCCTCATCGTCGATGCGCGAAATAAGCTTGGCGATGTGTGAATTAGTCGACAGACTAAGGCTCTTGTAGCCGTCGAGCTGTGGCACAATAATTTCAACTGCGGCATTACGGTTATGATCTCCAGATTTATCACGACCGATGACCGGAATGTTATGTTTAGCTAATAAATCCTTCACGGTATTAACTTGGCCAATGCCTCCATCAAGAATAATGAGGTCAGGAAACGGCCACTCTTGATGTTTCAAGCGCCGCTCAATAATTTCGTGTAGGTTAGCCGTATCATCGTTCTTCTGGTTGCGTAACTTAAACTTACGATATTCAGAGCGGTCGGAAGCGCCATTACTGAAAACTACCATGGAGCCAACTACATTAGTGCCAGACTGGTGCGAAATGTCATACCCCTCAATGCGGCGAGGCGGATCTGGTAAATGCAGCAACATCTGTAATTCGGTTAAAGCCTGATCAGAAGAGATATCAAGAAATTCTTTGTCCGAAAAAACAATCTTTTTCTGCAACTCCCTCAGCCCAAAAAGTTGACCCCGCAGCTCGGCGGCTTTCTCAAACTCCTGATCCTGAGCAGCCCGATTCATCTGTTTTTCTAAATCTTTAAGTAGTTTGTGGCGGCCGCCTTCAAGGTAGAGACGTAGTTTACGCAAGTTTTGTTTGTAGGCTTTGGCCGAAGTTTTACCAATTTCTATTCCCGGAGTGAGACCCAGATCAGTATTTAGAGTCTTTTTGCCGTCGTAGGGTTTATCATAATACGGAAAAACTTTGCGCAGAATTCGCAAGGCTTTCGCTATGGCTACTTTGCCATAGAAAGGCCCGATATAAGTCGCTCTATCATCTTGAGGAGTGCGAGTAAAGCTGACGTATGGTACTGGTGACTTCATATCAATGCGCACATAGCTGACAGTTTTATCATCGCGCAGCAGAATATTCCATTTCGGTTTGTAGCGCTTAATCATTTCCGATTCTAGAAATAGTGCATCCATTTCTGTATCGACTACAATCCAGTCTGTATCGGCAATTTCACGTACAAGTGCGGTAGTTTTTGGATCTTTGCCGGTCTTATGAAAATACTGGCGCACCCGGTTCTTCAGAACGGCAGCTTTACCGACATAAATTACTTCGCCCTCTGCGTTTTTATGGAAATACACTCCGGGCGCAGCGGGCAAAGTTTTGAGTTTCTCTAAGAGTTGCTCGCGCATTTCCGGTGTCACAGTGGGATCGAGATCGTAAATTGGTGTTTTGTCCATAATATTATATCTGAGATTATAACATATATACTATACATGGGCAATTCTAATGGATGATAAACTGATATTTAGTGAGGTCAACCCGATTATCATGCACTTTAATTCCCTCGGCTTCTAGCCTAGCTTGTTGCTCGAGAATTCCGCCAAACGCAAAACGTCCCGACAATTCACCACGACTATTAACCACCTTGTAGCAGGGATACCGGTCACCATCAGGATTCTTATGCAAAGCATTTCCTACCGCCCGTGCCGCGCCTGGGTAGCCAATTGCCTCAGCAATTTGACTATAAGTCACTACTTTGCCTCTGGGTATGGTAGTAAGAAATTCAAGAACTTTTGGTGTCATCGGAATCCGCCCAGAGCAGCCCTCCATATTTATCTGGCTCACACACCCTTGGCTCACCAATCCAGCTAGATGCCGTAAAGAATCCTTTCAAATACCCCTCTTCTGGCGCATCAATCAGAATTAGGAATTCAAGAGCTCTCTCGGGGACGTCAATGCCAATTTCTTCCTTAACTTCGCGCCTCACAGTTTGCTTCATGCTTTCGCCTGCTTTAACGTGGCCACTGAAGGCAAAATCATACTTGCCGTCCATATAGCCAGTGTTCTGTCTTAGTTGCAAGAGAATTTGAGTCTTATGCGTAATCTCATGTTCACGAGTCAGATATAGAAATGTACATGCCTTGAATTTGCCTCTCATCATTTTTCCCTCCTTTTGAAAGACGGTTTTTGCTCGGTTTTTAGCTCACCTAAACATCTATGTTATACCACAAAAATCCTTTTATAAACGAAAAACCACCCGTTGAGGTGGTTTACTCGTATAATTTGGCACCTTGCTAGTTTCCCGCTTGTGGCAGTATAATCGCCGCTACTGGGCTTGACTTCTGTGTTCGGAATGGGAACAGGTATTTCCCCAGCGCTATGGGCACCAAACAAACGTCTCACTATTTCTCGAAGAAACGTCCATTGATGTCCATACAACTTGCATTGTGCTGAAACAATGATGAAATTGTAAAACTTCATGCGGTGTTAGTGCGGACTATTCGCCTACGGCTCGCCCGAATCTCAAACACCGATTGCTAGCTAAGTATACCAAGTCACCACGGTTCTTGTCAAGATAAATCTCAACACAAACCCGATGACTTGAGCATAAAAAGGCAATGGATCTTTTAGTATGCTTCGGCTCCATATGTTACCATACTTCCACCTTGCACCTATCAACCAGATCTTCTTTCTGGGATCTCATAGGGAATTCTTATCTTAGAGTGGGCTTCGCGCTTAATATGCTTTCAGCGCTTATCTCTTCCGAACATAGCTACTCGGCAATGCAGCAGGTGGCCACAACCGATACACTAGAGGTTCGTTCACCTCGGTCCTCTCGTACTAGAGGCAAATCTCTTCAAAATTCCTAACGATCATGCCGGATATAAACCGAACTGTCTCACGACGTTCTGAACCCAGCTCGCGTACCACTTTAACCGGCGAACAGCCGGACCCTTGGAAGGTGCTCCCCCTCCAGGATGTGATGAGCCGACATCGAGGTGCCAAACCGCGCCGTCTATGTGAACTATTGGGCGCGATCAGCCTGTTATCCCCAGGGTAACTTTTATCCGTGTGCGCTGTCTTTCCCACGTAAATTGAACCGAAGTTCTATACAGCGGGTCATTTGCTCCCACTTTCGTGTCTGATTGGGTTGTAGCCCTCACAGTCAAGCTGGCTTTTGCGCATACACTATCACTACGATTTCCATCCGTAGTTAGCCAACCTTTGAACGCCTCCGATACTCTTTAGGAGGCAACCGCCCCAGTTAAACTACCCGCCATGCACGGTCCTCTTGGCGGATAACGTCAAGAGTAAGACTGCTAAAACACTTAGGGTGGTATTTCACCTACGACTCCACAAATACTTGCGTATCTGCTTCAAAGTCTTCCACCTATGCTACACAAAATGTCCCAACAATCAATGCAAAGTTGTAGTAAAGCTCCATGGGGTCTTCTCGTCCTGGCATGATCAGACGGCATCTTTACCGCCAATGCACGTTCACCGAGGCCTTCGCCGAGACAGTGCCCACATGATTACTCCATTCGTGCAGGTCTGAACTTACCAGACAAGGAATTTCGCTACCTTAGGACGATCATAGTTATCGCCGCCGTTCATCGGGGCTTCAGTTTGAACCGTGAAGTTCTCCCCTTAACCTTCCGACACTGGGCAGGAGTCAGCCCCTATACATCCGCTTTCGCGTTAGCAGAGACCTATGTTTTTGGTAAACAGTTCCGTGGGCTCTTTAGCTGCGGCCCTCTCATCAAAATGATGATCAAGCTGCTCAAAGAGTCAGTTGTGTCTCGACAAGATGATTCGATAAATATTTGGTACAACACCATATTTCTCGTTCCGCCGAGAACTCTCTTTGGCAAATCCTCATCTTAATGAGAGGGCAGTCCTTATTCCGAAGTTACGGACGCTATTTTGCCGAGTTCCTTAGCGAAGGTTCTCTCGTAAGTCTTAGTCTACTCGACTCGAGCACCTGTGTTGGTTTGCGGTACGGTAGGCAGCAGCCTAAGTTAACCAGCTTTTCTAGCCAGCGCTTCACCTAGAATCAATTTTCCGAAGAAAACCTTTCACTCAATTCTAGTTCCCTAGAACCTTGGACGGATAAACCATTAATCCGCTCTAGTCATTCGCCGTGAACTGTTAACAACTACTACCTGTGCAGGAATATTAACCTGCTGTCCATCGCCTATGCTGATGCGCCTCGGCTTAGGACCGACTAACCCAGGGACAATTACTGTAGCCCTGGAAACCTTGCTCTTACGACCGACAGAATTCTCATCTGTCTTATGGTTACTGATTCCAGCATTCTCACTTGATACCGCTCCACCAGACTTTACAATCTGACTTCACAGCAATATCAACGCTCCTCTACCACTTGTATATAGACGTATCTATATACAAATCCATGTCTTCGGTTTAACACTTAGCCCCGTTACATTTTCCACGCAAAATCTCTTGACTAGTGAGCTGTTACGCACTCTTTAAATGAATGGCTGCTTCTAAGCCAACATCCTAGCTGTTTAAGAAACTTCACCTTGTTTCCCACTTAGTGTTAATTAGGGACCTTAGACGATGATCTGGGCTGTTTCCCTTTTGAGCGACGAGCTTAGCCCCGCCGTTCTGACTGCCGTGATTACACACTTGGTATTCGTAGTTTGATAGGGATGGGTACCGTTGCCGGCCCCAGACCCTTTCAGAGCTCTACCCCCAAGTGCTACTACACAACGCTAGCCCTAAAGCTATTTCGAGGAGAACCAGCTATCTCCGAGTTCGATTGGCATTTCACCGCTAACCACAAGTCATCCGAGCACTTTACTGCGTACCCCGGTTCGGTCCTCCACTGCGTGTTACCGCAGCTTCAACCTGCTCATGGTTAGGTCACCCGGTTTCGGGTCTAATACTGCCGACTTGTCGCCCTATTCAGGCTCGCTTTCACTGTGGCTCCATCATCTGACTTAGCCTCGCCGACAACATTAACTCGCTGGATCGTTCTACAAAAAGCACGCCGTCACAGCCGAAGCTGCTCCGACACCTTGTAGGCACTGAGTTTCAGGATCTATTTCACTCCCCTCCCGGGGTTCTTTTCACCTTTCCATCACTGTACTAGTTCGCTATCGATCAATCAATATATTTAGCCTTGGCAGGTGGTCCTGCCGGATTCAAACAGGGTTTCTCGTGCCCCGTCCTACTTGAAAAAAGATATATAATGCCTCAAACCGTTTCGCATACAGGACTCTCACCTTCTTTGGTGTTTCATTCCAAAAACTTCCGCTACGATTTGAAAGGATTGTATCATTATCCACTCAGTTAACGCTGTTGGTTTATATGTCGAACCGTCTATTGCTAAACTGCTCAACATATAAATTATCTTATTTCGCAACCCCTTTCATAACTCTGGCCGTTAAACCGTATGGTTATGTTAAGGTTTGGGCTGTTCCAATTTCGCTCGCCACTACTTTCGGAATCATTGGTTATTCTTCTTTCCTCAACCTACTAAGATGATTCAGTTCGGCTGGTTCCCGTCTATTTACCCTATGTGTTCAGGTAAAAGCAATACGACATGACTCGTATTGGGTTTCCCCATTCGGACATCCCCGGATCAACTCACGTTCTCAGATCCCCGAGGCTTATCGCAGAGTACTACGTCCTTCATCGGTATTGATTGTCAAGGCATCCACTATCAGTGCCCTTATGTACCTTTTTATGCATTGACTTAACTAGCAATCGAAGTTCAAAACTTGATTACTAATGTCGTCTTACAATTGATTCTTCATTTCTGAAAAATCACTTTCATCGTTGTCTCAAATTGTTAAATGAAACTCTCGCTTGATAAAACTAAGTGATAGATTACCTCGCATGATTTCTATCTTAATTCAGAGGTTGCTCTTCTGCAACTTGCTTAACTGTTCCTCATTATATAGCATGGTTTTCTATAAGTCAACACCTTTTTTGAAGATTTTTTGACTTTTTTATTAATGTCATGGAGAACAGGGGTAAGATATTTGCTACAAGGGGAGAATTTGCCGCCCCTATACTTTTATAGTAGCACACATCTTGGAAAAAGTCAATACTTTTTATGGCTATTTCTCGGGATTTTGTCAATAGCTTTAGATTAAAACACCGATTACGGCAATCGATTTGAAATTAAATCTCATACTCATACACTTCCCCGTTCTGAAAATTAGGTGTTTCCTCTGGTATAACGCCAGAAATAAGCATATGTAATTGTTTCATTAGGCCATTTGAGCTCACTACTAAAATCTCGGCATCTTGATCATGGGATCTTTTGAGATCCTGCAAGAAAGCATCAGCTCGAGCTCGAAAATCTCGAATTGGTTCCACATCATGAGCTCCTGAATTTAGCTTAGGATCCAAAAAGTCAATTTCAAAGTCAAAGAATTCCCTGCATGACCTTCCCTCAAGTTCCCCTACATTTCGCTCCATTAATCTCTCGTCAATGATAATCTGCTGCTTTCCATCCGTAATAATCTTAGCAGTACTGCGAACTCTTTGGAGCGGCGAAGCATAAACTTTATCAGGTATAATATTCTTCTTGTGCAGCTGGTCGCGCAACCGCTCAGCCTGCTTAATGCCAGCATCATTGAGAGGCACATCGGCCCAACCCTGAATCTTATCCTGCAAGTTCCAATCCGTCTGGCCGTGACGCACAAGGTAAAGTTTCATCTACTCTTGCCTTAGGGTGTGGTGATGACCATTAATAATATAGGCATCATCTTCACCAAGCAGTATCACGTCGTCTCCAGTCTTAGCGAATTGCCGTTCGTAAAACTGAGTGATTTTCGCTTTGTCGGATTGATCGGCATGTGGAATAATATATTGATCAATCAAACCTAGGCCACTAGTTATGGCTTCCATGCCATAATAGGCATCGACCTCCTCGATTTTCAAATCATCGCGCTCGTAAGTCTCAATATCGTGACCAGTCACCATGGCACCTGCACTATTACCACCATAGACCATAATATCTTCTTCGAGGCGACGGCGAATGATATTATCTAGACCACTAATCACTAAAGCGGTTGCCAGCAAAAAGACATCACCACCAATACAAAAAATCAGACCAGGGTTATAATCATGCACAAATTGTTCGAGCTCGGCCGGATCCTTAGGAAAATACTCACGCAGATCAAGCTCTTCCGCTTGAAACCCTTCCTTACGAAAAACCTCCAGCTTCTCAGCTACTTTGGCTCGGCGCTTAGCCTCATCATAGTAGTCCCGAGCATTAGCAACCACTAGAGTTCGACGATTATCGCCGACGAGCTCGCGCAGATCTTCGGCATATTTACCAAAATTGTGGCTGCTGAGAAAGATTTTCATTATTTATTCTCCTTCAATTCTTTCAGTTTAGTATCGACTTCGGTGCTTTGGCTTTTGATTAGTGCTAAGCGAGCATCAATTTCGGTATGTGAGATCTCAAGTGTGCGCTTCAGGATTGGATCGTCTTTCTTAGTATTAAAGAAAGTATAAAACTTCTCAGCCTCGGCCTCAGTACGCAGGGTGTTGGCAGTATATCGTGGATAGTCTTCAATTGATTTATCGCCAGTCAACTCTATGACATAGGACCAATTTTCAATTAACCAGGCTAAAGCCTGATCGCGACTACGATAATTGCGAATCAAATAAATATATAAGAATAAGTGGTCTTGCGGGCGCACGATCTCAGGCTCATGGAGCAGTCGAACAAGCCGCTCTATATGCTCAGGATTCTTACTGTAAGCCGCGAGACTATATAATATATCAACCTTAATCTCGGCATCGCAAGTCTTGGCATATTGGCTCAACCACTCCTCAAACACCTCACTCTCATTAAAATGCATCTTGGCCGCCATGATGTATCCACGCAGCTCCGCATCCATTGTAGCTAAGTCTGTCTGATAGAGGTCTGCTAGCTTCCGCAAGACTTCTTCATCCTGGTCATAGCAGGCTATACCAAGCAGGATATTACGCAACTCAGTATCATTCGGGCCCAACTTTTCCTTTAGACCCAGCTCCATAATCAGCTCATGGGTTAGCTGACGCAGTAAGGCTTGGTAATTTTGTTCAGCTTCGCTCTCGGGTGGGCAGAAGAGTTTGAGATCCCCAACAATATTGGCCACAATACTCCAGACTGCGCTAGACCGTTCATTAGTAAATTTAGCTAGCAAATCGAGTAATGAAGCACTCGTAACATTCCCCGCCTTTGCGAGCAACATTCGGTCAATCAGCAGACGGAGCTTTCGCTCCTCTGACAAGTCATCAAACTCTTTTAGCTTTGCCTGAAATTCTGACTCACCTAAATCAATCAGATAATGTCCGGACATATCATCATTTACTTCCGGTAAAGGCCATTTAGTATCGTCCGTGGTGCCATCCAAGAGGAAACGTTGCTGTTCCCACCAAGTCTGGCTACCATTATGCGCCGTTTGCAAAGCGGGATAGCCCGGCTGCGATATCCAAGCATGCATAAATTCGCGTACATCAAAATCGGCAAAGACTTGTAAAGAATTCCAAAGGTCGTCACCAACTGTATTCTGATACTTATGTTTATCAAAATAATAACTTAGACCACGATAAAAAGCCGTGTCACCCATTCGGCGCATGAGCATGAGCATGAGGTGAGCACCCTTGGCATAAACAATTGCCGCATCAAACAACGTAGCAATTTCGGCAGGATGATGAACTTCTTGCTGGACAGCCTGTACACCCCTCAGGGCATCACGTCGCAGTGCCGCTAGACAATCACCGGTGAAGAAATCTTCCCAAACATTGAGCTCTGGATAAATTGCATCGGCAGCACAATATTCAATCATTGTTGCAAAAGATTCATTGAGCCAGAGATCATCCCACCAGGTCATCGTAACTAGATCGCCAAACCACTGGTGTGAAAGCTCGTGGGTCACAGTGGTAGCGACCGTCTTTTTGGTGTCTAGTGCAGCAGTCGAATCAGCCAACATCATAGATTCACGATAGGTTACCAAACCCCAATTCTCCATGGCACCCGCTTCAAAATCTGGTAAGGCGACTTGATCAAGTTTGGGCAAAGGATAGCTAATGCCAAATTTCTCGTCGTAGTAGTCTAAGGCCCGAGCGGCTGTCTCATTAGCAAAAATCAGAGATTCAGTACTCTGGTTCAGTGGAGCATAGGAGGTAACTTTCACTCCGTGGTGGTTCACAGTAGAGACACCACGAAACGGCCCGATTACCCAGGCCAAAAGATAAGTCGACATAGGAGGAGTCTCTTCAAAAACAAAACGGTTACTGTATCTAGAATAACAAGGGGTATTAGCTAACACAGTATCTTCCGACTTAATATCATCAAGGTTGATACTAAGGCGAAACCTAGCTTTGGCGGCAGGTTCGTCTATACAAGGAAAAGCTTCCCGGGCATAGTGAGATTCAAACTGCGTAGCAACAATCTTCTTCTCTTCTCCATTATACTTATATGTAGAAATATAACAGCCCTGCATATCATGCTTCAGGCGAGATTCAAATTCAATAATGATGGTACAGCCAAAGTCATATTCTTGTAATTCAGGGTTCTTCAGTCGATCAGTACGATAAAAATTCGGAACCATATCAGGTGTAATTGGTACGGTAATTAGATTATCTTGATATTTGTACGCACATTTAATCCCATCATAAGTGTCGAAATTGTAGTCCATGTCATTCTTACGATAGCGCACAGACTTGATATTCATATTCACGGCATGGAACTTAGCATACTCAGCATAAACAATGCCCCTAATCGCTACTCGACCAATCATTACCTCGTGTTTGCGGTCAATTTTAACATCTAATTTGTAATCTCTAGGGTCAAAGTATTGCTGTAGTCTTTCCATGTCTTCATTATAACATGGCAAACAATTTGTTTCTTAGAAAAAGTATTGACTTATCATATTTTACGTGATAAAATCATTGATGTTTTTCAGAAATATTACGCGATTTTGGTTGTGCAAGAAGCATTTCATGGATTGCGAGAAAGGGATTCATGGGAAAGCTAAAAAATTCGCGTGAACATTTAATAAAATTTTAATGACAGTTCCAACAGTTACTATTTTAAAAGAACATGCCACTTACCGCAAAAATGAGCTTCTGATTCAGTACGAGCTAGTGCGAGCAATTGAGGAGAGGCGGATTGGACTGCGGGCCACAGAGATTTACACGAGAGCGAAATTATCACGCCCAACTTTTTATCTCCATTGTCGAAATTGTGACGATGCTTTGCGACAATATGAAGCAAATCTCTTATATGAGTTTCAAAATCTTTCGGCTCTGAATTATGTCGGGTCACCAAGTGTATCTAGCGATGTGAGTTTTACAGTTTTGATGAGTTTTATTGGCAAGCATCAATCTTATTTCTCAGCCAACTTCAAGAATTATAATTTTTATTTATTAACTATTCTGGTCGAAAAAGTTTTGCCTGATTCTCCACTCTTAATTAAAGATACTCAGAGTCGAGCCGCCTACCTCGCGATCATTGAATCATTAATCTTGCACTGGGGGAAACATGATAACTTTGATACGCAGCTAATTCCGCGCTATGTCCATACATTGCAACATCCCCCGCACTTTAGATGGTAGGAAGTTAGTTTTGCAAAATCTTAGCTAACTTAGCCTTGAGGCCAGACTCTTCAGGAGAGCCGGCTAGAGTATCTAGTGCAACTCTAAGTAAACCGAGAGCTGTAACGTATGAATGGTCTAAATTAACTCGTGTCAGATTATTGATGCCTGGGATATCAGCTGACTCCACTAAGTGCACAATTGGTCTCCTGGCAAAGGGCAAACTCTTGAACCAATCGGTTGTCGCTAAGACGTCTTGGAGCTCGGTCAACCCAGCACCACCACCACAAAGCAAAATCTTATTTGGTAGCATATCACTGAGGTTAAATTCTTCAAGAGTAATCTCCACACCTGATAGCCATACGGCTAAATTGCGCTGAATAGCTATCATCATGCGCTCTTTAAGATCAGCGGGAACTTTCGCAGGATTCTTAATAGCCAGCTTATAATGCTCTGCAGTCTCAAAATCTACATCTAGAACTTCTGCGATTTGGTGAGTAAAACTCCGACCACCGATACTAAACATTTTTGTGCCTTCCACACCGCCATCATCAATTACTGCTATATCAGTCGTCCCGCCACCGATGTCCATCACGATGCCAGAAAAGCCGCTTTCAACATCATCGCCTAGACAAGCCCGACAAACTGCAAACGGCTCTACGGCCACCGCCAATAAATCTAACGATAACTCAGCGCAGACTTTCTCGATTGCCGAAATATGAACTAGCGGCGCAAAAGCAGTGTAAAACTGGATAACGATATCCGTGCCTTTAAAACCAATCGGATTGGAAATTTTGTAACCATCAATGCTAATGCTAACGATAGCCGAATTAATTAAACGGACCTGAACATTGGGATTATTAGTCTCATCCGCGATAGCCTTACGGGCTTGCTCACCAGCTCGATCTTGGACTCTCTTAATAATCAGGGCCATTTCTTGCTCAGTTAATGGCTTATTGCCGCTTTTACGACGATAGCGCACAGTACTAGTATTGCCCTTAATTAGTTCACCAGCAATACCAACAACTGCTAATTTGCTAGTCGTACCGGATTGCTTCTCCGCTTGGCTGAGAGCACGTTCGCAGACCGAGATTACAGCTGGGATGTCAGCAATAGCTCCAGCATACATATTGTTTGCTCCTTGTCTCGCTCGTCCTACACCAATCACATCAAGACCATTTTTCTGGTCATTCTGTTTAGCAATCACTGCTTTAACATATTCTGTACCTATATCCAGAGCCAAGATTGTGTCTTCGTTATGTGCATTAGCTTGTTCTTGCTCTTTATAAATCTCTGGTAGATCGTCCAATTGCGCAGGCTGCTCGTCATCATCTTCGGGTACTGTCCGCTTAGCCATCTTACTTAATTGATTGGCCTTGGCAGATGCGGCAGATTTTACGTTATTGAAAAATCCCATTTTGGTCTTATACCTCCATAGTTATATCATCTAGATTAAATTCTGGGTCTATGTCATCAGGATAATAATTATTAATATCAAGCGAGCCATCATACATATCCATTAGGATTTCTTCGATCAACTCGGTAATTGGACGATAGTTGCTCGGAGCAGAAACGTCTGGTGCAGCATCATATTTGAATAAAACACCGAAACTAAAGTCGACTACTTCATTATTCGTGTTGTCGTCATAACTACCCTGGATACTACGGAGCTCATGGCCAAACTGGGAAATCTCAAGGTATAGTTTGAGATTTTCAGGAACATCAATATCACTCGCTGAAACATTTTCGGAAGTAATTTCAAAACTACCATCGTAATATTCTTCAAAAACGTCATTGAGGCAGTTTGAGACATCTTTTACATTATCAAGATTAGGGATACCATTAATGTAACTAGCAAGATTTTCCTTGTCGAGACTAACTTCATAATATTTGTAGCCTGACTCAGGCTGGGTGCTTACAGCACCTTTGCGAATCTCTTTGATTGGGTCAACCTTGATAAAACGATTTTGATCATAGAGTTTAGCTAGCTCACTAGAATTGTTCTTATTGGCAGCATTCACAACACAGGTATATGCTTCTTTAATACCATCACCGAATTCGCCTAGCTCAAATTCGTCGACGATTTCTGGTATAGAAATTTTCCACCATTCTCCCTCAAACTCCTCCAAATACTCAATTAAAATCGCATTATCTTCGTCACTCTCATCAATGCCAGCTTCTTTAAGAGAATCCAAAATTCCACTAACTTGCAAATAGATGTCACCATCCTTCATTTGAATTGATCCAACATCTAGGTTAATACTGAAGGCATCTTCTGTGTCGTTTCGCGGTGTAATTACAGCTTTGACTGCACTGGAATTTGGCAGTTTATTTGAAGTAGAATCGATGTCGACGATGATTTGCAGATCATCCGATGAAGCAACTAATCCACCGTCAATTGCTACATTGTCTGCCGTAATCAATTTATTGATGGCATCGTAAGCTACTTTATCAGGATTGTTATAGAAAACGAAATACCAAATTGCAGCACCGCAGATGCTCAGGAACAAAACGGCCGCAATAATAACTCCAATTAACCAGCTTTTACCCTTCTTCTGGGTTTTAGGCACTTCAGTAGCAGTATCCTCGACGACCACTACTGGTTGTTCTACGACTGCCCCTACTTTTGTTTTGTTAGTAATCTCTTGTGGTTCACCGGTGAAGTCCCCCAGCTCCGCCACAGCTTGAGCTACAGCAGCATTAGTCGGTTGCGGATCAGGCTCGGCATCAGTCGATTCGACGGTCTCAGTGACTTCTTCAGAGACCTCAGAAGCTTTTGAATTATCTTGAGATTGCTCAGACTGTGTTTCGCTAAAGCTAATTACTTCAACATTATCTGATGTATCAGCCTTAGTAACTTCATCACTCGTCGCAACATTCTCGGGCACTAGATCATTACGGTTGTCTTCTGTGTCTCCGGTTAAATTTGGTTGCGGCATTTACCTCCTTGCTTAAGCTTTACTGTTATTGTAACACATAAACATAAAAAGGAAGAGAAAATGTGATATAATTCGGTTATGGATAGTTTTGTAATTAGAGATATAAAAGCTCGGCAGGTTTTAGACAGCCGAGGTAATCCGACGGTAGAAGCGGATGTGATTTTGGAGTCTGGTGACATGGGACGGGCGATTGTTCCTTCTGGAGCATCGACTGGTAGCGGCGAAGCCTTGGAACTGCGGGACGGAGATGTTAATTTTTATGGTGGTAAAGGAGTCTCTAGAGCAGTTTGGAATGTAAATCATGATATTCGTGAATTGTTAATCGGAAATTCCGCCGATCAAGAGCGAGTCGATCAGCTCATGATTGAGCTAGATGGTACGGAGAATAAATCCCGTTTAGGTGCGAATGCTATTTTAGCCGTATCTCTCGCTACAGCTAAGGCGGCAGCTCGGGCTCAAGGTCTACCGTTTTATGCTTATGTAGCAGCTTTAGCAGGTACTACAGCAGAGATGTGCTTGCCGATGCCTATGATGAACGTTATGAACGGTGGAGCACATGCTGATTGGTGTACCGATTTTCAAGAGTATATGATTATGCCCGTAGGCGCAGGCACAATGCCTGAAGCTGTACGTATGGGCGCAGAAGTTTTTCATGCCCTGAAAGGAGTCTTGAAGAAACGTGGTTATGCTGTAACAGTGGGCGATGAAGGGGGATATGGACCACAAGTACGTGATGGCAATGACGAACCTCTTGAGTGCATTATGGAAGCGATTGATCAGGCTGGCTATAAACCGGGGCATGATGTAGCGATTGCCATGGATGTGGCCTCGTCAGAATTCTGGAATGATGATCATTATGAGCTGAAGACTGACGGCTCTTGGAAAACGTCCGACGACATGATTGATTGGTATGAATGGATTGTTGATAATTACCCTGTGATTTCAATTGAGGATGGTTTGGCTGAGTCGGACTGGGAGGGCTGGGTAGCACTTACAGATCGACTGGGCGAACGTGTACAGCTTGTAGGTGATGATTTGTTTGTTACGAATGTCAAGCTGCTGGAACGTGGAATTAATGAAAAGGCTGGTAATGCCATTCTGATTAAACCTAACCAAATTGGTTCTCTTTCCGAGACGATTGCAGCAGTAATGATGGCGAAAAAGGCTGGATATAAGACCGTAATGTCACACCGTTCGGGCGAGACCGAGGATACTAGTATCGCACATTTGGCGGTAGGTTTGGGCACTGGCCAAATTAAAACTGGTTCCATGTCAAGATCAGAGAGAATTGCTAAGTATAATGAGCTGATGCGAATTTCCGAAAGTGACCCTAAGCTGAAATTATTGTGATATAATCCGTATATTATATACATAAGGAGTATTTCATGAGTAAAACTGGAGCACAGCCAACCTTAACTGAGTCCAATCCTCCAGAGCCAGAAGGTGAGCTCCAAGCGGATACAGTCCCGTCACAAGTCGAACCGCAAGAATCATCAATGCCTCAACCAGAATCTCAACCTACTCCTAGTAAGTCTACAAAATCTCCTAAAAAATTAATCCTGGTTATCGTCATTATCCTAGCTATTCTCGGCATCGCTGGTACTGTGGTTGCATGTGTGGCCCTCCAAGATAAAAACGACACTAGTCAGGATCACCCGAATGCTGACCAGGACGATGATCAGTCTTCTGCTAGCCCCCTTCCTCAGCAAATTTCCGATTTTGATCTCGCTTTCTTAAACAGAGACAATGCTAGTGCTAACCAACTCTATAGCCCACTTTCCATTAAGTATGCTCTTGGCATGCTTGAAGTTGGTGCGGCCAATAATTCTGAGCAACAGATTAGAAGTGCTATCGGCTCGCTCACCCCTCAGAAATACCCCAACAACAAAAACATATGCGCTCTTTGTTAATGACAGGCTCCCCGACGATGCTATTAAAACATCTTATACTACTGAACTCCGCAATCAATTTGGCGCTGAAGTTTTGCGTGTACCTTTTACTTCGGCTAGCTCCATTAATAATTGGGTGAAAGACAAGACTTTCGGTCTTATCAGTGATCTTCTTGATGACGAGATGCTTGCTCCCAAAGGTGGACCAGAACAGACTTTCGCTCTGGTCAATGCTCTTGCTATTGATATGGAATGGGTGAATAAGATCCAGCCTCTGCGCGAGGATTATAGTGTTTACTTCTCATACATTAATTACAGTTCCTATATTAATCCGTTTGAACTTACTGGTTTTACTAAACAGCCTTTTGATAATTCCACCATTGACGTTAATTCCCTCAGAATCGCTGCCACTATCCATAAATATAATTTATTAAATGAACTCGGTGTAGACAACATACGTCAGATTATCACCGATGAATATACTCAGTGGCTCGGAACTGAAGATGCTAAAATTTGTGCCGAATATCGTGACGAACCATTTCCTTCTACTGACGAATATGCTGATGATTATCTAGAGGTACTTGGTAATGGTGGCTA
This sequence comes from uncultured Candidatus Saccharibacteria bacterium, assembly GCA_947570505.1. Classification (GTDB taxonomy): domain Bacteria; phylum Patescibacteriota; class Saccharimonadia; order Saccharimonadales; family Saccharimonadaceae; genus Nanosyncoccus. The sequence continues at coordinate 26,875 of CANOTH010000001.1, forward strand.
TGAAACTGTCAAAAGTTCCACTGATTTTTCTTTCTATGATGACAGTGAGATTAAGATCTTTGCTAAAGACCTTAAGACTTATGATGGTATTACTTTGCAATACATTGGCATAATGCCAAAATCTACTTCGCTCCAGGACTATATCAAGACTCTTAATAGCGACAAGCTAGCTACTACTATTGGTCATCTCAAGCCTATTGCCCTGGATAGTTTTCCTGACGGTGTTATCACCGATATTACTGGCAATATTCCGGTTTTCAAATTCCAAGATAAGCTCGACTTGGTTGGAGCGCTCCAAGGCCTAGGTATTACCGATGTCTTCAGCGAATCGCTGGCCAACCTTTCTAATCTTTCTAATAATCCTACCGGGCTCTATATTGGCAATGCAGTCCACCAAGCTACGGTTGATTTTAGTAATGATGGCATTAAGGCTTCTGCTGCCACTGCTCTTGTTGGTGGCTATGGCGCTGGTGGTGATTGTCTTTACTACCATACTTTCGATGTCCCTGTTGAAAAAATCGATCTTACTTTCAGCGAACCTTACCTCTTCCTGATTCGTGATAAGGATTCTGGTACGATTTGGTTTGTTGGTACTGTGTATCAGCCTACTCTCTATGAGTAGTTAACGACAAAAAGACCCTGACGTCAGGGTCTTTTTCTGGGCACCCAGAAAAAACTAGGAAGGCGCAGATGGGACAAAATCAATGGCGAGTTGACGCAAGACGTCCAACATACCAATCACTTCGACTCGATTGCGATATTGACACCTAGCCCGCTTTAAGGTATTACCAAACTCCATATTACAAAACATGATATGCGTAGGAGGATCCGGTAACCGCAACAAGCTATCAGCTTGATTGAGGCACTGGGTTTCCAACTCTGTCTGAAAAGATTTTCCTTTGAGCTTGATGCTATGCTGAAGAGCCTGGTCAAGTTGGCTAATCGTACCCTTCTCTGGAAATATAACTTTGATGTTATACTGCTTAGTAAAACCATCCGCAGCTTCTGGATTGAGATCGAAACTAGTGCCCACAAGACCCAGTTTACATACCGGTACACCACTGCGGCATATGCTAGCCAGGGCGGAGCTGGGTTTTAAGAGGGGTACATTTATCTGTTTCTGCAAATAGTCAAAGTACTTTTCGTACCCTAAGAGCGATAGGGCAACTGCCCGACTCTCTTGCTCAGCGACAGCACTCTGGGCTTCTTGCACCAAAATGCGTCGAAGCAATTCTTGATCTCTTTTTCCGTCCGTAATCAAGTCTATCGCACCTTTCTGGCTTTCCACTCCAGTAGTACCATAGCTGCAATGCCCAAATTTACTAAGAGTGCCGTCCACAGATTCTTTGGATAAATTACCAATGAAGCAGATATTCTTCTCAGCAAAATTACAAGCATTTTGGACTGCCTCAGGGTCAATTTTCGTGGTTCCTTCTGAAACCATTTTATCACTTCCTTTCAATGTGCTATATGGATTATAATCCATAAATATAGTAAGATTGCAATCAAAAACCTGCACGAGGTTTTCTCTCGCATACTACCATATTAGCATACATTGTTGAAAATGTCAAGAGCAGCGAATGTACCCAACTCGCGCCTACTGCACCTTAACGCATTCACTGCCCAATAGTTCCCTGAGTGGACCCATCAAATCGTCATTGACATCAATACGGAACGGCAATTTTAATGGCCGTTTCCCCTCACCATCCTTGATGACCATAATTATCTCTTGCACTCCTGGATTCAGCTCGCAAAGGTGGCGAATTTCACTCAGTGCTTCGGTATTATCCGGATCTTCAATTAATACATACAGCTTTTCACCGCGTGGATCTTTAGGGGGAGTCACTGGTACATGTGGCTCTTCCATCGCGGAGCTACTAGGTGCACCGCCGTATCCTGTACCCACACTCGCCGCGCGACTTCTGCGACTTGGTCGGGGAGCTGCTGCTTTAGGTACGGGCAACTTTTGACCAGTTGGCTCGTACTGCTCTAGCACTTCATCTGCGATAATTTCTACTTTATCGGCAATAATTTTTGCATCGCTACTGATATTACCATCTTTGTCCTTAGCATTGACACGACCTGTGACCTTAATCACATTATCTTGCTCTAGTTTCCCGCCGACTTCAGCATATAGACTAGGAAAAATAATGACTTCCTGCTCGGCAATTTTGTTTTCTAGCTTGACAAAGGCCATTTTTGTACCACTCTTAGTCATAATAGTGCGAACAGAACTAATAAGCCCACCGATACTGAGCATTTTGCTGTCATTTTCGGGCGAGACTAAATCATAACTATGGGTCTGCTCACTGAAGTAAGTCTCATAACGATCGAGCGGATGACTGGAAACATACAGCCCCATGAGGTCGCGCTCCCAAAGTAATCGCTCCTTTTCGGGAAACTTGGTGGGGGCAGGCTTGATTTCGGGCTCTGGTACGACACCAGCTTCGCCCATGGCGCCAAACAAGTCGGTTTGGCCGCTGGCTGCATCCTTCTGGCGCTTGGCACCATAAGCCTGAATACTTTCGAGATTAAATAACAGATCGCTGCGGTCTGCGAAACAATCAAAGCTTCCCGTCTTAATAGCCGCTTCCCAAGATTTTTTATTAAATTTACTTGAACTTACCCGAGCGGCAAAATCACAGACACTAGTGAAGGGGCCGTTCTTGTCGCGCTCGGGGATAACGTATTCTTCTACCAAAGCCTTACCCATATTCTTGATGCCGGAGAGGCCAAAGCGAATAGTCTTTTCCCCGCCTACGATACCAAAATCACCATAAGACTCGTTGATATCTGGTCCTAGCACCCGGAGGCCCATGCGTTTACATTCGGTAATTTCGATAGCCAGGCGGTCGGTCCAACGCATGTCGGCAGTCATCAAAGCCGCCATAAAGGCATCAGGATAATGAGCCTTGAGGTATGCGGTCCAGTAAGCTACCAATCCATAACACGCGGCATGGCTCTTATTAAAACAATAGTTCGCAAAATCCAATAGCTCGGTCCAGAATTGCTCAGCAATCTCTTCAGTGGCTCCGCCAACCTCTACCGCACCTTTGATGAACTCGGGCTTGACTTTGTTCATCAGGTCAACTTTCTTTTTACCCACTGCCTTACGCAGAGTATCAGCCTGACCACCGGTAAAGCCACACCATTCGCGAGAGATCTGCATGAACTGCTCTTGATAAATCATAATACCGTAAGTATTCTTCAGAGAGCTCTCGAGTCCAGGATGTAAATAAGTAATCGGCTCTTCGCCGTGTTTGCGACGAATAAAGCTGTCGATGAATTGCATAGGCCCCGGACGATAAAGAGCCACCATAGCGATAATATCCTCAAAACAGTTGGCCTTGAGGTCGCGCAAATAACGTTTCATACCGGCAGACTCCAGCTGGAAGACACCCGTCGTCTCTGCTCGCTGCAATAGCTCGTAGGTTTTTTGATCGTCGAGTGGTAAATGCACCAGATCAACATCATCATGATAAACTTTGCGGATCATTCTGAGGGCATTATTAATCACCGAAAGGTTGCTCAGACCCAAGAAGTCCATCTTGAGCAAGCCCATCTCTTCAATTTGACCCATCGGGAACTGTGCAGCAATCGGCCCTTTGGCGGAAACTTCGAGAGGAACAATCTTTTCTAGATCATCTGGCGCAATAATCACACCGCAGGCATGTACCCCGTGGTTACGAATCGTACCCTCCATTTTGCTAGCAAAATCCAACACCTCCTTAGAGACTGGATTGGTCTGGTACTCATTACGGAGGTCCGGTACGTCTTTGATTGCATCTACCAAATGCACGTGATGGCCCTGCACTGGGTCTGGCACTAGCTTGGCCAGACGGTCAGCATCCGCATATGGCACCTCTAGCACCCGCGCGACATCACGCACGGCATTTTTGGCCATCATTTTACCAAAAGTAGCAATATTGGAGACACGTTCACTGCCATATTTGCGAGCGCAATATTCAATTACTTCGTCGCGACGAGTATCCTGAATGTCGGTATCAATATCGGGCATGGAAATACGATCAGGATTCAAGAAGCGCTCAAAGAGCAAATCATACTTTAATGGGTCAAGCTCGGTAATCCTCAGAGCATAGGCCAAAATACTACCAGCTGCCGAACCACGACCAGGACCAAAGACGATCCGCTGGCTCTTACCCCAGTTAATGAAATCCTGCACAATCAAGAAATAACCATTATAACCCATTTTATCTACCACACCTAGCTCATAATCAATTCTGGGGAGAACCTTCATTTTTTCTTCGGCCCGCTCGGGTGTTTTGTCAACCGCCTCAAGGATTTTGCGGCACTCCTCTACGGTCAGATCAGTCGTTTCCTCCAGGCTCTTGTCACCATAGCGATACACCAGACCCTGAAAAACCAGCTTATCGAGATAGCTTTTTTCATTCTCACCTTCTGGTAGAGGAAACTTCGGGATCAAAATTCGCCCGAGCTGTAGATCGACATTGCAACGATCGGCAATGCGGCGAGTGTTACGAATGGCCTCGGGGAAATCCTTACCCCAACGGGCCAGAATGTCTTTGGGCGGTATCACATGAAGCTCGAATTCTTTCAGGCTCATGCGGTTTGGATTAGACAAATTCGAAGCCGTACCCACACAGAGCAGCACCTCGTGCGTATCTTGATCCTCATGGTGCAAGTAGTGAGCATCGCAAGTCACTACTAACGGCAGGCCCGTTTCCTTGGAGATTTCTTGAAGCTTGAGGTTAATTTGGTTCTGTACGTCCCAATGAGTCGGCGAATCAGGATGACCATGGTCTTGCATCTCAAGGTAAAATCGCCCGTCGTAGATCTTGGAATACCATTCTACCAGCTCTTTGGTGCGCTTTTCGTCGTTCGCCCGAATGGCTTCGGAAATTTCTGAGCCAGCACAACCAGACAGGCAGATAATTCCCTCACGGTATTTTTCCATAATTTCGTGGTCGATGCGCGGCTTATAATAGCGGCCATTAATCTCGGCCTGAGACATCAGATGACAAAGGTTCTCAAAACCCTTATTATTCATGGCTAACAAAGTGATATGGAAGCGCTGCTTATCATGTGCCGGATCGTGATCGGTCATCTTGCGGGCGGCAACATAAGCCTCAAGACCAAGCACAGGTTTAATCCCAGCATCATTACAAGTCTTGTAAAGCTCCACTAGACCACTCATGGTGCCATGATCGGTCACGGCTACTCCTTCCATGCCCTGCTCTTTGACGAAATCGACTAGCTCTGGGATCTTGGTCAGCCCGTCTAGTAAAGAATAATGAGTATGGTTATGCAAATGCACAAAATCACTGGGTTTTAGTGGCTCAGAATCTTTAGTTACCTCCGTCATAGGATGATTATAGCATGAAATTAGGGCTTTTGGCAGTGGTTTCTGGCAAAATACTTGCTTTAACGTATAACTTGTGGCAAGATATATTGACAAAATTAAGAATCTGTGCTACAATAGAGATATGGGGTATTCACCCTATAGTAACTTAAGGTCTTTTCAGAAAAGATTGGGGGAAATTTTATGAATGAAACGAAAAAAATAAATGCAACTCGAGCAGATTATGTGCTCTATTATGGCTGCCTGGCCATGTCAATAGTCACTGGATTTGCGACATTGACCGCGGAGCTGGGTTTGGTGATAGTAAGTATCGGTGTGTGCCGCCTGATGGATGTTAGCGCAATTCAAAAAACTGTCTCCATCATATCTATCTACTTTGTCATGTTGTTTACTGCCGGGGTGCTCACACCGACTTTGCGTCAACTGGACAATATCTACAACACTATAGATTTTAATCCTAAGCGAATTGCCCTCGGCACAACCGGCGCATGCTGCGGTATGTTACTTTTACCACTTCTAGCTCTCGTGAGTTGCGCAGCCTATTGTGCTGAATTGGAAGCGATAATAGCCGCCATCGATTTGAGAAAACTTCTTCTTGGCTGCTGTCTCGCGATTACAGTGGGAGTAAACCTGTTGTTCGATTTAACAGTGAAATTAATCAAGAAGCATTACGAGCGGCAGGGGTTCCGTTTCGATGACAAAGACAGCAAAAAGACCAAGAAAACAATCAGTAGGTCACCGCGGTGACCTAGGTGCCTTCCGGGGCACCTTTTCTATTGACTTTTTTAGTAGATATGCTATCATAATAGTGTAACAAGGCCGATTATGATCGGCCTATATGTTGGCATGCCCAGAAAAAATGAAAGGATGGTGGGTAAATGGGTATAACATTAGAGTTGCCAAACACAGCACCAAAAGCTGATACAGAGGTGATCGAAGCAACACTGCCGGTTAGCACGATGACGGCTGAAGCCGTACAGGAAGAGGTGAAGACCGAGCTAACACAGGTCGAAAAACTGTCTCCGGAAGAACAGCAAGAAGTCGACAATTTCGCCCGGCAAATTAACCTTCATGATAGCGAGATGATTCTGCGCTATGGTGAATCTACTCAGCAAAAGCTGGAAAAATTCACTGACGGTGCTTTGCAGGGTGTAGTAGGACGAGATGTGGGTGAAATTGGAAAGTTGCTCACAGAAATGACTACAAACATTAAAGACTTCAACGAGAAGGCCGAGAGCAAAGTCATTATGTTCGTGCGCAGTCTCAAGAAGAAAACCGATCTCTTGATCGTGAAGTATTCTGAAGTTTCTGATACTTTGGAAAAAGTCAAGAAAGAGCTCATCGGTCAGCGCACGACTTTGCTGGTGGATATCAAGATGTTGGACAAAATGTATGACGACAATCTTGAATACTACAAAGAGTTGACGATGTACATCTTGGCCGGACACCAGGCTTTGAAAGAGACCCGGGAAGGTGAGCTGTGCGAACTAAGGCAAAAAGCCGAGGCTTCTGGAGCACAGGAAGATGCTCTGCTGTACAGTGATCTCAAGGATCATTGCGAGAACTTTGAGAAGCAGCTGTTTGATTTGGAGCTGACGCGATCGGTATGCTTGCAAACCGCTCCGCAGATTCGTCTGGTTCAAAAAACCGATGAGCAGTTGGTACGCAAGATTCAGAGTAGTATTAATAATACTATCCCGATTTGGAAGCAGAAGATTGCCATCGCTTTAGCAATTCAGCATAATGAGGAAGCGGCTAAAGTGCAGAAAGGCATCACCGATCTAACCAGCCAGATGCTGGAAGATAATGCTCGGCAGTTGCACACCAGTGTGGCGGCCGCAGCGAGAGAAGCGGAACGCGGAGTGATTGATGTACAATCAATTATTGTGAGCAACACAGAACTTTTGGCAACTTTCGACGATATCTGGGCTATACAGGAAGAAGGTTGTAAAGCCAGAACGGAAGCCAGAGTTGAGCTGCGGAAAGCTGAGGAGAGTCTGAAGCAAAAATTACTGCAAGCTAGCCAGCGCGCAAAAAGTTAAGTACTTTGACAATTAGGAGGTGAAGAAATTGAAAGAGTCTGAAAGTAAGTTAGCATTTTGGACTTTGGTAACAGATGCAATAGCCTTGGTTATAGGCATCATGTTACTAATTCTATCCAGAACAGTCTTGAAAGATCAATTAATTATTCGGTTTGGGGTGCGAGCGATCAAGCATATCTATACTTTTGAGTTCAGCTTTTCTGTAATCATAGCAATCTTTACAGTGCGGCGCGCTGTGCGTTTTTGGAGATTACAATCCCAAAATAAACGCAGGCAAGCACAAAAACATGAACAAGCGAAGCAGCAAGCTAAAGTCGTAACAGATTATGCTGAAGATAGTAGTAATCCAATTTTTACGCGCAGAAGGTTGCAACAAATTGCACAGGAAATGCCGGACTTAGAAGAATTGATTGGTCAATGCTTAGACCAAATGGACCGAATGGACAAACTGCAAATGAAGCAGGAGATCTTAATTGAAACCAATGATGCACGTTATCTGAAGGATACTGTAGTGGTCTTGGAAAATGTGGAGAGTAGAATCTGCCGAAACTTTCGCAATGTGATTAATTTATGCATTGCGGCGGAAGATTTAAAACATCTGGACATGAAAAAGATCCAAAAGAGTCTTGACGATAATGAAAAGAAACTTAGTGACACGCAGGAACTCCTAAAAGCTTCGGTAGATTGGATTAATCAGTATAATACTGATAGTCAGAACAGTGACCGAAGTGAGGTGGAGAATTGGATCGCGGTGATTCGCGATTCTTTGAAGGAGGATGAAAGATGAAAAAGACATTGAGTAAAATAATGACTTTTGTGCTGATCGTAACGTGCTTATTAAGCGGGTGTGGCGCGACCGGTTACGAAGAAAACCAGACATTGACCTATAATGAAGCGGTACAGGAACTTTCGTCAAAGCTGACGAAAGTTCACTCATCAACAGTTGATGCACCCTTGGATATTTATGACTTGGACACACCGACCAAAACTCTGGCCGACATTAACACTTACCCCATCACGGTACAGGGGACTGGCGCAATTGATATTGAAATTGCGGCCGCTACAGAGCTTTCTGCAGAGGCACCGGATGATTTGATTAATGTTTTGGCTAAAAACTTTAATCGGGATAAGTTCGAAATCAATGGCAAGACAATTAGTGTGTCGATCCGCAAAATTACTTCTGGTGAGGTATTAACCTACATGACGGAGGGCGACTACAAACCCGATGTTTATATCCCCTCTTCCTATGCTTGGGGCGAGATGCTGAAAGCCAAAGGAGTCGGAACGATAAAATTAACCGACCGGATGGCTGGCAATACAGCGGGGATCTTAATGGAGGAGCAGACGCATAAAGATTTCATAGAAAAGTATCATGAAGTAACCGTTGACAAAGTATTGGAAGCTAGTCTGGCAGGAGATTTAACTTTTGCTTACACTAATCCTTACACATCATCAACGGGCCTAAATATTCTGGCCACCATGTTGCATAGTTTTGATGCGGACAATCCCTTATCGGATACCGCTTCAGCAAAACTGTTGGATTATCAAAAACAGTCACCGCCGGTAGCATATACAACTGCAGTACTACGTAGTCAGGCTTCTAAAGGTATCATTAAATCTATGGTCATGGAAGAACAGGCCTACAGAAATGCACCGGAGCTGAAGGACTACGTATACATTCCGGCCGGGATTAGACATGATCATCCGGTATACACCTTTGATTATGTCGAAACCGAGAAGCAGCAGGCGGCAAAAAAGTTCGTCGAATATTGCCTGAGTAATGAAGCGCAGAAAATTGCCACTGAGAAGGGTTTTAATCTGCACGATGATTACAAAGAGCAAAGTGCCGGACTGGATGGAGCAGGCTATTTGGCAGTTCAGAAAATCTGGAAGGCTAATAAAGATGGCGGGAAGCCGATTATTGCTGTATTTGTAGCAGATGTGTCGGGCTCAATGGATGGAGAACCGCTGAATGCTTTGAAGGATTCCCTGATTTCGACCGCAAGTTATATCAGCAGCGACAATTACATTGGTCTTGTGTCCTATGCAGACACGGTTTACATTAATTTGGACATTGACCAGTTTGATGAGACGCAGCGGGCATACTTTTCTGGGGCAGTTAAATCATTGACTGCGAATGGTGGTACGGCAACTTATGATGCTGTGCTGGTGGCCTTGAATATGCTACAGGAAAAAGCTCAGGAAGTGCCGGATGCAAAGCTGATGCTGTTTGTGTTGTCAGATGGCGAGCAAAACCGCGGATACGGGCTTAATAAAATCACGGATGTTGTTGGCGGTATGAAGGTGCCGGTCTATACAATTGGCTATAACTTGCAAAATTCAAATGCCTTGAAGCAGTTAAGCGAAATTAATGAAGCCGCACTGATTAATGCTCAGACGGATGATATCGTGAACCAGCTGCGCAATCTCTTTAATGTGCAGCTGTAACTTGCTCGGCTGGCTCTGTGATTTCTCACTTCCCTGATTAGGACGGTCTGATGGCCGTCCTTTTCTATTCTTCAACTTTCTTAGCAGCCTCGGCACCACGTTCGACTGCTTCAGCCCCGCGCTCCATGGCATCGGCTTCTCTTTCCATCGCGCTGGCGGTACGTTCAGCATTATAAGCAGCATCTTCAGCCCGATCGGCTTCTTTGCTAGCTTGCTCAGCATCGCGAGCATGAGCCTGCTCAGCATATTTGCGAGCTTGGTTTTCCATGACATGATTCGCAAAAGTCTTCACAATGCCACCTACCGAAGTCATACCTTTGACATTATCAACGATATCATCAGCCTTAGCGGCAATTCCCTGTCCGGTCTGGACAATCTTACCGGCTTCGTCAGCTAAGTGGATTAACTTTACTACTAAAATAATTGCCAAAATCAAAAATGTTAACAAGGTAATTGATAATATTCCGACTAAAATCCATTCTGCAACGTTCATTGTAACCTCCATAATATTTTAATTAAAAATTTTCATATTCCACGGCATATTTTTGCTGGGCCATAAAATAATTCTTTGGATCACCGGTAGTCATCCATTCCCCGGCCGTGCGCTCGACATACACTGCGCCCGCACTGGCCATCTTAGTAATTGCATCCACCGTCCAAAGTTCTCCATCCAGACCCGTATTACGAGGATCAAGATAATCAAAAACCTCCGGAGTAAGCAAATACCGACCGTAGCTAGTCAGATTAGAAGGCGCGTCTTCTACCTTTGGTTTTTCAACGATGTTATCCAGCTGGTTGTCTTGGGCTAGTTTGATCACACCATATTTATTCAGTACTTCGCGGGGCATTTCCTGGGCAATAATAATCGCCTTCGCATCAGGATGCTGCGCATACGAGTCCATCAAGGTCTTCACGTCGGAACTACCAAATACTACATCATCCGAATAAGCTACAATAAAAGCTTCGTCATCATCAATAAACTTGCGGGCCGAAGCAATCGGCGAGCCATTGCCATATGGATAGGCTAGATCTTGCTCAATCACGGTAATCTTGGGCAATTCTAACACCCGACGCACTGGCTCATAGCGGTCTTCCTTGCCTTGCTGACGCATCAGCTTAAAAATATGATTAGCGCAATTATTAAAATAATCTTCGTAAATTACTTTGCCCTCGTGCGTAGCCACAATGATAATCTCTTTAATGCCGGCTGCCGCACACTCTTCTACGACAAATTGCATAATGGGACGATTACCTAAAGGCAACATGGCCTTAGGAACAGTCTTAGTGATCGGTAAAAAACGACTAGCACATCCCGCATCGGTAATGATGGCTTTGGTTGGCTGACGATAATTCATAAAATCTCCTTTGAAATCCCATTATAGCACATTTAGGCCTTTTTAGAGAGTTTTGGAACTTTGGCGCTATGAGACGGCGCTTTGACCTTGCGAGTCTTCTGGGCGGCTGCTGAGCGCGCCTGGCGGTCTTCGCGCTGTTGCTCACGGTTATCAAAGCTATAAATTAAGCTACAGACCCCCAGAATCAGCATATAAGCCCCAAAGAAGCGCACAAAATCGACATTGGCCAAGTGACCAGAGTTAAAGATTACGATACCAAAAACTAGCCCACAGACACCACAGAGGCACCAAATAAAGCGATCGGTCGGATCAATAGTAGTGCGAAATCCGATTAAAAGCTCAAAAATCCCTCGCAGAATAGTGTAAATCGTCATAATGACTAGATGCCAAGTCATTCCCTCGTTAATCGCAAAGAGCATCAGAAGACCGAAAATAGCATCAAACACGGCGACAGCGGTCGAAACTAGCCAGCCTTCTTGGTTATAGCTACGGTAGACCGAATTAGCAAATTCGATGACGGCCAGCGAAAGCAAGAAGATACCAATCATCGGGATTAGTCCACGAGAATTCTCGCTACCAGTAAATAAAGTCAGACAGCCAAAAAGTAGAGCTACCATCCCTTGAAAAACGAAGACTAGCCAATGGCTATCAATGTATTTTCGCTTAATCTGCGCCATAAAAACCTCCTAATTTGTATTAGCATTATAGCATACCAGAGCTTGGCGAGCAATATGGTATAATCGAAACATAAGCTGCTAAAAAATATGCTACTTGAGTTTCTGATCGATCAGATTTCGTATCTTTTTACTGTAGTCTCGTGGTGAGAGATCGTTCTCATCATTGTCATCACTTTTGTTACTAATCCACTCACCGTCCAAATAGAGCCATGGTGTACCGCCGATCTGAAGTTTTTCACCGATCCCACGATCAAAGGCGATTTTCTTTGCCACTTTCTCGCTTTTCATATCCTCGCGAAATTTCGTCAAATCGCCCTTTCCGTCCGAGGCCTTTTCAAAGTAAGTCTCTAGCTGCTGTTGTAATTCATTGCCAGTCGAATAAAACCAATCACTCTGATTCGCAAAGAGTAAATCTTTGTAAGGTTTCCAGTATCCCTGCAAAGCTGCAGCATTAGCCGCCGAAGCAGCAGCCACTCCACTCACATCGTGATATTCTAGTACATATGATCGAAAGACGATAGCCACCTTGCCCTTATAATCCTCGACGATTTTATCTAGTAGAACGTTCATCTGTGCGCAGTATCCGCACTGGTAGTCGGCATACTCATAAATTATGATCGGCGAATCGTTTTTGCCTGAGATGTTCTCCGAGATATTACCACTAGCTTCGCCTGCGGGAATAATACTGTGCAAATCAAGCGAATCATAATTATTTTGAGCAGATAGCTCTTTAATTGCGGAGACTTTAAATTTACCATAATCGATATTGGCCGGTGCCTGGTTATTCTTCTGCCACAACGAAATTCCAACTAGTGCGGCAAAAGCCGCGACAATACCTAAAATTATAAATCCAGTCTTTTTATTCATATATACGTAATCTCCATTTTTAAACTTTAGAATTATCGGCTAGTTCGCTTTATTATACCATCATAAATAATTTTTACACGACAAATTCAAATAAGACGGTAGACTATGACTATCGTAGCGAAAACACACTTTTGTGAGGCCTATTGTGGGCCTTTTTTGGTATTAGTGAAAATTGAGCTATATTGCGATTCTGCGACGAACAAAATGGAGTGGGTGGAGCGAGAAACGTACGGCAAATTGGTATTCCATCATTGTATTTTGGAGAAGTAGGAAGAAATCGCCAAGACTAGACTTATTAGGTGAAATACCAAATACAAGCCGCAATAAGACCACCAAACAAGATAAGGGAGAGAATAAAACAAATTACAATCACCACGAAAGCACCAGTACTGATTTCCTGATTGGGGTGTTTGGCATCATCTTTGCCCATCTCGTAATACCACCAAGGACTGAAAGGACTACCACTCATCGTTGTCGTCCATTTCGTCCAAAGTGTCACCAAGCACATCTTCCATCTCCGTGATGCCGAACTTTCTACTTCCTAGGACTTCATCTTCATCGATATCATCGCAACCGAATATATCCATTGCATCACCCAATATATCCTCGAGTGCAGTAAAATCAGAATCTTGCGTGCTAATATGTCTACTCATCATAACTAGATAATTTCTGCGTTTTTACAGAGGTCAGAAGACCTCAAACGCACCTTAATTTCAACCTGGTACACCGGATAGGATTCGAACCTACGACCCTCTGTTCCGAAGACAGATGCTCTGATCCACTGAGCTACCGGTGCATGGGTGTTTTTTATAGAGGTAAATTAGGATTGGAATGTTTTTGAAGTCTCGATTATATTCAAAATACACACTTTATTTACGCACTTTGAGAATAAAATATCTTTTAATTTACCTATACATAGAATGATACCATAAATTCCCCCATATTGCTATGGGGGAATTGGAACCGATGTCTGGTTAATAGCTAATACCTAGCTTTGAGCCTCTGAGTTCAGCGATCATTCTGCTGGCATCAATTTTGTTTTGCTGGCTAACGTGTTGATATACCTTCATCGTGACATTTGGATCGGAGTGTCCCATCAAAACTTGATTGGTTTTTAGATCGACTCCACTATGGCACAAGTCAGTACAGAAGCTATGCCTTAAGGAATGTGGTGGCAAATATCTTATATTAGCTTTCTTAACTACTGCTTTATATGTGCGTTCAAAGTTTCTTGGAGAAATTGGGGCATTGCTAGTAGTGTGGAATACTAACTCACAATTACTGGTGTCTTCGTTAATGAATTTCTGTAGCAAACAGCTCAAACTTTTTGTAATGGGGATATCACGAATACTAGACGAGGTTTTAGGAGTAGTAATCATTGGTTTATTATTAATAATCACTACTTGTTGTCTAATATGGATAAAATTATTCTTAAAATCGCAATCAGATTTGCGTAAACCTAGTGCTTCCCCTCTCCGTAGACCGCAAGTTACAATTAGAAGATATAAAGGCCGTAATTTTTCGTCTTTAGTTGCCTGAATAGAAGTTTTTAGTTCTTGATCACTCCAAATCTCTTTCTCTTTCCTGGTGTATTTAGGTAGAATCACCCCAAGTGCGGGGTTATCAGAAATTTTTTCTTCTTCAATAGCTAGCTTCATAACTGCAGAGATTGCGTCCCTACTAATTTGACATTGCCTAGTATTACCGAATCTATTATTAACTCGCTGAATGCTAAGTCTAATATCTCGTTTAGTGATCTGATTAATGCGTTGATTCCCTAATTCTGGTAATAATACACGTCGTAGAGCATACATATAAGTTTCGATGGTATGCAATTTGTAGTTAGTGGGATCATCTGGATACATTTCTTGGCATTTGATCATTAAGCTCTCCCAGTAATTAGCATAGTCCTTTAGCGTTTCACACTTTCGAAAACTAAATGCTTTATCTTTAGCTTCAACAATACACTTCATGAGCTTTTCATCAGCTTCTTTCTTAGTCTTAGCGGTAACCGTCTTAATGTGTTTTACCCCAAGCTCATCATAAACTGAATATCTACCCTCCCAACGTTTAGTTGAAGCCCTATATACTAGAGAGCCAGTTCCGCTAGAACGTCGCTTACTCATTATTCGCTCTCCTCTCTTTCTTTAATAAAATCATTAATAGCATTCATAGAAACAAATCGTCGTCGACCAATATGAAAGCTACGTAGGAGCTTTTGATCAAATAACCTGTAAATCTGTTTCCGTGAAATTTGAAGAAATACTGTTGTTTGATTAATAGTTAGTGGTTGTCCCACAATATTATTCTGTCGCGTTTCTTCCAATTTGTCCGCCCCTAATTTTTCTTGAAACCGCAAATCCGCATTACTATATATACTAGACATTTTGCGGTTTCTCGTTAGGTTGGTTAGTAGTAAAGTATAGATTTTCGTTACGATCACCTTTTCTTCTTGTAATTCTACCCGTTACTTCTAAATTTCTGAGAATTTTTCGAATAGGCTTATCATTATTTAGCCCATTACTGCCACTAAATTCTTCTATAATACTCTTCTGATTTACTCCGGGATTTTTCCTGATAAAATCACTGACAGCTACAAGCCTTTAATTAATAATATCTGCTTTAGTCGTAGTAAACTCAATGAAATGCCATTTGCTACTAGAGTCTGATTCCTTTAACAACTTCGCCCTGAATGGATTAAGTTCTTCATCAAATCTATTTTTAGGTTGAGAAACAGTGACTTCGTTATTTCATTCTGACCTATTAATAGAGAGACACAGATCACAAGAAGCTGCTATATCACTTGAGCCACGGATAGAGTCCATACTGCGTGCAAATCCAAGGTTATTACCTTTGCGGGTATGACAAATAATCAGACTTGTAATGCCATGATGTTTTAAGAATGAGAAGGATTCAAAGACTGCACTCATTTCTTTAGTGTCGTTTTCGTTAGCATTGTGGAATCGCACCAATGAATCAAAGATAATTAATTTAATATCTTTATCCCAGCATTCCGTCTCAAGCTTAGTTACAAAATCTTTATCTAAATAAGATCCGTTACAGCAATGGTAGTATACCTCAGATTCTGGATTAACGTTCAATTTAGCAAGATGATCATAAAGTTGACGCTCCCCAGATTCTGCATCCATAATGAGTACGTTAGTTGGTTTAGTATTAAATTGTCCTAGAAACTTTTCGCTAGCAGTAATACTTTTTGTCATTTCTAAAGCAAACCATGTCTTAAGACTGGCTGGTGCTCCAGATAATAATACTACGGCATCTTCCGGGATTAGCCCATCTACTAGCCATTCAATGGGCGGAAAGTTTTGTGCCATAAGGTGTGAAAGTGGTAATAGTTGTATATCTTGTTGTACACCCGTGTCCGCAGGAGTGTTTAAGTTTTCCTTGTTATATGTTTGATTGTTTTGTTCCATTTTTTGGAATCCTTTCTTTTGGACTCCATACCGGTATGGAAAATTAGTAATGATTAAGAATCTTTGTTGATTCTTACTGTCATTATCCGGGATAAAATAATGCGCTAATAGGGAGACAAAAATTTAATTATGCAAAATGTCATCCTTTATGTCGTCATACTGTCGAGATTTCTCATCAGATATAATATGAAAAAGCTTGTTTTGACTATCACGATCGTCTAAGCCTTCATCCATATACCCATATTTATGCCCTACATCTTGAATAGACATACCACTTTTATAATCGTTGTATATTCTTCCACTGAGTGTTGAAATACTACTAGAAAAGTTTTGGCTACTTTTTTCGTGGCTCAAGAACGGTTTTAATGCTTTCCATGAATCTTTGTACTCATTACCACTAATACCGCATCTAAACTTAACTACTATTCCCTCTTCATCTATATCCACAATATCAATACCGCCATTAGCTGAAATCGTATTAACAATATACTCCAAATCTGGTATTTCATCGGGTATGACAATCATGGCTATTATTAGTTTTAGCCACTCATCTCTTAGTTGATGAATGCTTGAGATTCTTGAGGCATGCAAACTTAAATTCCCTATTGCAAATGCAGTACGTTTTTCATATTCTACTGTATTTTGACATTGGTAGTTAAGTTCAATTAGAAATGCTTCAATAACGTCGTCATAGGTTTTACAGACTATATCCGGTATGTCGCTGTTGCCTATACCAATCTGCATACGTGCGTCCCGAATATCACCTACAAAGGATTCATCTCTTAGTAGGCTCTCTAAAGTTCTTACACAGGTTTCTATATAATTCGGTTTTGATGAGTTGCTTTTAACTGTTCCGTATGTAATCCCATTCTTCGTTTTATCTATAACCTTGTTTTGTTTACCAATTCTCAGTCTTTGTTGTAATAGAGCAATAATCTTTCTTTTAGATAGCAGTCTTGCTTGGTCCATTTGTTGACTGCATGCTTGGTCTTGATGGGATTGTGCGACCTCTTCCAAGGTCAATGTATTCCTAATCTGATCCAAATTATATGCAATATATGCTCCTGGTAGTTCATCATCAATAGCTTGTTCATCTGTGATAATGCCAGAAATTGTTACATCTTTTATACTACCATGCTGGGTATAATGTTGCTTAATAACATCGTTTTCTTTTTCTAGGATGGTTTTTATAGTAGATACTATTTTTTCTCTCGGGGTTATTCTTTTTGGCATGCCAATATTATATCCTATACATAGCCAAAAAACTATCAGTATCGGATGCGTTGCTTGCAGATAGGCGTAGATTCTATCATATCTTCTTATCTGGTTTTTTGGCTGTTTTGTAATAAACATCCTCTGGGCAATACCCGGTCTTAGTCTCGGTTATTAAACCTATAACCCCTATTCCTACCTACAGAAGCAATAGTGTTTATATTTTTAGATGTCCCTGATTCTATGACCGCCTTACTAATAGCTTGGTTTGCTTGGCTTTTCATGATGCTTAGCCTATTTAATAAGTGCTGGCTATTCCTAATGGTGTCATTTATACCTTTAACCAATATATGACTGGCTGGCCACATTTTGATAATTCAAGACGTAGTTCAGTATTCTTTATTGCTTGGCCTACTTTTCCATCAAAAATACGTGTTAGGTGTAGTGCCTGAGAATGCTCAAATATACCATCGATGTCCTCGTAAAAAATATGCTGGTAGTTATAGGAAAATTGTGAATCCTCTATTCTAGACAGCCTCAGCGATGTTGCTATGGTTCGTATTCGGTTATCACCCACCATAGCCCTATTATCGAGTATTTCGATTGCTACTTGCAGTCTACCAAAAAATTCGTTAGCTCCTTACTATCTCGAGAGAAGAAGATAACCTTTTGGCGCAATGCGACTATAAAACCTAGGGAAGTTATAGTAAAAACATATATAATTGGCAGTTCAAGATTCCTAGCCAGCTCGTTAACATCGCTTCATTCATGCCTTGAACGGTAAATGTGCTGGCATTATTATGCTCGGAAATATACCGAGAAATAGTCATCATATTGCCAGATGAGGGATATTCCGTATATCCATATTATTATTTTCTTGTCACTATATCATGAAACTATAGCAGTAACTAGATTATGAGCCCATTCCAGTTGCTTGGGTCGTAATTGACTTCTGGCAGCTCTACTTCTTTTCCATGGAGTTGTGCGCATGCCATTTCTTGCGTAATAGCATCTCCTTGCAGTTCGAAGTGTCCATCTGCAGCCATATTAACAATTCCTCCCCATAGCCCAGTCATATCTGTGATGTCAAAACCCCACTTTGGGTCTCTGTAGAGTTTAGCGATTTCATTGTAATCACGGAAGAAGGCCTGAAGGCCATCAGCCTTTTCGTCGACCGAGCCACCCAGTGTAGTGCCAGGCTTAGCAGTGTCACCTGACTTCGTGTCAAATATTCCCAGTGTGCCATCTGTGAACCTGACGATATAGTCGGGGTAGAAGATCGATTCTTCTATACCTTTATCATCGTTCTTGTAGTATGGAACCCCGAAATACTTCGGTTCGCTCGTTCCATTCCTATACCACCACACGACATTATCAGATGAGTCTAGTAGTGCCTCGAACTTCTCCTCTGTCTTCCATCTGTTTTCGGTAGGACGATAGTATGGCTGCAGAGCGTGTTTCCTCATTGGATAGGCCTCATATTTTTCACCGAATTCTTGCTCATCTGGTATCTTAAAATCCGTATAGGTAAGTTCCGTTTCCTTATCCATTGTTTTGGCGAATTCTTCCTTCGCATCGTCAACGACTGAGTTTAGGATCTCCTGATTGGCTACAGAGCAAGCCACGATTCGCTGCACTTCTGATTCATTATCGATACCATTATCGGAGAACCATTTGTAAATTGCATCCTTAAGCACTCGACTGGAGTCGTGTGGAGCGTATGGTGAGGATGCAGATTTAAGGAACAGATTAAATATTCGTTCAATATAAGGTTTGTCAGCAGTTAATTTGACTTGTCGGCTTTGCTCGAACAATTCCTGGTCTATCGTATCTAAATGGCCAAAACTCACATCAGCAAGCACTGGTATCGTCAACTCGTTAGGTGCTATCTCTAGCAGGGCATCAAGTTTTTGGAGTCGGACGTCCTTGCTATCTTCCTTACTAATTTGGAATTTCTCCTTGAGTTTTGGGAAGAACTTCTTACGAAAGTTTCGGTTGAGACGATGACGTTGCCCGACTACACGTTTGCGGTAGATGTTTGGCATACAGAAGTCATCCCTGAACTCTGGGGTTTTATGGTTAAACCTAGTCTTGAAGAAGGTTTGCGTGTCAGTGTCCTCTTGCAATGCAATCTGGTTGATATTTGTGTAGACGTAAGCCGTATTGAGTGCTGAATCGTCATAATGCTTGAGTTCTGGCATACGCAGGATGCGGCCTACGGTCTGGATTTCGAAGGTGACGGATTTTATGTCTCGGAGCATCACTAGGATAGAGGCTCTTGGACAATCCCAGCCCGTGGCGATGGCTTGTTTGAAGATAAGGACTTCGATGGGCGAATCATTTTTAACTACTGACGTTTTCACATCTTCAGGGTAGTGGTCACCAGACACCCAAATTGCTAATTTTCCGTTGTCGTAGTTTATGCCGTTCTCGTCCATGAACTTTTCGACTGTCTCACGAGTAGTTTGGTCGATTTCACTCATTTTTTCACTCGAATCGGTTGGTAACTGAACTAACACCAAGGGGCTGATGTTTGTTCCTTGGTGGCGATATTTTTCCGCAAGGGTCTCTCGTTGTCTGAGTGCGGCGGCTAGCACAGCTGTATCGGCTGAGTTCTTGTCTACTGCTCCAGCAATATCATTGTTAATGACGGTGTTGTTTTTGATTAGGCCACTTTCGATGACATCACGAATCGGAACTTTGACATATCTACCAGTATTATTTTCGTAGTAACCTTGTTCAAATTTTGTGCTCGGAGTGGCCGACACCTCAATAACTAGATCAGGTTTAATAACCTCTTGGACCAATCTTTGAGAATTAGGCCCAAGATAAGTTTTGTGTGCCTCATCCACAATGAGCACGATTTTACGGCCAGCCTCACGGGTTTTTCTAACACCTCTTGAAGATTGCGACCATCTTCTCCGATACGAACAAAAACGTTGGTAAAAATCTCGACTTGATTCCCCTCGTCATCAGTCTCCTTGCCTCGTCTGAACATCTTCTCCCAGTTGCAGAACAGGACAGTATTTTCCTCTAGTGCTTCGGCTGATAGATTCTCCAACTCCTGAAAATCGTATTCGCTGTCAGGAAGATAGGTATATTTGAGTTTGAGGTAACTTTGGTGCGATAAATCACCAACGCTGGCCCAGATAAACACAAATTCATCGTTGAGGTTTTCGGCTAGTAGTTGCTCAAGCATCGCTGCTGTCATTACAGTTTTTCCTGAGCCTGTTGGAGCGTGTAAAATCATTGCAGCATTAGGTTTCGCTGCCATTATGAGTTCTTTGAATCCCTGGACTAGTCTTTCGACAGCCTCGCTTTGGTATTGGACTAGGTTCATCTCTTACCTCCTTTGTTAAAGATGCGTTTATAGATTTCCAAAACTCCTTCGGGGATAGGCTGGCTTTCGTAGGTGTGCCTGAGATCGTCTGATAGTTCATCTAGTCGTCCATAGTTAGTGTATGAGAATACATAGAGGTGAACTGGTGTATCCGTCTCCAGTTCCTCGATTCGCGCGATGTAGTCGGCTAATTCAAAGCGGTCAAATATCACAGCGGTTAGGCCACGAGAGTTCTTGTAAACCTTGAACTTGTCTTCGTCGATTACCTTGTCAAACGCACCTTCACGGATCCGAATCATATCCTCGCAAGCTGGGGAGAGTTTACGGCGAAGTTTATCGAGCGTTTCGTCCTTCTCAACAAAATCAGTCTTAAAATAGCGAACATTGGCTGGGATACCTTCAGTATCGCTATAGCCCTCAACTACGGCCTTGATGCGTGGATATGTAACTTCTTCGGCAATCTTATTTTCGTTATTAGTGCAAAGGATAAATTGTCTATGTCCACCATCTTCTTTATTGAGTTCCAATACAGCCTGACCAGTGGTGCCTGAGCCAGCGAAGAAATCTAGGATTATTGAGTCCTTTATGCTAGCGATTTGTTGGATCCACTTCATCATAGCAACCGACTTTGGACTTTTGAACTTGTTTTGTCCTATTACTGAGCGTAATTCAACCGTGCCAGTCGTAAAATTCTGCACATTTCTTGGTGGATTAAATCCCTTCTGAATAAATTCAGCAACATACCTACCTGCATTATTTTTCCTAATGTTAACCTCTTGTTGCCGCTGCCTGAAAGTCTCGATCCCCCATCTCCACCTCCAAACAACTCCGTTACGAAATCCTGCTCGAACAGGAATATACCCTTGCGAAATTAGCGACATATCGTCTTGATAGATTTGCTCTACGTCATTGGTATCAACTTTCGTCTGATCGTAATCGAATACAGGGATTATGTCGTTATTCTTCTCGTTATAATAAATTGTATACCCCATACTTAACCTAGTAGATAGTCCAGTCGGTGCATCGTTTAGCGACCTTGCGACCTGCTTAACTTCATCGATACGATTAATCTTGGCTTTAGTAATGTCTTTGGCATAAACTAACAACGATTCCTTGTTATTCTGGAATAAAACCCCGTCATTAGACTCATTTGCTGTTCCAACGACGGATATATCTGTAATAAAGTTTCCAGCAAAAATCTCATCGCACAATAATTTCAAGTAGTGCTGCTCGTGATTGTCAATGGATATAAAAATAACCCCACTATCGGACAGAAGACTCTTCGCAAGTTCAAGCCTTTTTGACATAAATGAGAGCCATTTACTATGTCTGTAACAGTCTTCTTTGTCGACAAATCTGTCGTTATAGATAAAACCACCATCACGGGCTTTTTCACCAGTATTATAAGGCGGATCAATATAAATTACATCAATCTTCCCTGCGTGAGTGTAATTTAAGACCGACAAAGCGTGGTAATTATCTCCCTCGATAATGAGGTTTGTGGGCTCTACGATACCAGCATCACTAATGGCTTTATCCGTTTCCTCCTTCACTACTGGTAGTTTCTGTCTGCACTCCGTAGCAACTTTTTCGGGCTTATCCTCCCAGACTAGGCCGAATTTCTTCTGTTTCTTAAGGGAGCCAATGATGCCTATTAGCTCCTCTTTCGTGTATTCATTGAGAGTTTTATTATTCATTAGCAACCTCTTAGTTAAAGTCGCTAAATTTGGGCTCTCGGCACAAAAGAAGCGGCTATTTACTTCCTGATTGCTAAATCATAATCCTAATTCAAAAGGATTGCTGGTCGTAAATAACCGCATTCTACTCCCTTTGAATAGGATTATTATGGATTATGATTTAGCATTTTTATTGTATCATATAATTTCGGTTATGTTTCTAGATTACCTACTGTCGCCTCCTGACTACCGTATTAATTTGACGATTCTTATGGAATAACATAAAATTGGTTTTAACGTGGGCCAGAGAAAACGGGACACAATGGAGAGAAGGAGGCGCATGAATAAAGAAACGGGATCAAATTCTATCAGGTAAAAAATGACAGCATTGGTCTCCCCATTACAACGCGACGCAAACAGTGGCTAAAAGATCATACACGTATTGATGGCCCGATGTCAGATAAGTGGTGGGGAGAGGAAAATAAGTAATCATAGGGATATGGGGCGGTTAGATGGGTCAGGTGTATCAGATTTTATTAAAATGGTTAGTAAAATTTTCGCCAGCAAGAACCCTGATAAGGCGATTCAGGATAGAACGCTGATAATAAATGAGTTTTAGACCTGTTAATGATAGGAGATATTATGAAAAACAGTAAACAAGTAGCAGTTAAGCTACCAGAATGGTTAAAAGAAGAAAACGATAAGGTTTTTTCTATCGTAGCTTCTTTAATGTTCGGTTGGGCTTTTTATGGAGAAGAAGCGGGCAAAAGTTTAAGGCAAGAGATGTCAGAAACTTATGATGATACGTCTGAAGAAGATTTAGACCGAGCTTATAGCTTACTAGTTGAACATGGGATAGTTAAGGTTGATGAACGAAAATAAGAAAGGAGCAATTGAAGACCACTATGGGAGTAATAATAACAACTAAATGCAAAAATTGTAGTTTGGAAAAAACATTTTGCTATGGTGGTGGTTTCGACAGCGTTAATAGTAATGATAAGGAAACTATCAACGAATATCGTGAGAGCTTTTCTGGAGAAGCTAGAAAAGCGGTGCTTGCAGCTATATCAGCAGGGACGGCAAAAATAAGCATATTTCATGATATATATAAATGTTATAAGTGTGGTAATTATCAGCATAAAACATGCAGACTCGTTAAAATCACGAATACTGAAGAAGAATACAGGTCAGATGGGCTAGCTTGCGATCGATGTGGAACCACAATGAAAAATCTAGGCGATTTACCTATGATAGAGCTACAGACAGAACTCAATAAGTGCCCACTGTGTGGTCATAATAATGAAGTATATGAGAGCGGTTTATGGGATTAGGGGGAAATATTTTTGGCGACGCAAAGCAAACCTTAGATAAATTAAAAAGCGAGGGTACGATTAATTTTGCCAGGTTTCAAAAAATACTCAAAGATTCAGACATTGATTACTGCCGACGAGCTTACGAGCTACTTTATGTCATGGAATATATTGATCCAGTAGATAACCAGACTAGCTATTACCTTGATGCAAAAATAAATTCTAATGAATATCGCGATGATTCAGCATGGCTTATATACTACCTGCCAGATAAATTTTATGACTATATGACTGTAGAGCAAGGGTTCGAAGTTTTATTAAAGAACTCCGCTAATGATGATTCTGAGTTGTTACTAAATCGAGCAATGAAGGTGATATATCGTCTTGCTGAAGAGAAAACAAAATATCTTGCGGAGTGCGTAAAAAATCCATGTGATAATGCTTACTATAAATCGTACGTTGAGGAGCTTTTGCATGATTTATGCTATGGAAATAGAAGTATTACTCGTGACGATGTAAGTGCTAGCGATTGGCAAGATGCGATGATCTATCTGCGATACAAGAATCTACGTATTTTAGATTTAGGCGACGATTTGTTTGAACGAGGAGGTAAAGCATTACAAAATTATCAAATTCTTTATATACTTGAAACATATGGGGAAGAAAAGGTTAAATTACTTGCAGATGAGTATTTCCGTAAATACTATTATTGCGAGGATATAAGCATTCTCGGTTTTATCGGCGAAGAATTAGGGGAGGATTTTAGTCAAAAGTTTGTAAAACAACAAGAACCACGATCTATCAATGAATCCGATTTGGAAAAAACGAGTTTCCTGAACTTCTATAAATATCCAGAATGGATTAGATTTTCTCCGGATGCTAATATGAAAATTATCTCGAAAATTCTACATGATGAATTGGCGGGCGAAGAAGTAAATTACTATCTTGGTACAAATGAAACACTTGAAGATTGTACTAAAATATATCCAGCAATTAAACATATTCTGCAAACTACTAATAGCTACAAGCTATTTCATGTGGCTGGAAGTGCCCTGAATACAATTTGGGGCAGTTTACTAGAAGATAATGAAAAATTAGAAGAGTGGTTGCAGGGGGAAATTTATAATATTTTTTGGCCAAGAATAAGAAGTATCAGAAGGCTTCAAAATAGTAAAGAACTTAAATTTATCAACTCTGATGAAGAAGATATATTTAATAATGAAGTAGATTGGGTATTAGGCCTTAATGACAAGACTTTGCAAAGATGCAACCCTAGTCTATGGAAATCTCTAAAGCAAGAGGCTGACCGTGGTATTGATGGTATGCTTGAAAAAATCACTCAGGATATACCTAGTAGAGCTTTCGCCGTGAAGTGTTCCAAAATGAGTGCAAAGGAGATTATGAATTTGGCAAATATCCGTTATGGCAATGGAGTCCTCAAGCATGGCCTATATATTTCTTTATGTAATTACGTTGGAGTAACTCATGAAGGAGTAGAGGAGATTTTTAACCTGATACTTTCAAGCGGTGATGAGGATAATGATAGTATATGCAAGATTAAGATCGATGATGTTCCGAAAGTCATGTACCAATTAGTGAGCAGTAACGGCTATTGTGCTTCTAAACAATTTCGTACTTGTATTATGGAATCAATGATAAAGAATTTTGACGAATTAGTAAAATATATTTGCAAGGCGGATTTTGCGGCTATTTTTATGGCGGCATGTGAAGGGGTTAAGCAACAAGATGAAATTCCACTCTTAGAGAACTTAGCTGATGCCATTAAGAAACAAACCAGCTATAGAGTTGAACAAGAAGACGATAAAGGTAGATTAGATACAGCATGGTTTGTGATTGCCTATACAGCCAAACATAAAATTCTAGAACAGGAACGGCGACAAATCGCTTCTATTAAAAATTTTGATTTGGCATTAGCAAAAGTAAGACAAAAAGTTGTTGAATATGAACAGTGGGTTGAGGAATTACAAAAAAAATTAATAGCATACAGTCAAAAGGCAACCCTACAAGATTGAAAGTATTAGCGACTTATCAAATGTTGTTTTTCTCTCCAAAATCACTCTAGATTTGCGGATGTTGGTTTCTGTTCTCTCATTTCTTGCTTGAACTGTTGCCACTGCTTAAATTCAGCATACTTTTCTGGATCAGTATGGGGGCTTGGTACAACCTGGAAAACTATCTCTGGTTGATTGAAGAAGCCATCAGAATCATCAATGTTGAGTTTTTCGCTTCTCTCAAATATTAGTCTAGCGGCTCCAGTATCTCCGTTAATCGCTTTAATAATCATAGCTAGAGTGATTGCCTCCATATAGGAATAGTCACTATTACTGGATAGATAGTTTTTCGTATCCTCATTAATAGGAAGCATTAGATCTACTTCCTTTTCTAAGAGTTCATGAGTAATGGTCTTAATGTTTTTACTACCAGCTTTCCTGCCGTTTTGTCGTCTAGGATCATCTTGGCCAGTGAAGGGCTGAAGGTTGCTGATGGAAGTAGGGTTATAGGGCATTTAGAGGCTCTCCACGGCGTTTTTAACTGCTGGATTAGTGTTTTATGTAGTGTTGGCATAGTACTCTTGCAGAAAGGCTTAAATCGTCCAATGTCGGATATTCTGTACTTATCATTGTTCTTTTCCTTGTTGTTCGTTGTAGATGACTTAAAATAAAGCTAGAAATACTGCTCGCATCATGGAGACGCAGACAGCATTACCACACATACGGTAGCGTTGACTATCAGAGATGAGCTCGTTATCTTTACCAAACTTAGTCCAGTTATCTGGGAACATCTGGCAATGCTCACATTCTACGGGTGTTAGTCTTCTGATTTTATTACCTTCAATTACTCCAGGAGCACCGTCACTACCTATGCCATGATAGCTAGCAATGATAGTATTAACGGAGTTATGTTTTGTGGCTCTAGTTCGATTCTTAGAATAAGCTACTATACATTCAGAAGCGAGAACAGTTTTGTACTTCTCTCCTCGGATAGATAATACTTCTGATCGACACTTGTCTCGAAGAAATCCGACAAGTATAACTCTCTCACGATGTTGCGGGGTTCTGAAGTATTGGGCATCAAGTACTCCCCACTGGACGTCATAACCCAAGTCATCAAGGATCTGTAAGATTTGTTTAAAGTCTTCTCCTTTATTGGAGCTGAGTAAACCTTTGATATTCTCGAAGACAAAGTATTTTGGCTGTTTGGCTTTAAGGATTCTGGCGAGTTCATAAAATAATCCTGTTCTTTCTCCAGCTAAGCCTGCTCGTTTACCAATTATGCTGGCGTCTTGACATGGAAATCCCCCAACTAGTAAATCAAAATCAGGTAGCTCGTTAGTATTAATTTGTTTAATATCTCCATAATTATTAGTATTGGGGAAATGCCGTTCGTAAACCGAGCTAGCGAACTTGTTAATCTCGGAATAGCCTATACATTTAGTGGCTATGCCTAGTTCCCTTGCCGCTTCTTCGATCCCTAGTTCAAAACCACCAATACCAGAAAAAGTAGAGAAGTAAGTTAATTTCTACATTAGAATGATTAATCCTAATTAGTTTTTGTATTTCTATATCCCCCAAGACCTCTTTTCTTACTACCATTGTAGCATATTGGAGTTAGAGGATACTTGGTACAAAAAAGCTCAGGAGTTTGGATCACTGAGCTTGAAACCGTAAAAACGCTACTTATATAAGGTAAGCGGTTTTGCGGGATATTTCGGGTTTAGTTCCAGACTAGCACATTCAGCCGACGTTATTGCTTGTTGTAGCTTTTCTTCCGAATCAGAAATGACGTACCCGAACCTAATCTGTTGACCCAAGCCAATGGTTTGCCTATTAATTTTTGCGACTTGATCTGTCTCTAAGATTTTCCAAACTTTGTGCGTATATTTAGCTACTAAATTTACTTTGTTAAGTTTCTTCTGATATACCAAAACAAATAGTATGTTGGGGGATAAGGCTAGAGCCCCCATACTGCACCATTCATCATTTTTAAGTCCTATAACAAAATTACTGCCAAGAAGACCAGCGTTAGGATCTATAGCAATGATTAGTTCATGATCTGCGAAAACATCACCTGCATAATGTCGGCGGAATTCTTCCATAATAAAGAAATTTTTGATTTCTGTGATGTCTTTTTGATTAAAATTTTTTAATGCTTTAGCCGATGGCGACTCAAAATACCTTTCTATATCATACATTATTTCTTGAATAAAAGTATCGTCTCTCCAGCATTGGTACATAAAATATTTTTTTATTATGTCTAGGTTAAAGTCAGGTGCGTGTAAAGTATGCGTAGTCCTTAACTCTTTTCTGACCTTTGCGCTTAAATCGCCCAAATAAGTTTCAAATTCGGAACTCATGATATTTTCATTTTCGTCAGTGTAGGCTCCCAATCGTGTATTAAAGATTTTGATGTCTCCGTGATGAATTCTGGTCTGTGGCAACTTAATATATTTGACAGCACGTTTATTACCGCCATCACTAAATGAGAAATTTCTGAGTATCGTTTTTGAAATATATTCGTGTGACTTAACCATTATTTGTAAAAAATCTTTTGTGATTGAATTTAATAGCTTCGAATAAATACCGTAATCTTTAGCTATGTTTTTATTTTTACATTATTCTATCAAACATCCTCCTATAAGCCTCAACGACTTCATTACTCCTAATGACATGCGTAGAATCTGCCAGTGACGATAATAATCTAGTTATCTGGTTGTCGAACCCAACGTAAGTAATTAGTTTACCTGCTTCCTTAGCAACCTTGACTGCAGGTACTAAGTCTGTATCGGAGCTGATTAAAACAATGTGATCAACTTGATTCCTTAGTGAATCGGAAACCATGTCAACAGCAAGTCCAACATCCACGCCTTTTTCTTGAAATTTATAATCTGTTGCTCCACATTTCTTACATTCATCTCGATCACGAACTTTAAGCACTCCAGTGGCTCGAAACTCAATGCCAGTCTTAGCCAAACAACTTCGCATTCGACGCAAATTGTCGGCAAATTGAATGGACTTTTTTTGAATCTCTTCGCCATAATCCTTTTGTTGACGTATCTTAGCGACACCGTAGTAACGAATTTCTAACCGTTCATCTGAAAAAATCCGACTCAGTAGATATGGAATATCAACAAAGCTAACTTCTTGTTTATTAGTAGCTAGGCCAGAAGCGACTACTCGCTCTGCGATTTTATAGAGAAAGTTCTGCCCGTCAATATATACTATAGTCTTTATGATTACCTCCAATACTTAAAATCCCTGGCGGGAACGAATCCAAACCAGGGGGCTATGTCTTTATATTAGCATACATGCTAATATTCGTCAATTGGAGAACCTTACACCAATATCGAAAGGTTTATATTATGTAAACCTTTTTGGCTCTTTACATACACACTTTTATACACACTCTGGCAGGCACAATTAGGATACATAGGGAAACATTCAGACACAATCATAAAACTGCATTAAGAGTAAAGTGTGTATTTACAGATACAAAAATGAGTAATTTTTAGTTCCACCTCTGTTCCGAAGACAGATGCTCTGATCCACTGAGCTACCGGTGCATGCAGTAATTATAACACAAAATATCAAACTGGGCCGGCTAAACCTCAGTCTTCTTGCCCAGCTCGAATCAACTGACGAATAGCATCAAATAAATATGGTTTGTACACGGCCAACTCCAATGGCTCATTGTATAAAATGCAGGAAAAACAAGTTGAGCTAGTCAGCTCGATGATCATATATAGTAATATTCCAGGATTTTTTAGATGGACTCCGTTTTTTTCTGCGGCAGCTATTAACATCTTCAGCACATCAACATCGTTGGCAGCAAAAATTTTACTAAGCCCTTGATCAAATAGTCCAGAAGACAAGTTTTTGGCGATAAGGCGCAGAATTTCTTTGTTTTGAGCTAGGACATCCACCACGTAGCCAATCACAAAGACAATCTGATCCTCAAAGTTTACAAAATCGGTCTGGTGCAGAGCATTGAGAGCGCGCTGAAAAATCTCGTTGGACTTCTTGGCGATCACCCGATCTTTGAGCTCATCTTTATCACGAAAGTATAAATAAAATGTGCCCTTGGCAACACCAGAACGAGTGGCAATTTCTTGAATTGAAACTTCATCATAGCCTTGCTCCAGAAAAAGCTGGTAAGCTGCATCCAAAATTCGGTCATATTTGTTAGTTTTTTTATTATGGCGCACGAGGCTACGTTCTAAGATCTTCATAGCTATATTATACAGGTTAAATAGTCAAGATACAAGTGACAGAAAAATGACCATTAGTCATAAAGTATCTTGACATCAGATTTTTATAGAGGTAAAATGTCTTTAGAAAAAATGACCGCTGGTCATTTTTATCAAAGTGTGGTAAGTCTGTTCCGCTACGCAAGGCGGGTAACTTATCTTAAAATTAATTAAAATAGGAGAGCTATGAAAAAGTTTAGCGAGTTTATCTGCAAACAACGCTGGCTAATTGTCATTATCTCAGGGATTTTGATGATACCAGCTTTGTTTGGCTATCTCGCCACGCGAATCAATTATGATTTGCTGGTCTATCTACCTTCCGACATTGAGACTTTGGAAGGTCAGGAAATTTTGACCGAAGAGTTCGGTATGGGTGCCTTCTCGGTCGCAGTCGTCGAAAACATGCCCCAGAAAGAGTTATTGGAGCTGGAGAATAAGATTAGTGGAGTTGAGAGCATCAACCAAGTTTTGAGCTTGGCGGATTTGGCTGGTACTGCGGTGCCGTTAGACTTCTTACCAACAGCCGTGCGGGAGAAGGCTATGCGCGAGGGTAGCCAGCTAATGCTGATTACTTTTAGTGAAGGTACCAGCGACGAGCAGACCCTGAATGCTGTAGAAGAAATTCGGAGAATTGCGGGCCAGAGTTGCTTGATTGGTGGCATGAGCGCCATGGTCCTGGATACTAAAATTCTGTTTAATAGCGAGACTGTACTATATGTTTCAATCGCGGTTGGCTTGTCACTTATCGTACTACTTCTAGCCTTGGATTCGTTCGTCGTGCCTTTCTTGATGATTGGCAGTATTGGTGTGGCTCTATTATTTAATATGGGGACCAATATTTTCTTAGGAGAAATCTCTTACATTACTAAAGCGATTAGTGCTGTTTTGCAGCTGGGGGTGACGATGGATTTCTCGATTTTCTTGTACCATAAATACGAGGCGGCCAAGCGGCAAGAAAAAGACAAACTGAAAGCAATGGCCGGAGCGATTACGGAAACTGCGACTTCGGTGCTAGGCAGTGCTTTGACAACTTTTGCGGGATTCTTGGCGCTTTGCACCATGAGTCTCACTCTAGGTACGGACATCGGCATCGTAATGGCTAAAGGTGTGGTGCTGGGGGTGGTTTGTGCGATCACAACTTTCCCGGCCTTGCTGCTGGTCTGTGATCGTTGGATCGAGAAAACCAAGCATAAAGAATTGTTGCCGAAATTTACGGCCGTGCAGAATTTCATCGTGAAGCTAAGGGTGCCGATTTTAGTTATCTTTGCGGTTTTGTTAGTGCCAGCATATATTATCCAAGGTAAGACTGAAGTTTATTATAAGCTCGATTCTTCGATTCCAGAAAGTTACGATTATACAAAAGCTATGACTATCCTCCGCGAAGAATATGGTATGGAGTCACAGATGATGGTGTTAGTACGTCGAGAAACAAGTACGGCTGATGTAAATAATATGGCACGGGAAATTTCTAATGTTGAGGGGGTGGATGCAGCTTTGAGCTTGGCGATGTTGGCAAATTATGGTCTATCCGAAGATATTTTGAGCGAACAGGTGCGTACTATTGCCGAGACGGAGAACTATACTATGCTGCTAGTTTTATCCGACTATAGCATTGCATCAAATGAACTAAACGATCAAATTGCCAAAATTAATGAAATCGTTGATCGTTATGACGAGGGTGCGATTGTGGCAGGCGAGGGGCCGCTGATGAAAGATTTGGTGGAAATCTCGGATCGAGATTTTACGAATGTGAATATGGTTTCGATTGGTGTGATTTTTGTGATTATGGCAATTGTGCTAAAGTCGATTTCTCTGCCGGTTCTACTGATGGCGGCGATTGAATTTGCAATTTTCTTAAACTTAGGCGCAGCTTTTGTGACCAGTACGGAGATTCCGTTCAT
Organism: uncultured Candidatus Saccharibacteria bacterium; assembly: GCA_947570505.1. GTDB lineage: Bacteria > Patescibacteriota > Saccharimonadia > Saccharimonadales > Saccharimonadaceae > Nanosyncoccus. Next base: position 58,743 of record CANOTH010000001.1, read on the forward strand.
TGCTTCGATCGTGATCGGTACGATTCAGCTAGGTGCAACGATTGACTACGCGATTTTGCTCACTACAAAATATCTAGAAGAGCGACAAAAGGGATCGGACAAAATCAAATCAGCCCATCAAGCACTTAGTAGCTCTATGCAATCAATCTTTGTCAGTGCAATGTGCTTCTTTGGCGCAACGATTGGTGTGGGTGTGATTTCGCAAATTGATATGATCGGATCGCTCTGTACCTTAATCGCGCGTGGGGCCATTATCAGCATGGTGGTCGTGGTGACTGTAGTACCGGCACTTCTAGTAGTTTGTGATCCAATTATTCGCAAAACGACACTAGGATTCAACAAAACTAAAGTAATCGAAGCCAAAAATAATTAGAAAGGATAATATGAAAAAAGTTTATCAAAATATGTTTGCACTCTTTACCGCTGGGATAATTGCGGCAATGCCGTGTTATTCAGTAGCAGCATTGAGCCAGGACGAAACTGTCTATGCTAAGCTACAGACATCGGGTGAGGCGCGAAGTATTGCCGTAACTAAACATTTAATTAATGATGCTAAGGAAGCGCAACTGCAAGATATATCGGTGTTGGAAAATATTGAGAATCTGAATGGTTCCGAATCCTTCGCCATGGTGGATGGTCAGGTAGTCTGGACAGCTAATGGTAAAGATATTTATTATCGGGGTACAACTACCAAAGAGCTACCAGTGCAGCTAGAGATAAGCTATTTCCTGAATGGTGAAGCCAAAACTCCAGATGAAATGTTAGGCCAGGAGGGTAAAGTAGAAATACGTTTGCATTATATTAATAAGGCTCGGGTTGGCGACATGTATGTTCCATTTGTAGCGGCGATTGCGACTACTTTGGATGAAACACAGGTCTCAAATGTGGTCGTGAGTAATGGTAAGTCTACTAGCAATGGCCGAAAAATTGCCGTGGCAGCCGTAGCAACACCAGGTTTATACGAAAGTTTGGGCCTGGAAGAACTAAAAGGTTCTGATACCGTGACAGTGAACTATGAGACGAAGAAGTTTGAGCTCAATGATATCTATACTATTATCACACCAAAATTAATCGACAATGATGACTTAAAAACTTTTGCTGAGCTAGATCAACTTTATGACAAAATGAACACTCTATCTTACAGCAGTCAACAGTTGGTGGCTGGGGCAAACGAACTGGCGACGGGAAGTAAAGAACTGCAAACCGCGGTCAATGGTATTGCACAGAAGCTAGAAGTGCCAGCTCTAATGATCGGCGAGGATAAATTGACGGAAATCAAAGCTACAGCCAAGTTAGCTGCTGAACAACAGGTGGAAGCTCAACGACCAACTATCACCGCAACGATTAAGCGACAGGTGGAAGGTAATGCTATCCTAAGCAATGCACTGAAGCTGCCGGCCACGGAAATGTGCCAAGCTGATTTAGGATTGAATTGTAGTGCTGCGGCAATCCAACAGTACGTAGCAAAATTAATGGCAGGTGTCGAACAAGAATTAGTTGAGAGCTCGATGAATCTGGCAAAAATGACCGCTGGTCAGACAGCAGTACAAACAGCCGAAACTGTAGCTCTTGGTATTATTGATACAATGCAAAAGAGTTTGGCGCCACTCGTCAAGAATTCTTTGGCTTCCCTGACGGCCGGAGTAAATAAATTAGCCGCTGGAGCAAACGAGCTTAGTACCGGCATGGCTAAATTTGATCGCGAAGGCATTCAGCCCCTTAATAATCTCGTGAACGGGAAAATCAGGACCACAGCTCACCAGCTAGAGAATTTGACTAAACTAGCAGATGAATATGATAATTATGCTGGCATCGCTGAAGGGGCGAAGGGGACAACTAAATTCGTACTCATGATCGAAGGCAAAAAGGCCAACTAAACCAAGTCGGAATTTAGATAGTAATAATACTCAAGCAACTCGCGGGAATAGTTTTTAATCACCGCGAGTTGTGAGTTTTGTTTGCTTGAATCCAAAGTCTGTCGTGATGGTACAATTAACATACGAGTAATTCCCACTTGTTCGACAAAGGCGGGGTTATGGCTTACCATAATAATTGTGCCAGTATAATCTTTGAGATTCTCACCGATGATTTTTTGAGTCTCTGGATCAAAATGGTTAGTGGGTTCGTCTAAAATCACTAAATTTGCCCTCTGCAGAAGAATTTTACAAAGAGCCACCCGGGCCTTTTCTCCCGGAGACAAAACCTCAACTTTCTTATACACGTCATCATCATAAAATAAGAAATTTGACAGCATACTACGTAGCTCAGTATCACTAAAATCATAGCTATTAATATTCTCCAGAATCGTGCGGCGCTCATCCAGAATTTCTAATTCTTGAGCATAATAGGCAATAGTAGTGTTTTGGCTTAAAATCACCGAGCCGCTTTGAGGCTGCAATTCGCCGACAATTAATTTTAGCAAGGTAGATTTGCCTGCACCGTTTTCGCCTACGATGAGAAATTTTTCGCCACGAGTTAAGCTGAAAGAAAGCCGCTCGTGTAAAAGAGGCTCGTTGGGATAACCAAAAGATAAATTCTGAACTTCGAGCGGAGTTTTGCCGCTAGCTTTGGCGGGAGTGATATTCATGGCGACCCGAGCATATTCTTGTTCACGAGTGCCTAGCTCTTCAAGCTTTTTAGCTAAGACCTTTTCGCGCTGATGACCCATGCCAATCAGAGCCGTATTAGATCGTTTTGCGGCCCGAGCTCGAGCTACAAATTCACTGAGGCGCTTGATCTCGCGCTCCTGTTCCGTAATGCGGGCATCCTCGGCAGCTTTTTCTTCGGCATATTGACGACGAAAATCATTGTAATTGCCACGATAAACTTTCATCTTGTGCGTAGTTTTATTGATGAAAAGAGTTTTATTGGTTACTTGGTTCAAAAAATCCACATCGTGCGAAATGACCAGAACTGTGCCTTGATAATTACGCAGGAAATTCGCCACAAAATTTCTAGTCTCCACGTCAAGATGGTTAGTAGGTTCATCCAAAAGCAGCAGGCTAGCATTCTCAAACAGCACTCGGGCAAAAGCCACTTTGGATTTTTGGCCACCAGACAAATCAGACATTTTGTGATCCATCAAATCCGCAAGTTGCATTTTTTCCAAAATTCTTAGCAGCTCATAATCGAAATTTGCCATGTCGTAAGAGTCGATCGAATCTTGAAGGTCATTAATTCGTCCTAAAATAGCTTGGCTGTCTGGATATTTAGCTAATTTTTCGTATTCTAGGTTCAGTTGTTCTTGCAAATCATCAACCGGACGGCCCGCGGCGACATATTCCCAAACCGTCATGGCATCGTGCGCGGGCGGAGTAGTAATCTCTTGCGGTAAATAGCCTAAACGATGGTTGGGCAAATCAATTTTGCCGCTATCAAGCTGCTGTTCGCCTAAAATAATGCGGAAAAGGGTGGTTTTACCCGCACCATTCACTCCCACTATGCCTACTTTATCATGATTTTCTAAAATAAAATCGCAGTCATCGTAGATGATTTTCGTACCGTAAGCTAGGTGAAGATGTGATGCTTTCATTCAGATATTATAACATATTTGTTGAAAATTAATTCTGAGGTTATATGCTAGAATTAAACAGTAAGCTCAATGCTTATGGGACCCAAAGGGGCTATTTTGAGGTTTTGGCTCCAGCTACCCGCGGTTCTCCATGATAAAAGATCGTGAGGCTGCCCTCTGAACTCTGTAAGAGGAGGAATGAGGCTAGCAGGAAGTGGGGTCAAGATCTCCACTATAAAAAGACAGCTTCTATACTATCGTCTGTGCCTGACTTCGTCCGTAGCGGGAATGTCAACTTGAACAACGGTGCTTTGCGGGGCTATGGTGAGTCTGGCTGGGGTTGGTCGCGCTCGGCGGTGGCTTATGGTTCTGCTACCTCGGCTAATGCCTACCAACTATACTTTAATCCTTCCGTCGTCCATCCATCCAACGGCCCGAACAATCGTTACAACGGTTTCCCCGTCCGCCTGTTTTGTCGCGGTTCGGTGCCGATCTTTTTATATCTAGTTCTTCGCTCAAGGGCGCAGAACAGTTGAACTTGTAATATCATTACAAGTTCAACCTATGGTTTACAGAGGTAAATTCATATTAATCCCGGCTTAATTACCGTCCGTAGCGGGCTCGTCAACTTAAACCTCGGCTCACTGGGATACTCGGGCAACTTTGGCTACGACTGGTCGCGTACTGCTATCTCTTACTCGTCACCGACCTCTGCTCGCTCTTACTGGTTTGAGTTTAATGCCTCAGTGTCTCGCCCGTCCCTCGGCCCGAACGGTCGTTACATCGGTCTCCCCGTCCGCTGTTTGGTAATACTAGTTGATGTCTTACAACTCTAACTATACAACCTCAAGGGGTTATTTTGTTTAAGTAATTCTCATATGTTTGTTGAGCTAACACAAGCTTAGAATTGGCCTTTTCGTAATTAGTATACCAGACAGCGGACGGGGAAACCTTGCCAACGAGAATCGTCAGTCGAAGTACCGACATACTGTAGCATAACCCCAAGACGATGAGCTACCCCTATTTGCATAGCGACACTCGACCAATTATTCCCCACTGTACTCAGACGTCTTACTGAGCTATGGCTTATAGCCACAAGCCCGCTACGGACGAAGTTTCTTCTAAGCTACAAAAACAGCAAAAAGACCCAACCGCAGTCAGGTCTTAGGTGCCACTTCTAGTTGCGAAATTCTTGCCAGTGGCGAATTTGGGTCCTTTTGGTATTATAATGTACGAGATGCAGATCGCCGATTTCTGCCCGGATGCCATATTGCTTACCGTTAGAAGTTTCTTTGGAGAATGTTTGCCACTCCGCCAAGATTTCTTGGCCTAACCAGCGCTCACCGACTTGTCCAGCATCATCAAGTTCAATCGCAAGAGTTGGCACTAGTTGTACCACATTTCTACTATCAGTGCGGCGCCATTTGTAAACGGAGTGGTGTTTCCAATCAATAAAACCACTGCGCGCCAACGGATCGATATCCGCAATGTAGACGTGTTTCCCAATGACCAAAAGCGGCATATCGTCATCAACCACCAAGAGCCGTCCCACATTTTCCTCACCAAACGGCGCACTAGTCATCTTAATACCAAGATGTTCCAAAGTAATGCGGAGCTGGCATTCAACATCCTGCAGATTATTGCCGTTACAGCTCGCTAGGATTGCTCGGGCATACCTAAACGGAATTTGAAATTGGTAGGCTTCACTACAGGCCAAGGACAAGCGCTCATCAAGTGCTAGTTTATACCATTGAGCAGTGTCTATAGCTAACTCTTCGACCTCCGCAGTCAAAACTGGCCAGAAGAAATCACGATTAGCAAGCCGCACAATTAGCATCCAACAAGTAAAAATTTGTGCACTAACCTTGCTAAAAAGATAGATCTGACCTTTGGTCATTCCTGTTACTATACTAGCTTCAAGATAATCGTCAAAACTAGGATAAGCCTGAAGCAAATCCTGGCTTCTCTCTTGATTAAGAGATTTTCTGGGGTCAGTAATCATAGTATCCCTCCTCCATGATTTGTCAATGTACACCAAAATGGTTCCTTCCCCTATTATATCAATAATAATTGAGATCAGTGAAAAATCACTCATTTAATCTTCCCTTTTTGGAACAATGGTGGTATAATGCGAAGAGACGGGTCGGTAGCTCAGATGGTTAGAGCACGGGCCTCTTAAGCCTGGTGTCGTGGGTTCGATTCCCACCCGACTCACCACGTCTAGTTGTCACATTTAGTACAAAAGTGAGACCTGTCGAGGGTCTTATTTTGTGTTATAATGGTATAGAGGTATGTGCCCGTAGCTCAGTTGGATAGAGCACCAGCTTCCGGAGCTGGGTGTCGCACGTTCGAATCGTGTCGGGCATACCATCACACTACTGAAGGAAGATACAAGTGATGAAGATTTTGGAAAATATACCGATTGCTAAGCTCACGACAATACGTTTGGGGGGCAAGGCACGATATGTAATAGAAGCTCAAAGTCTTGATGACATAGAGTCAGCTTTTGACTTTGCTAAGGAGCGCAGTTTGCCAGTTTGGGTCATGGGTGGCGGAGCCAATACCATTGGTCGGGATGAGGGTTTTGATGGTGTAATTATTCTGAATCGTCTGCGCGGTATTTGTATTAATGACCTAGATCATAGTGCGAAGCTGCCAAATGAAGTGACTTTCACTGCAATGGCTGGCGAAAACTGGGATGATCTAGTGCAAGCAGCTTGCGAGTTGGGATATTCAGGCATTGAAGCCATGAGCATGATTCCTGGCACAGTGGGAGCAGCGCCGGTACAAAATATCGGAGCTTACGGACAGGATATCTCTAAGATAATTGAACACGTTGAGGCTTACGATACTCAGACCGGTGATTTGGTGAAAATTACAAAGCCAGAAATGCAGATGGGTTATCGACACACTCGCTTCAACTATGGCATTGATGCAGGGCGATTTGTGATTTTATCGGTAACTATCCGCTTATGCAAAGGTTGCCTGCAGCCTCCGTTTTATAATTCTCTACAAAGATATGTGGAAAATATGCATGAGACGAATTTTTCTCCAGAGAATATTCGCCGCATGATATGTAAAATTCGTAAAGAAAAGCTGCCAGATCCAGCCGAGATTGCCAGTGCTGGTAGCTTCTTTAAGAATGTTTATGTCGATCAAGCTGAGGCTGATGCAGCCGAAGCTAGGGGAATTCCGGTCTGGCGCGATGCGGATGGTAAGGGCAAAATTAATTCCGGATGGTTAATTGAGGCTTGTGGACTGAAGGGTGCTGAGCTGGATGGTTTCCGGGTTAGTGACAAGGCGGCTTTGGTGTTGATTAACGAAAAAGCTACAAGCTATGCCCAGCTAGAAAAAGCCCGGGCAAAAATTATTGAAGCAGTAAAAAATAAGTCTGGCTATGTTTTGCAGCAGGAGCCGGTAGAGATACCAACTGGAGCAAAGATGATTTAAGGCCAATTTATCTCTGTAAAAATCAAATAGGAGTCAGGAAATGAAGATTTTGAATGGTGCCGAACTGGCGGGCTACATGAAAGAAAATCAAGCGCATCAAGTGCGAGCTTTGCAAGCTAAGAAGATCCAGCCAAGGCTAGTAATTATTCGCGATAGTGATCAACCCGTGATCGCAAAATACGTACGTCTAAAGAAGCGATACGGTGAGGATATTGGTATAGCTGTAGAAGATCTGCTAGTGGATGATGTGTCGGGTGCGATTGAATATAGTAGTGGAAGGACTGATGTGCATGGCATGATTGTCCAGCTGCCATTAAAATGTTCAATGCAGACGGATGAAATAATCGCCCAGATTAGCCCTGCAAAAGACGTTGACGGGCTAGCAACTGATATTCATTTAATGAATAATGTTAAAAATGATTATTCATCTGGTGATATATTTTCTGAGAAAAATCAGCCTCGTTTTGAGTCTGCTACAGCCACCGCGATTAATTGGTTGATGGCCGGCTACGACATTAAACTAGATGGTCGAAAAATCGCCATCGTGGGGCATGGGCGGCTGGTGGGAGCACCACTGGAACGGATGTGGAAGAATTCGGGCTATGATGTGCGGATTTTTGATAAAGGTGACGATTTAGCGGAGCTACGAGATTTTGATGTGATTGTTAGTGCAACTGGTGTACCACATTTAATTAAAAACGGTATGGTGAAAACTGGGGCGGTAGTCGTGGATGCTGGGACAGCGAGCGAAGGTGGGGTGTTGGTGGGTGACGTAGAAGAATCGGTGCGAGAGCGAGATGATCTGGCCGCAATTACTCCAAAAATAGGTGGAGTGGGGCCGCTGACAGTAGCAGCTTTATTTGAACATGTGTTAATTGCGGCAAATCATACTACTTCTGGCCTTTAGCTAAAAACCGTCCCAAAAGAGATGACTTCGTCCGTAGCGGGTGGATTAATCTTAATAATAGCGCTCTGAGGAGCTTCGGCTTCGATGGCGACGGTTGGTCTCGTGTTGCTAGTACTTACTCGTCACCTACCTCTGCTACTGCTTACTACCTCTACTTCAATCCTTCAGATGTTGGCTCGTCCCGCAGTAACCCTCGTTGGCAAGGTTTCCCCGTCCGCTGTTTGGTAATACTAGTTGCTTGCAATGATCGTTACAAATAATGGTGATTTTAAAAATTCATCACTTTTTAATAGTATTTTTGAAAAATCGTGTTATAATAGAAGACGGTGTTAATTGACACGGTACATTGAAATTCGTTATATTATTTATGCTAACTCTATTTTATTTACGATTGATTCTGTCTGGCAGTGTCAGGTATAGGAAAATCCTATTTCTGAAACTGCTCGACAGCAGAAATAAATATTAGAGGAGGCATTTGTGATGAAAAATGCAAAACAACATGAAACTATCGATCAAGGCGCCAGCGACAAAGGCGACAGCCCAAAGCGCGTCTGGAGCTTCTTTCCAAAAACCATGGCTGAAGTGCCGTCTGTGGAGGTATTGCGATCTTGGGGGAGAAAAAACTTGCAGTACATGTCCAAACATTGGGAAGCGGTTTTAGCGAAAAGTGGCAGTGCTGCTACCTGCTTGCTCTCAACCGATGTGATATATCGGCTCATGCAGAACATCGGGCAAGCTCTGGTGATGGCGGATGATGCTTTTCCGTTGATTCCGGATTTACGTCTCAAGGATAACTGGGCAGAGGTTGGCGAGACAATTGTTTCTTGTTTCTTACGAAATTATCTGTGCGGCCGGGATGAAATACCGTCGACTAAAGCCATATAAGGCCAAAATATTAAGCCTAACTAAGTCAGAAATCCCGCCCGAGACAAGAGAGGTTAATGTGCAAATCATTGATGCAGATGAGAATTGCAAATTCGAGCAAACGACTTACGATTTGTATTCGCCGTATATCATGAAGACTACCGAAGTAACTTACTTCGGTACACATCCGGATGCGATGGCAGTTTGGGCGGATCTCTGCGGGACTTTTTATCCTTTATTCCGCATAAATGAAGAGATGCAGGGTGTTTTGCGACATTACTTTAGCACCACAAAGGCATAATTGTCTTATAGCGAATTCCGAGGTCCCGGCTGAACAGTCGGGACCTTTTAATCACGTTTCAGCATGACCGTAAAAGCTTCGCTCGGGATATCAATTTTACCAAATCGTTTCATGCGTGCCTTACCACGTTTTTGCTTTTCTAGTAATTTGGCTTTACGATCACGATCACCAGTATGAATTTTGACCGTAACGTCTTTGCGGTAAGCACCAATGGTCTCGCGCGCGATGATTTTGGCGCCGATTGCTGCTTGCAAGGCTACTTCGTAGTTTTGGCGCGGAATGACTTCTTTGAGCTTCTTGGTAATTTCCCTACCCAGCGCATCGGCTTCGCTACGATGACATATAATACTCAGAGCATCCATACGATTGCCCGCTACCAAAAAATCTAGACGCACTAAATCTTCAGGGCGATAATCACAGAGCTCATAGTTGAAACTAGCATACCCGGAGGTGATACTTTTGAGTTGATCATAAAAATCCGTCAACAAATTCGCCATTGGCGCTTCAAAATCAATCACGGCACGATCTTCAATGTAACTAAGGTTGGTTTGATGACCGCGTTTTTCGTTAATGAGGTTCAGTACTCCACCAATCATATTCTGTGGCAAGATGATTTCGCCCTTCACCCACGGCTCGCGGATTTCTAGAATTGTCGATTGATCAGGTAGATCAGCGGCGGAACGAATATTTAATTCTTCGCCACTAGTAGTGGTGACTTCATAATTAGTGGATGGGTTAGTGATAATCAGATCGAGATTAAACTCTCGCTCAAGGCGCTCCTTGATGATATCCATATGTAGTAGACCCAGGAACCCAATTCGTAAGCCAAAGCCTAAAACTGGAGAATTCTCTGGCTCGTAGACGAGAGCAGAATCAGACATTGCTAGCTTTTCTACGGCTTCTTTGAGATCATCATATTGATCATTGGAGACTGGGAAAAAACCTGCGTAGACGAACGGCAAAACATTTTTATAACCCGGGAGAGGCTGCTTGGCAGGAGTCTTAGCTAGAGTAATGGTATCACCAACTTTGGCCTCACGGGTGGTTTTGAGGTTGGTAACGATATAGCCAATAGCACCTTCCTCTAGGTAATCTTTGGGGGTCATTTTGGGAGTCAAGACTCCAACCTCTAGGGCCAAACCATTTGCTTCGGCCGCCATCATGCGAATTTCGTCGCCTTTTACGAGCTTGCCTTCAAAAATCCGTACATAGAGCACCACTCCGCGATAATCATCGAAATAAGAATCGAAGATTAATGCCCTTAATTCTGGAGCAGAATTAGTGTTTGATGCTCTAGGCGCAGGAGCTTTCTTAATAATTGCATTGAGGATGTCGGTGACACCTTGGCCAGTTTTGCCTGAAGCTAAGATGATTTCTTCCGCAGGGCAGCCGAGGAGGTTGACAATCTGTGCAGTGACTTTTTCTATATCGGCCGCCGGAAGGTCGACTTTATTAATCACGGGAATAATATATAAATCTTGTTCTAGAGCTAGATAAACATTAGCCAAAGTTTGAGCCTGAATTCCTTGAGTAGCATCAACTACTAGCACTGCAGTTTCGACGGCTTGCAGCGAACGCGAGACCTCATAAGAAAAATCCACGTGTCCCGGAGTATCAATTAAATTTAACTCATAGCCTTGCCAGTGCATTTGGACAGGCGCAAGTTTGATTGTGATGCCCTTTTCGCGCTCAAGTTCCATAGAATCAAGGAGTTGCGACTTCATTTCGCGCTTTGAAACCGTGCCAGTCAATTCCATCATGCGATCAGCAATAGTCGATTTGCCATGATCAATGTGAGCAATGATACAAAAATTACGAATTTTATCAGGATTCATAGAGATAATTATAACACATTTTTTGGATTTATTGGATGCGATCGACCGCTAGTACTTGCCAACTAGTATTACCAAACAGCGGACGGGGAAACCGTACCAACGAGTGTACGGGCCGTCGGACGGGTAGACACCGGAGGCATTTGCGAGGAGGTCGTAAGATGTAGCTGAAGTAGGTGACGAGTAAGCTTTAGTAGTACGAGACCAACCGCGACCATCGCTACCAAAGCTCCTCAGAGAACCGCTGTACAAATTGACGTCCCCGCTACGGACGAAGTCAAGTATAGCTAGTTAGAGGCATGATATAATCATGTTTAATGAAAGTTATACTAGCGGTTTCGGGAGGTGTAGATTCGATGGTGATGCTACATCTTTTTAGGAATTATTCATCTGGTGATATAATTGTAGCTCATTTCGATCATGGGATACGAGAAAATTCAGCCCTTGATGCGGAATTTGTACGGCAGAAGGCATTAGAATATGGCTGCAAATTTTATCTTGGTCAAGCTAAACTCGGTAACCATGCTTCGGAAGCTACGGCGCGCGAAAGTCGTTATAATTTCCTGCGTAAGCTGGCACGTGAATTAGGTGATAATGGACAACCGACAAAAATTCTCACGGCTCATCATCTAGACGACTTGGCAGAAACCATGGCTATCAATCTAATAAGAGGAACGGGCTGGCGGGGGCTGGCAGGCTTAGATACCACAGGAATTTTACGGCCCTTTCTAGAACCAGACTTTTTCGCTCAAGTACAGCCGGGTCAGACTATTTGGAATAAACACGACATTTTGCGTTATGCCGGCGAGTATCAGATTAGGTTTCGGGAAGATCAATCTAATTCGTCAGACGAATATCTGCGTAATCGCATACGTCACCAGATGAATAATCTTGTTGATCTTGAACGGGTCTATCAGCTATGGCGGCGACAAAAAAAAATAAAAAAGATGATTGATGAGGCCGTGTCCCATCTAATACCAGAAGCTGACTCGGAGTGGCAAAGGAGTTGGTTCAAACAGCTCGATGATATACCAAGCCATCAAGTGGCTTTAGAACTTTTGCGAGCGGGGACTTTGCGGGCAGATATTGCGACTACCCGCCCACAGTTGGAAGATTTGCGGCAAGCAATCCTAAACTATGCTCCAGGCAAGTCTTTTAACTTACCAGGAGATAGACTACTACGATTAGATAAGCATAGTTTTAAGCTCTAGTGCTTACACGTACCATCAGTGCGATCTTCAAACCATTCTTCAAATTCATCAAATATAGCGGTTCAGTACGGCATATTCTTCTAAAGTTAAATCTTGTTCAGTGATTGCCGCGGCATGCTCTAGGCCCACATATCGTAAATGCCAAGCTTCATAGCTATAGCCCGTCAGATCAACTTTGTCTTCGGGATAGCGCAGAATGAAACCAAATTCCGGAGCATGATCCGCCAACCACTTTGCCGCTGGAGTCGTTGCGAAGTCAGCAGTGGTGCTACCAGGAACAAATACATCCAGAGCATAACCCGTCTGATGCTCAGAAAATCCCGGTTTCGCTGCATAGTTTGGAGCATCTGCGGCGCCAACTTGCTCAACCCAGCTTTGAAAAACCGACTCTTGTTCCTCATAACTACGATAGCCAGAAGTAACATAGAGCTGAAAACCTGCCGCAAGAGCAGTAGCGTACAACTTCTCGAACTGCTGATAAGCGGTGATATCCATGGTAATTCCGGGGGTACCATACGCAGCATTAATCGTAACTGGTTCGGGATGGAAGTCCGGCTCAAGATAATAATACTTGTTAACCAGGACGAGTGGGCCATGCTCAACCGCAGCTGGCTGAGTATGAGTGTAGAATTCATAGTCTCGATTGGCATTGACCAAAGATATCAGCTGTGTAGTTGAGATGGTCGTTGAATCATCGGAAGCTTGATATTCTGCGAGCTGAGCAAAATATCGTTCCCTGCGGTCAGAGAGATAATTTGGACTCTGCATAATATTTAACATCTGTAACGAATAGATATGCTCTACATCATAATCTGGATGATTCACAAGTGCTACCGTCTCAGCAGCATCGAGTTGATGTTTTTCTAAAGCCGATAAATATATTTCAACTTTTGAGCTATCAAAATTAGCATCTTGGACAAGGTTGACAAAATCTGGATGATGGTCATGCGACAAAATTATCGTGACGGTCTCGGGGTTGACTTTTTCCAAAATAACTGTACTTTCTGTAGCAGAATAACCGTGGCGCTGCAGCTTTTGGGCGGGCGAAAAGTAATAAATCGCTATACCAGCCACACCAACAAACAGTAAAACCGAAATTCCGGTGATTAACCAGGATTTTTTCATATTTACATTATAACATGTGCTATAATGGCAACATGTAAAGTGGAGTTTATCATGATTAAGAAAGCCATTATTCCGGTAGCTGGTTGGGGCACTCGTAGATTGCCGATTACGAAGATTATCGAGAAGTCAATGTTGCCAGTCGGTAATCGACCTCTGGTGGATTATTCGGTGCAAGAGCTGATTCATGCGGGAGTGACGGATATATATATGGTAATATCAAATGTCGAGCCTTGCCAGGTGAAGTCTTTTTATCGGGATAATTTAGCTTTGAATCAGTATCTAATTGATCGTGGTAAATCTGATCGTCTTGAGCTAGCCAGGACATTGCCTGAAAATGTTAAAATTCATTATGTGACCCAAGACCCGGCGGGTAAATACGGCACTGCGGTGCCAATCGCGATGGTAGTGGAGGAATATAATATCAACGAGCCAGTCTTGGTATTTATGGGTGATGATTTTATCTGGAATCCAGAAGGAGAGTCTGCCAGCGAATCACTTTTGCAAGCGGTACAGAATGACGAGGAGTCGGCAATTCTGGGTGTAGAAGTCGACCCTAAGCAAGTGGATAAGTACGGGGTACTGTCAGTGGAAGATAGTTATCTAACGGGTATCGTGGAGAAGCCGGAAGTGGACGCGGCTCCGTCTAATTTGGTCAATGTTAGTAAATATATTATGTCGCCTAAGCTACTTCAAGAAATTGTAGAATACGTTAATACGAATGATTTTGGGCCAATGGATCAAGAATATTTAGTGACTGATCCGATTGATACTTACTTGAAACATGGAGGTACTATGCGAGTGGCGCCTACGACTGGTGAATTTCTAGATGGTGGCAGTGTAGAAGGTTGGTTGCATGCTAATAATGTAGTTTGTGGCTATCAAGGTTAATGTAGGTATTATTCATCTGGTGATATAATTTTTAACAGATTCTGCCGATTCGTGGTATAATAGTTTTATGAAAAAACAGCAACAAGTTCCGAGTTATCAGGCCTCGATTGGTCGCGTGGTTACTAAGTTAAGGACCGAAAAAGGCTGGACGCAGGCCGATTTGGCTGAGGCGATTGGTAGTAGTCAGTCGGCGATTCACCGTATTGAAAAAGGTCATCAGAATGTTTCTCTGGAACAAGTTAAAAAGCTTTCGCGAGCCTTAGGTAGTCAAATTCTCTCTGTGAATGATGCTGTTTCGCAGAGTTATCGCATCAATGGCGGTAAAGAGCTTCATGGCGAGGCTACGATTAACTCGAGCAAAAATGCAGCAGTGGCCTTGCTTTGTGCCTCATTATTGAATGCGGGGGTAACAAGGCTGAAACATGTTGCTAGAATTGAAGAAGTCTTTAGAATTATTGAAGTCTTAGAATCACTAGGTGTAAAATGTCGCTGGGTTAACGATAATCGTGATTTAGAAATTATATCACCAGATGAATTAGATTTAGAGAATATTGATGTCGAGGCGGCTCGCAAAACTCGCTCGATTTTGATGTTTATGGGGCCATTACTGCATAAGTTCCATCGTTTTCGGTTACCTTATGCTGGTGGTTGTACTTTGGGGACGAGGACGATTGAGCCACACCTTAGAGCCCTGTCGGCTTTTGGGCTGAAAGTTAATGCGACTAGTTGCAGTGGTTTTTATGAGGCAAGTGTCAAGCCACCAAAGCGACCGCTGAGTAAAGATGCAGCCTATATTGACCAAGTGGATATTCCCTTCCCACCTAAACGTATTGTCTTGATTGAACGCGGCGATACCGTGACTGAAAATGTCCTAATGGCGGCTGCACTCTATCCTGGAGAGACTATAATTGTCGGAGCATCGTCAAATTATATGGTACAGGATTTGTGCTTCTTCTTGGAGAAGTTGGGAGTCAAAATTCGCGGCATCGGGTCAACGACTTTGCGAGTTCAAGGTCAGACACAAATTAATATGGACGTAGAATACGCACCCGCTGAGGATCCGATTGAGACGATGTCTTTTATCGCCGTGGCACTAGTCACGAAGTCTAATTTGACGATTCGTCGAGCGCCAATTGAGTTCTTAGAGATTGAGTTAGAAATTCTCAAGAGTATGGGGGCAAAGATTGACCGTTCGCCAGAATATTATAGTACAAACGGGCGGACCCGACTGGTGGATTTAAAAATTCATAAATCCAGATTAGTAGCGCCGACTGATAAAATTGCCCCGATGCCATTTCCAGGCTTGAATATTGATAATTTGCCGTTCTTTTCTGTAATTGCTGCTACTGCCGAAGGGCGGACTCTGATTCACGACTGGGTGTTCGAGAACCGAGCGGTCTATGTAACTTATCTAGAAAACCTAAATGCCAAGGTTGAACTGCTCGATGCTCATAGAGTATACGTAGAAGGTCCGACGAATTGGCGCGCCGCCGAGTTAGTAGCTCCACCTGCTCTGAGGCCAGCCGTCGTGGTCTTGATTGCTATGCTAGCTGCTCCTGGAACTTCGATTCTACGCAATATTTATTCTATTAACCGTGGATACCAGGACTTTGCTGAAAGATTAAATCAACTCGGGGCCGATATTAAACCGTTGATGGGAATTTAGTGTGAGTTTTAAGATTGACACTGATCCGTTGGAGGCTCTGGAGATTTTTTATAAAGGAGAGAAACTTGGCGCCTGGGAAGACGATTTTATAAAGAATGAGAAAAAACGTGATTTAAAATTACCGAAGCTATTGAAGGATTTTTTAGCGAATTATGGACTATTGAGTGTAAACTCGGGTATGAACCAGCTCTGGTTGCCGGATAAAATTGATCCTGACACTGCCAAGGTGGATGGAGAAATGTGCAATGTCTTAATTATCGGCAAATTCCGAAATAACTTGGTAGCGATCAGAGCAGACAAATGTAGCCAAGGTAACCCAACTCTATTATTAGATGATTTGCCAGAGGAAAATAACGATGAAATAACTTTGGTGTTTCATGAGGCTGATTTGGATTTGAGAGAGTATTTACTGATTATGTTGATTGAATCACCTTCCGTGTATAATAATGCCCAGGTTTACGATGGTGAAGATGCTCAAAAGGTCTTGGATGAGCTTGGTGATAAGTCGAAATTGAGACTAAAAAAGCTCATTCATGATAATAAACGTCCTGGACGATATGTGTGTTGGGATGAGAGTGAGCGATATTTTGTCGCTGTAATATCAATGGATGAACATACCGTATTATTGAAGTTTGAACCTTCCCTGACAATTCAAGAGCTAGAAAATATTTTCACTCGAGAATTTTATGAAAATGCAGATAACTGCGATTATGAACATGCGTTAAATATCTTGCGATTGCTGATTGACTATTGGATTCGCATTGATAAAGCGAGTGCAATTTTGGCTGATAAATATAAGCTAGCGGGGCGGTGTTGCTGGGCATTAAAATGCTGGGGAGAAGCAGAGTATTATTATAATCAGGCTGAACAATTCTATAGGGATGTGCTAATTGAGGCAGTTGATAAAAGTGCAGCTTTTTATGAAGGATTAGGCAATTTTTATCTAGATCGCGAGGATATTTATAAAAGTGAAGCAGCTTGTCGGGAAGTGGATCGGTTGTGTGAATTCTCGGGAAATAATGGGCCGCGTAGGAAGGGCGAACGAATTATGCGTCAAGGTATGATTATGGCTGAAGCCACTCGTTACGAGAAAGCTATCGAATTGTATGATCAGGCGCTGGCGGAATATCAAAAGGATTCGAAGAATTGTAAATACGACATTGCCCGCTGTCAACAATTACGTGGCGAAGCTAAAAAGTTATTGAAAGAAAAGTCTAAGTAGAGATTTTTTGATTTTGAACGAGGATATGCTTGTTAAAAAATTTATTTTTGTTATATCATGACGATATGCGCGCGAAATTGCGGTGAGATATATCCGTGAAGTACATAAGATGCTATAATAAAAGTAATAAAGGAAGGTAATATGGCAAAAAAGACAGCAAAAGAAGCAGCGGGTCCAGATGCAGGAAAAATGCAGGCATTGGATCTTGCGATCGCTCAGATTACAAAGCAATTTGGTGATGGATCGATTATGAAACTGGGTGAGACTCAGAAAATCGACGTAGAATTATTACCGTCTGGATCTTTGTCGCTTGATTTGGCTTTGGGTGGGGGCTATCCAAAAGGACGCATTATTGAAATTTATGGACCAGAATCTTCAGGAAAGACGACTTTGGCACTTCATGCGATTGCCGAAATCCAGAAACAAGGTGGTCAGGCAGCTTTTATCGATGCTGAGCATGCTCTAGATCCGGCTTATGCTAAGAGAATTGGAGTAGATACGGATAATTTGTTCATTTCTCAGCCGGATAATGGTGAATCGGCTCTGGAGATTTGCGAGACTTTGGTGCGCAGCGGGGCCGTGGATTTGATCGTAGTGGACTCTGTGGCTGCTCTGGTGCCGCAAGCCGAGATTGATGGTGATATGGGTGATGCACAGATGGGCTTGCAGGCCAGACTGATGTCTCAGGCGATGCGTAAGCTGACTGGTATTATTTCTAAGTCTAAGGCTACGGTGATCTTTATTAATCAGATTCGTATGAAGATTGGTGTGATGTTTGGTAATCCCGAGACTACGACTGGCGGTAATGCGCTGAAATTTTATGCTTCTGTGCGGATGGATATTCGACGCATTGGGCAGATTAAAGAGGGTGATAGTATTTCCGGTAACCGTACTAAGGTCAAAATTGTCAAAAACAAGATTGCGGCGCCATTTAGAACAGCCGAGTTTGATATTATGTATAACGAAGGGATTAGTAAGACAGGAGATGTACTAGATCTGGCGATTCAGAAAGGCATTGTCGAAAAAGCCGGTGCGTTCTTGAAGTATAATGGTGAAACGATCGCCCAAGGACGCGAGGCTGCTAAGGCTTTGTTAAAGTCTAAGCCCGAGTTACTAGCAGAAATAGAAGCTAAGGTACGTGATAGTGGTGCTCCGAGCTTAGAAGAAGAAATTATCTCGGTGGATGAAAACGAATAATATAGCACGAGGGTGGGCATGCTAGAGATTGAGTCTTTTAAGCCTGAGGATAGATTCTTAGGTGAGTCGGGTGATGAGGAAGACTGGGATGAGGATTCGGAGGAGCTGGATGAGGCTGAGATGGCGGAAGAGCTGGATAGCGGTCAGCCAGAAGCGACATTAGCAGATCGACGGCGACGTGAAGCTGAGCTGATTTATGGTTCTGAAGAGGAAGTCTCAGGAGCAATGGCGAAAGATTGGTTGAAATTAACTGAGCAGCCAGATTACTATTCGATTACCAAAATGACTGCAGGAGTGCGCGATCCTAACCGGGTTAATATTTTCTTGGATGGACATTTTGCTTTTTCGCTGGATGTGACGCAAACGGTGGATTTTGGGCTGAAAGTCGGTCAACATATTTCTCCGAAAAAACTCGAGAAATTAAAACGTGCTTCAGAATTCGGCAAGCTCTATCAGCGAACTTTAGAATGGGTAGTAAGCCGTCCACACTCCGTGCGGGAAACTAGGGATTATTTGTGTCGTCGGCAAATAAAACGCAAAATGCTTAACCGGCAACGCGCAAAAGAGGAGAAAAAACCCCTGGCGGAGATTGAGGACGATATTATACAGCTGGTGCTTGAGCGATTGGTAGAGAAAAAGTTCTTGGATGATCGAAAGTTTGCCGAATTCTATGTTGAGAACCGTTATATACGCAAAGGCATTAGTCAAAAGAGATTACGCATGGAGCTGGCGCAAAAGGGTGTAGATCGCGATATTGCCGCAGCGGCCATGCAGAAGATTCCTCGCGATGAGCAGGAAGAAATGGCAAAGATGATCGCCAAAAAACGCAAAAAATATCCGGATGATTTTCGATTGATTGGATATCTAGTAAGACAGGGATTTGGGTTTCAAGCGGCCAAAGAAGCGGTAGAAGCTTCGCATGAGCCAGATGAGTGAGCTATTAGGTGCACTAGGCTCGTCATAGGCCCGATATTATAACAAGTGTTATAATATTCCCCTGCTATTCACCTAGCTTCTTAGCTTCTGATTCTGAGGCAAAATCAGGTTCACGGAAGGGGTTAATGAAATTAACTAAATCGGGATTCGCCTTAGCTTTTGCTTTGGGCTTTTCATGCTCATCCGTAATCGTAATAGTGTAATCATCTACATTAGCTATTCTTTGGCGAGAAATAATCAACTCGGGATCCAGAAAAGACTTCAGCCACGGACGTTGAACTATAATCTGCTGTATTTGCCAGCTTTCGGGCTCAACAGAAAAATCCGCCACCTTGCCTAATTTTTCGCCTTTTTTAGTCTGAACTTTCAGTCCTACTAATGAAAAATTAAGCTCGAGAATATTTTTAATATTAATCACTTCTTCTTCCTCGACTAGCTCATCAATGGAGTCAATAATCATACCTAAGCGAGAAAATTCTCTAATGCTGTGCACAGGTAACACATTACCCGCCTCGCGCCCTACTAGTGGCCCCTCGACTTTAAAAGCAATGATCTTCAAATCATTTGGATCTACCACTGGCTCGACAACTTGAGCAATCTTCCCGCTCACGTGCAAGCTAAGGATGGGACAGTTGATGAGTCGTGAGCCGTTGATTAACATACTATTATTATAGCATAAAAGTTATTTGATGAGTGGTGGTTGCCACATAGCGGGATAATCTGGTAGGCCTAGCAACACAGAAACTGTTGCCGCTATGTTAGCTAAGCCAGGTTTCTCTAGTCCAGCATTACGGTATTTTTTGACATTAGCGGTGTTATCATAAAATATACAAGGCACAGGGTTCGTAGTGTGGGCAGTCTTCGGGATGCCATCCTTATCCAGCAGTTCCTCAGCATTGCCATGGTCTGCTGTAATGATCATCATTCCGCCCAGCTCATCGACTTTTTTGGCTAAACGCGCCAGCTGAAGGTCAATAGCTTCGATAGCTACAATTGTAGGCTCTAGCTCGGCAAAGTGCCCCACCATATCCCCTCCCGGATAATTAATACGGACAAACTGATATTTACTCAAGTTATCTAAGACAGTATCCGTAACTTCGGCAGATTTCATCCAAGGGCGAGTATTGAACGGCTGGGTATCGGACGGAATCTCAATTTGGGTTTCGCGAGGAGCCTTTTTGTAGCTATTTCCATTGAAATAATAAGTAATATGACCATACTTAACCGTCTCAGACACGGCTAACTGGCTAATTTTGTTCCGGCCAAGATAGCTACTGAGGGGTTGTTCGATTTTGACCGGCGGCACCAGAATATTGGCTGGGATGTGTCGATCATTATCATATTCGGTCAGGCCAGCAAAATAGATTTTTGGCACTTTTCCGCGATTAAACTTATTAAAATCTTCTAATGTAAAGGCACTGGCAATTTCCACCGCCCGATCAGCTCGGAAATCATAATAAATCATTGCATCGCCATCCCGAATCTGGCCAATGGCTTGACCGCCTTGTTTAGTGCTGACACTAGAAGCCTTGGCTTTAGCCGCTCGCCCTTCGAGCACCGAACTCGCGGCACTATTCTCTACTATCACAAAGGCTGGTAAATACTGATCTTGTACCTGAGGATCCTCACTACGTAAAGTTTTGATAGCCTCGCTAGCCGACTTAAACTCGCGTGGAGCTTTGCCGTGTACCATCATGTCCCAGCCCAACTTCACCATGGGCCAGTCGTTTTCGTAACGATCCGCAGTGGCCACCATGCGCCCGGCGCCAGAAGCAATGCGAAAATCAGCATCTTTGAACTTGGCGCAAAACTTTTCGAGACGGTCGATATATTTCGGCTCTGATTGTGGTGCGACGTCACGACCATCAAACACACAATGAATACGAATCTTGCGCACACCCTCAGTATAGGCTTGCTGAATCATTTGCTCCAGGTGTTTGATGTCACTGTGGACACCGCCGTCGGAAAAGATGCCGCAAAAATGCAGGGTACCAGTAATACGAGTTGAGCAAACCTGATGCTTTTTGGGACCCGCTTCGTCTTTACTCTTGTCGCAATAGCTAGCACCCAGCCATTTCATGGCACCTTTCCAGGCCTTGGAGTTCCAGATATCGCCCGTAGCGAACGCGGCTTCGATTTGTGCAATTCCCTGTTGAATAATTTGTCCAGAACCAAGCGCATTATGACCAACCTCTGAATTGCCCATTTGTCCGGGCATAATTCCTACCGCTTCTCCAGATGCCGCTAGTGGAATATTGAGATAATTAACGATTGCTCGATCAAGGAACTCCGTATGGGCTTGGCGCACGGCATTGCCGCTGCGCCGAAACGATAGACCTACACCATCCATCACTACTAGCACTACTGGGCCGTCATAATGCAACTGTTTCATAATTACGGCCTCGGAACTTGTTGAGTAATACAGTGGATATTACCACCACCGAGCAAGATCTCGCGCGCATAAACTGGCTCAATCACACGGTCTGGGAAGCATTCCTGCAAGTTATCAATAGCCGCTTGATCATGTTCATCATTAAAGACTGGTAAGATGATTGCGCCATTACAGTTATAATAATTAATATAACTAGCCGGCAGACGATCGCCTTCGTTGCGTGGGAAGGTTCCCTCTACTACATCTACTCCATCGGATTCCTCTTGAGTAATAGTAATAGGATTAGGAACGTGAATCTTCACTACTTCAAGCTTGCGTCCTTTGGCATCAGTCTCACTCTCTAGATAATCCAGAGCAGCCTTGGACCGCTCATACTGCGGATCATCCTGATTATCTTCCCAGGCTAAAACAACCTTGCCCGGTGCAACAAACTGACAAATATTGTCAACGTGGCCATTGGTGTCTTCGTCCATGTAAATCCCTTTAGGGATCCAGAGGACTTTCTCAGCACCAAGATAATCTAGAAGCTTTTGTTCGATCTCTTCTTTGCTCATGCCTGGATTACGTCCTGGATCAAGTAAAGTCTCTTCGGTAGTAAGAATAGTCCCCTCACCGTCCGAATGCACTGAGCCGCCCTCAAGAATGAAATCTCCGATGCGGTAGCGGTCGACACCTTCAATGGCGCACATCTTAGCTGCAATCAAATCATCTTGATCCCACGGGAAATAAATCCCATTCACGAGACCGCCATAACCGTTAAAGCCCCAGTCGACTGCACGCATGTGACCCATACCGTCAACTACACAAGTAGCACCAGTGTCACGAATCCAAGAATCATCATTACTGATTTCAACTACCTGCACGTTCGGCATGTTCATTTCTAGAACATGAGCATACTGACTCTTATTAACACCCAGCACGACTGGCTCATACTTTGCAATCGTCTGTACAACTTGTTTAAAAGCTGCTTGTGCAGGTTTAGCTCCAGCGCGCCAGTTGTCATTGCGTTCCGGCCACAACAAATATGTGCAACGGTGCTCTGCGAGCTCAGATGGCATATAGAACCCATCTTGTTTTGGTGTAGAATCTGTAATTCTCATAAAAATCCTTTTCTTAGTTAGAAGATTTAACGTGTGCTTTTAGCTCGTACCCGCTTAGTCGTGCGCTTACGAGATTTTTGTTTAGCTTGTTTACGACTCATATTATAGACCATGATTTCACCAATAATAATCGCGATGGCTGCTCCAACAATTAGTGGCCAGTTATACTCAAACATCTCCAGATTAAATTCTGGGAACAAAGTAAAGAACAATGCGACCAAAATCAGTAGGAATGGCACCAAGCCAAACAAGGTAATTTTAATCCTGCCACCATTAATCCAATAGCCCTTTTTCACAGCTGGACCTTGTTTATGTAACTTGAGGAAGGCCATAAACATCGGCAAGTACGAAAGTAGTAGAGTAACTAAGCTGAGGGAGAAGAAAGTCCAGAAGAGATTAGATAATTCAGGGACAAATTGCGCCACGACAATGCCAGCAATAGCGATAATTGCACCTACGATACCAGTCCAAATTGATACTACATATGGCACACCGTTCTTATTACGTTTTGCCCAAGATTTCGGGAAAGTGCCGTCCTCCGCAGCACAAGCAATCACTGAATTTACACCGAAGTTCCAGGAAGAAATATTAGCCACGAGGGTATAAATAAACATTCCGCCTACAACTACGGTAATGGCCTTAATGGCTGCCGCCGAGAAGCCTGCTGTGGTTAGCAAAATATTATAGCTATCTAGCAAGCCAGAGTCAGTGCTAATTTCTTCAAGCGGAATCGCTACACCAATACCAAATGAAGCCAGAAGATAGAATACTGCAATCAAGATACCACCGACAATTACGGCTTTAGGAATTTCCTTTTTCGGATTCTGCATATCATCACTGAAGGTCGAGACAACCTCAAATCCAAGCATATTGAAGATAATCAAGGCGACAAAGCCTAGACCAGTGAAATCAAATTTACCATCCGCACCTACCATCGGCAGGAAGTCCGTCCAGGAATTGACCGGATTAGCACTGCCTTGGCTAACCAAAACGTAAATACCGAGAGCACCGATTCCTGCCATGAAGACGAATTTACAAAAGGCGCCGAGGTTTGATAGCCAAGCGCTTTGGGAAATGCGCAGTACACCGAGTACCGAAACCAGCAGAATGTAGCCAATTTGAATGGCTAAAATCACCGGCCAGGTCATATCAAACCCGAGCATTTGTAGCAAATAAGTCGTAACTAAATCAGCGAGCGATGCTACCCACAATGGATAATTAACCCAGTAATACCAGGCTACGCGGCCGGCCCATTTTTCGCCAAAAGCCTTCTTGACCCAAGTATACATACCACCTTCAGACGGATACTGGGTACCGAGCTCAGCGGAAATCAAGCCATACGGGACAAAGAAACCAATAAGCATAATTGCCCACCAGACATATTGTGAGTTGCCGATAGATGCAGTCGGTGCAACCGCATCGCCAACTAGGATGATACAGACAGTGGCTAGGACTGCACTGAACAACCTAAATTTAGGTTTTTTGTTTTTTGTAGGCATTAATTATTCCTCCTCTTGCCTTTTTATTTTATCTAGAGTAGCTTCTGCCACTCCACCAAAGTATGCTAATAAACCACGTTGTGCTGTGAGACGATTTTCGGCTTGATCCCATGCGATAGAATTTGGCCCGTCCAGAATTTCATCGGTCACTTCTTCATTACGGTTAGCTGGTAAACAGTGCATGAACTTAGCATTAGGATTGCCAGTCAGAGCCATCAGTTCAGCATTTACCTGGTACTTAGGGTAAAATTCACGCATGTAAACTTCTTTGGGGGTTTCTTTGTCATACAATCCATACCAGACATCCGTATAGACAAAATCTGCACCTTGGATTCTTTCAGGATTATCTGTAACATACACACTACCGCCATAGGTCTGAGTATTAGCGCGACCAATCTGCAAATAATCATCAGAGAGCCACTTCGAAGGCGGGCCATATTGAACAAAATTCATGCCCATCTTGGTTGTAATCATCATCAGTGAAGCACAAACCTGTGTACAATCGCCCACAAAAACTACTTTAACTTGGTTCCAAGGTTTACCTTCCGGCAAATGATCAAAGATTGTAATAATATCACCGAGTTCTTGTGTCGGATGATTATAATCCGACATTCCATTAATCACCGGCACCGACGATTGAGCTGCCAGCTTAATAATACTTTCGTGACGGTCCACTCGCGCCATGATAATATCACACATTCGGCTAACCACCATGGCTGTATCACCGATGGTCTCGTGACCACCGAGCTGGATCGCGCCGGGAGCTAGGTTCAAAGCATGTCCGCCTAGCTGTTCCATACCGACTTCAAACGAGACACGAGTCCGAGTGGACTTCTGTTCGAAAATCATGGCGAGATTTTTGTGATATAAAGTTTCCAGTGTGCCGCCGGCTTTGATATAGCTACGAATTGCTCGTGAAAGCTTAACCATATCCAACATTTCGACCTGATCAAAATCAGTCGTACTAATATAATCTTTGCGCGTAGGTACTACGTGACTTAAAACATAAGGATTATCCATATGTTTATTATAATCTAAACTGAGCTAAGTGCAAGAGGAAAAGCCTACGAGATTTCCGTTACGTGTTTGAGATGCTCTCTAGCCTTCGGAGTGACCGCACGACCACGCGGTGTACGTTCGATTAAACCTAGCTGTAATAAATAAGGCTCATAGTAATCTTCAATCGTAGCAGCCTCATCACCAGTAAGCGCAGCGATGGTGTTGAGGCCGACCGGGCGATCGCCATAATTTTCGAGCATTAATTGCAACATGTTGCGATCGGCTGGATCCAGGCCTAAATCATCCACTTCCATCATGTCTAAAGCCGCGATCGCCAGATCATAAGTAATGTAACCGTCAGCATGGACATCAGCATAGTCACGCACACGTTTAGTTAAACGGTTGGCAATGCGCGGAGTTAAACGTGAACGAGTAGCTAGCAGGCCAGTAGCTTCTGGCGCAATTCCGGTGCCGAGGAGATTTGCCGTACGGCTAATAATTTTTTCAATTTCTGGAATTTTATAATATTCCAGGCGATGAATTAGCCCAAAGCGATCGCGGAGCGGGCCGGCGAGTGAACCAGTGCGCGTGGTAGCGCCAATTACGGTAAACTTTGGCAGATCCAAGCGCACGGAGCGCGCGGCGGGCCCCTTGCCGATCACGATGTCGAGCTTGTAATCTTCCATAGCGGAATAAAGAATCTCTTCAACTGCTCGCCGCAAGCGGTGAATCTCGTCGATGAACAGTACATCGCCATTCTGCAAATTAGTCAGAATGGAGGCCAAATCCCCCGCGCGCTCAATCGCCGGCCCGCTAGTAATCCTGAGGCTTGCACCCATTTCGTGCGCAATCACATTGGCCATGGTAGTTTTACCAAGACCGGGCGGGCCATATAGCAAAACATGATCCAGGGCCGTACCATCATCGCGTTTCTTCACCGCATCAATGGCTAATTTTAAATTGGCTTTTAATCGTTCCTGGCCAATATAGTCAGCGAAAGTAGTAGGGCGAAGCGATGCTTCTTCGGCTTGTTCGGACAAATCATTATCATTCAAATTAGAATCCACGAGGCGATGTTTCTCACCCGTGGCTTGCTTAGCCAGTTCCTCCAAATCCGTGCTTCTCTCAATTCCCATTGTTTATCATTATAGCACAAAACAGAGTACAAATCTGCTATACTAGAGACATGAATAATGAGTTAATTCTCCCGAAACAAACTGCCAATCTAGATGTTTTTGATGCAACTCTAAAAATTTACAGTGAGGCGGATGGAGCCTGGGTGGCTAATCGTGACTATAAAACTCGTATTCAAGAGCTGGTTCCGCGCCTCACGACTGGAGCGCGCGATGAAGCTTTCATGTTCAAACAGTCAGAAATGGCGCGCTATTTTGGCTTCGTGGAGTATGACTTCGAGCAACGTCGAGCTCGCATTACACCAGCTGGCAAAAAAATTTATGAAGCACGAGTTAACCGTGATCAAGCAACAGTGCATAAATTAATTCTGCAAGCGATCCTACATAACAGTTTCGGACGCAATAATTCCGCGATTCAGTCGAGTGATTCTGATGTTGACCCGCCGAAATTATTCATCAAGGCGATTCTTGATACCACACACGTTAATAATGACACAGACGGCGGAGTGACTAGCGGTATTAACAGAACCGATCTAGCTTATTTGATTTATCTGACTCACGATAAAGGATTTAGTTATGAAGATGCAATTAATTTGTTACTCGGCTATTATACTTTGCCAGCAGGTTTGCCGAATAAATACACGGATGTGAAGTTTCCCAAGTTCCTGGAGAATCTAGGAATCGTACTCACGCAGAATGGAAATTATCTTCTGAGTCCAGAAATCATGCTCCAATATGCTGAGCAAATTAAAAATCTTACTATTTATAATACTAATCATACTAGCGAAATCACCAATGAAGGTCTTGAGTATGAAGCAATTATGCAAGCTGCGGAGTACCCAGATTTAGAAAGTAATGATTTCATTAGGCAAAATGAACGTGAGCCAGTCAAAGTCGTAAACACGCAAACCACTTACAAGCGAGATGCGGGCCTAGCTAAAACTGTACTCGTGCGTTCAGATTATAAATGTTTGTTGGGTGAGACGCACACGACCTTCACTAGTAAAGATGGTCATCCTTATATTGAGGCTCACCATTTAATCCCGATGTCTGCTCAAAAAGATTTTGATACTAATATAGATCGGGTAGAAAACATCGTGGCACTTTGCCCAAATTGCCACAAGGCGATTCATTACGGCGATGACGCAACCCGGCGAGATTTAGTGGAAAGATTATATAATTTGAAACAAGCTGATTTCGCGCAAGCCGAGCTGGATATCACTGCTGATGAGCTCTATTCTCGGTATTATGCGTAAGTTGATAGCCATGCGCGAGCTCTAGGGCAAGATTCTTGACTAGCATAGGTGGAATACCTTCACCGATGACTTGGCGCACCAGGCGATCTTCGGCCCATTCGGGGATATTCCAATCGGTGGGCAGCGAAAACACAATCAAAAGTTCATAGATCGTCAAACATCTCGCGTCAGAAAAAATCCGTACACCGTCAGCATCTCGCCCTATACACTTGCCTGGATGGACGCAGCATAAAGACGAAATCACACCATTGTTCTGCGTGATCGTACGAGCGGGTTTGTCCCATTCGAAACGTCGATAAGTATTATAGTGACCATTTACGCGATCACCATTATCTTTTTTAGGATAATAAACTGGGTTATGAAAGGCAGTCTCACCCGTGGGAGTATGCATCATCGCGATTACATGTTTCTTAGCATGGACGGGCGGATGATGATATTTGGAAATTGCTTCGGCCTGCTCTTTTTTGTCATAAAAGTCCGGAAAGAGCCGCAAAGTCTCGTCCATTCCCTCCCGCAACATCGGATCTACGGATGGTAAATGGTACAAAGCTTTGCGCAAATTAATCTGGGGTTTGGGTGCGGGCATTTGCCAAACATAAGACAAATCTTTGCGCGACAAAAGAAAAATATTGCGGCGACGCATTTGTGGAACTTCGTAATCCATTGCGCTAACTAAACTTTGCTCGGCAAAATTATAATCATGCTCCAGCTCTTGATGAATGTACTCCGGGATCATTAAAGTTTGCTCGCGCACGTGGATCTCGGTCTTGAGTAATTGCGGTACGTTTTCTAGCAAAACATACTTCGGCTTCAACTCTTGAATCATTTTAATCGCGTAAAAAATCAGTTGGTTGCGTTCATCGTGCGGGTCGCGTTTACCAGCCAAACTCATGCCCTGGCAAGGCGGTGTAGCAATGACAAAGTCTACCTGCTGACGACGAGAGCTTTCTAGGATTTGAGCAAAAACTTCTTCGTTGGCGATGTCACCAGTAATAACATCCGTCTCCGGATACAGGTGTTGGTAGAATTTACTACGGGCGGGATCAATTTCGTTAGCTACTACTATATCAATACCACAGTCGGACAAGTAGGTTTCGGCGATACCAACGTTGGCGAAGAGGGACAAACCTTGCAGTCTATTCATGTACTCTCACTAATTCTTGCATAATATTTTTTACTAGCATAGGTGGAATACCTTCACCGATGACTTGGCGCACAAAATGTTCCGAAGCCCAGCTGGGAATATTCCAGTTATCCGGCAAAGACATAATGCGCATGAGCTCAAACACCGTCAAAACTCGTGCGTCAGAATAAATATCAAATCCATCCTGATCTTTGCCGAGATAGCGCCCAGGGTGGACATTATTTTGTGAACCAATAGTACGATTATACATTGTAATCGTGTAGCCCGGGCGATCCCAAGCTTGACGTTTGTAAGTATTCTTAAAACCTTTGACCAAAGTACCATCTTGCTTCTTCGGTTTGAACTGATCAATATTGTGAAAGGCTGTTTCACCCGTGGGGGTATGCATTAGGCTAACAACCTGACGATGGATGTGTCGAGGTGGATAGTGCCAGGGCGAGACTTTAAGCCCGGCAGCTTTTTTCTGCTCGAAATCCGGAAAAAGCTTTTGCCGGTCAGCTAAAGGTAAGTCATGTACCTCGGGATCCAGTGATGGCAAATCACCAATGGCCTCCGCCATGGTAATAATATGGTCGTGCTTTGGTGGGGTCTGCCAAACATAAGACAAATCTTTGCGAGTCAAAAGCATAATCGCACGTTCACGGGTTTGCGGCACACTATAATCTTCCGCATCCATAACGAATTGATCGTTAAAATTATAGTCCTTCCCCAGCTCTTGCTGCACGTAATCCGGTATCAGGACTTTAGTACCTTGATAAGGTATAGAAGTGCGCAACTGCTCAGGCACATTTTCCAAAAAAACATACTTCGGCTTTAAATCCTGGACCATTTTGACGGCATAAGTGATGAGGAAATTACGTTCGTCGTTTTGATCCTTCTTTCCAGCGGTACTCATACCCTGGCAGGGAGGAGTAGCCATGATGAGGTCAATGGGCTCCTGCCTAGCATAATCTAGAAGCTGGGCCTGCACACCTGGCTCTTTAATGTCCCCTTCGACCATTACCGTCTCCGGATACAGGTGTTGGTAGAATTTACTACGGGCGGGATCAATTTCGTTAGCTACTACTATATCAATACCACAGTCGGACAAGTAGGTTTCGGCGATACCAACGTTGGCGAAGAGGGACATTGCCTTAATATTTTGAGGCATGTGCGCAGAATTAGTAGTTCTCGGCACGAATCTCGAAGAAGGCTTGAGGATGGGCACAGACTGGGCAGATTTCTGGAGCTTCTTCGCCAACATGGATGTGTCCACAGTTGCGACATTTCCACACTGTCACCTTATCACTCTTGAAGACGACATCATGTTCAACACTATTATAAAGCTTGGCATAGCGCTCTTCGTGTTCTTTTTCGATGGCAGCAACACCTTCGAATTTGAAGGCAATCTCATCGTAACCTTCGGCACGAGCTTCTTCAGCAAATTTCTTATACATGTCAGTCCACTCGTAGTTCTCACCTTTGGCGGCAGCTTCAAGGTTAGTAGCGGTATCTGCAACTTCACCGCCATGGAGATATTTGTACCACATTTTAGCATGTTCTTTTTCGTTGTGCGAAGTTTCGTCGAAAATGCTGCTGATTTGTTCGTAACCGTCTTTCTTGGCACGAGAAGAGTAAAACTGGTAGCGGATAGCGGCTTGCGATTCACCAGCTAGAGCAGTCTCGAGATTCTTCCAGGTTTTGCTGTTTGGGTCTAGTTCTTTTGCCATATTAACTCCTTACATTATCTTTTGATTATAACACGATTCTGGTTTTTAGACACTGCCATTATTCGGACAAGGACCTTGATCAGTCCAACAGTTAGCCGTAATCCAGAAGTTCTTGAGGAACGAATTTTCTTCTCCGCCGGTAAGCTCAACTTCATACTCTGGATAAGGGAAGAAGAGATCGGTCGGATCTAGCCTAGTCTCAACCCGACGAACCAGCTGGTTAGCACGACCAGTGGAGTCGACACTGATTTGGACGTTTTCAAATGGAATAACCGTGTCGTCATGTTTTAATACAACCTGAAAATCAGTCATAGTGTTACCATATGGCATGGAGATGATCAACATCGCGTTCTTAATGTCAGTCATAGTTGGTGTCAGAGTAACTGTACAGGCAAATTCTTTACCCTTATAGCATTGAACTCTATATGGGGTATTAGGTACACTAGACTTACCTGCATTTGAGATTGCCGCTTCACTAAGTGTCGTAACTACGTCAGTGCCGTTATCTGTTGGCAAAAACAACATGCTGCCGTAGTCGGAGCTTTCACTAGTATTAAAATCATCTATTTTTATTGTACCAGTTGTCCTCAAAAATGTAACCGATAGTACTGGTGGTGTAGAAGTGTTGTTCTTATCTCGTAGTTTTTTATCAGTAAAGTTTAGATTATCAAAATTTAACCCATTTTCTTTAGAATACCAACTAATCTCGATCTTATTTACAGTGGATATCTTGCTTGAGTCAATTCCTAACGGAACCACCTTAGTGCGAGTATCCGACGTAAGTGTAGATCGATAATCATCAACAATATTTTTCAAAAGAACACACGTGTAGGCCTGTTCGGTATTATTACCACTATTGGTAGTATCTTGAATTTTTACCTCCCCAGCCCCGCTACCAGGGTAGAGGAAGGACTTTAACCTAAATGTGCTAGTCGTACCATCGCCACAACCGTCTTTAGTAATATCACCTGTTTCAAATAAGTTTCCAGTGCGACCTGATTTATACCATTGATTAACTGCCAACTTCGCGTCTTCTACACCAGCCATGGCCGCATCATAGGCGGATTGGCTTAGATCATCATTCCCTGCTTGCTGAGATTCCGATAGAATAATCCGAATAAAGCTTAATGTAATTACACCAAATAGAATCGTTGCAAATATCACAACGTATAGAGAGGCGACACCTTTCTTGCTTAGACTTTTATTAATCTCTTTCATACTAGTCTACTCCAGCCGTGCGTGCGGCAAAATTAAATTTATTAATCGCGCAATAATTAAACTCTGAACCTAGATCGCTGAGACTACTAGTATCTCCCGAAGTGACTTCACCTGTTACCGCATCAACTATACTATCCGGCTGACAATAATCACCACTCCTACTAATGTCTATATTTCCGCGTTTTGTTGCTAAGATGAAACTGCCAGGTATGTATGTCCTCAAGGTCATCGGATCCTGTGCAATGTGATAAACAGTTAAATCATATAGTTCAAGGTCTAGATCGAATGCATCTAACATTCCTTGCTCAGGCTTCTCTGGTAACACATTGTTCCCGAATCCAAAACCGTCGGCATTCCTTAATTGAGTAATGTTAATTTCCGTAGTACCGCCTTCTTTGAGTAGTGGTTTGTAGTTTTTATCAGTTACTGCGGAGCAGAGACGATAAGTTGGATCTTTGAACCTAACTAGCCTTGGATACTGAGTCGGAGTAGGTTTTTTGTCGTTGATATCATAAGCTATTACGTCTTCCTCACCGCCAGCATCATTGCGTATTTTGTACTTAATCGTAATAGTCTTGCCAGCCTTTTCACCATAATATGTATTCCATAAATACGAATAATTACCCGTACAGAATACTCCATATAGCTGTTTGTCCTTAAAATCGCCAGAAGTAGGTCTATATTCTTGAAACACAAAATTAAATGCCTGTTCATCCTCGCATTTGTTCTTGTTATCGGTAATATGACTATTACACAAACTCGTAGTATCTACAGCTGGGGCACTCGTAATTCCAGTAATGAACTCATCGGTTAATCCGCGACCTACACTGTTCACAGCTTTGATGGTTAAGCCTTTCTGATAAATTGTCATGATATTGCTCGTAATAACGGCAATCGTGATTAACAATACTGCCACAAAAGCCATGGTAAGTGATAGCTCCACCATAGTAAAGCCACTTTTGACATCAGAATAGTTGAGTATTTTTTTCTTCATATTCATAATGCGCCCTTTGGATTATACAATCGAATAACGGTATCAATAGACTGTGGAGTATTGCCAGTTGG
The DNA here is from genome assembly GCA_947570505.1 of uncultured Candidatus Saccharibacteria bacterium. Classification (GTDB taxonomy): domain Bacteria; phylum Patescibacteriota; class Saccharimonadia; order Saccharimonadales; family Saccharimonadaceae; genus Nanosyncoccus. Next base: position 91,368 of record CANOTH010000001.1, read on the forward strand.
TCCATTCCAGCAGCTTTGAATGTAAAAATCATAAAACTCTGGCTCAGTACCTAATGCGCTAGTCATGTCAGTTACTCCTTTGACGGCGATTACCCAAATTCCTTCGGATTTCAGTACGCGATTTTGCTGACTGTTATAGCCAAAGTCAGATTCAGTGCTATCTCCGCTTATAGTTGGCTGATAGAAAACGAGCCGAGCATTCAGTGGGGATGGAGCAAAAATGGGGTCTCCATTCGATAACGTCCTATGAGAATTACCGCTACCGAATGATGGTATATATGCAACTGTAGGATTTACTTGGCTCGGTGTACTTACACTAACCCTCGTGGTTATATCTCTAGTATTAATCACAAAGCCATGAGCCTTTGAAAGCAGAGAAGAGTGAGTACCATCTGTCTCATAAATCCTTTCACATCCCCCCACGACTAATTCGCCCAACTTCGCAAAATCTCCCAACTGTCCTGGTTCTATTGCGTTATCCGTAATCGTCTGCCAGAGTTGAGTATAAATTTGATATTTTGGCGATTTAGCAAGACTAAAACCAGGTACTGTTGGATCCGGTAAAGTCCGCTCAGCAATATACGAACTATGAATAAACCTTAGCGCTTCAGCCTGCGCATTCAGTTCATTGCGTGTGGTTACGACTTCTAGAGAGCCCTCAGCCTGTGCGACACCCATATTCATCATGGCTATAGATATTACAGCCACCAAACAGAATACTGCAATAGCAAACATTACTTCAATGATAGTATCACCACGTTTGGTCTGGTATATATCAATCTTGGTCTTTTTCTTTAACGACACCATGAGTCCTCGCCATCCAAATCAATTAACGAAATCGCAGAGGTATTACGACCATCTTCTGCCAACCTAATATCACGCATTCTGCTAGTGTTTGATGATTGATCTTCTTTGATACAGAAATTAATAGCATTATATTTGAATTTGCCTGTGCTTAGTTGTTTTGTTATACTGTCATTACCCGCCGAAGGACCAGTCTCATTATACGAATTACAGTTGTTCTCTTTAATTCCATAAGGTTGATAATCTTTGGCATACAGTGTGTGTACTGCGCCAGATCCAGGAGTACGAGCAATAATGACCGTGCCCTTAAAATCTTCTTTTTCAGCTCCAGAGTCTGGTTTCGTGTCTCCTTTTGGCGCCATGACTTTTGCTTGCCAAGGAATCGCATAGTTGGTAACTGTACTGGCAGCACCTGATATTGTACCCTCGCAGAGAAACTTCAAACCCACATCCGAAAGAGCGGTAGCCGGATCGGAAGAGGTGGTTTTTTGGGTACTAGGCACTTCAGCACTACCTACCAACGTAACAGTATAAATATGGTCGTCTTTCGTATCGGAGCTAGCACCATCTGCTCCAAATACAATTGCCTTACCATAGATGGCTAGCTCATTATCATTCCCTCCTTGTTCTTTAAGAGTTTCTGGGCTAATGACCTCGGCATAGGTCTGGCGCAAGAACTCTGCGAATGAACGCACGGAATCTGTGTAGCGCTGGCTGGCGATTGCTGAATACGTGCCACCAATCACCCCGATTAACATTAATCCTGTTATTGCCAAAAAAAGCATCACCTCAAGAATGGTGAACCCTTTTTTCTCTGTTTTCCTCCTCATGTTTCTATATTATCATAAGTTTTTTAATAAATGAACTCTTGATTTTTGCGTTTTATATATTATTTATACTACTAAATACCAAAAAGAAATGATAGCCATTGCTCAAAATTACTTCTAGTCTCGGTAGCTAAATTTTCTTCCGTAGCGACGGTTTTATGTTTATTTTTAGCCAGCTCAGAATTGTCTGGCAAATATACCATTGTTTCCCCCGCCAACATTTTGCCTTGATATTTGCGGGCGGCTAGCTCTTGATACTCGTCAGAAAGATAATAATCATTCTCTAATTCTAAAGTCTCGACTTCTAGTTCTAGCAGAGCCTTTTCGCGTTGCTTGCTGGCTAGCTCTTCCGCTAGACTCCAGTTGCGTGACATAGAGCTTACTGAACCCCAAGTCCACATCAGGCTAAAAATCAATGCTCCGAGCAGAAAAATATTATCAAACACAAAAAGATCGTGTTTGAGCCAATATTGAAACTTGCGCAACCGAGTTTTAATCCCGCTCATGAATATATTATATCATGGGTGATCATACTCCGTTTATGATTGCATCTAATAATAGTTATAATGATGGCTTATGCTAATTAATTCGCAAAAAAAACATTCAGCGCCACTATACCAAGTATTGCGACGCTGAATGGTGGGGGCAGTTGGTTTCGAACCAACGACCAAGCGGTTATGAGCCGCCTGCTCTAACCCCTGAGCTATGCCCCCGTTCCCTATATTCTACCACAGATTACGAGATTACAGTGGGACTTCTTATTTTATTTTAAAAAGCTTATGATATAATATACTCATGGACGGTCGTGAAAGCGAAAACAAAACTTCTTCTGCTGCCCCGCAGCCAATTTTTACACCGCCAGCTTCAGATGGCTCAAATAATCATGCCAGTAATTTGCCAGCACCAGTTGGTAGTATTTCTCCAGTAGAGAATTCAGGTACTTTCGCTAGTAGCGGACAGGGCGATATTATCTTGAATAATGCTCCACGCAAAAGTGCTTTAAATAAAAAACCACTGATTATTGGTGCTGTTGCCATCATTATAACTATTGTTATAATGATGGTATTTCTATTCATCAAGGGTTCTGGTAGGTCTAGAATTACCGCTGTGTCCGAGAAAAAGTTCCATCAATATGCCAACTATTTACTTTTTGGAGAAGACAAAGACACTGCATTGCCAGCAGAATATGACCGTTGGTCAGTTTATAATCTAGAAGAACAATTAGAAAATGATACCTTCGGGCAAACTTATTGGGACAAAACTGAGACTTTACTAAATGAATCGGTTGACAAATATCATGAACTGGGCGATTCGGCCAACACAACTCTTCTAGCAGCCTTAGATGAATATCGTAATGCCTATCGATTCTTGCGGGCCTACCACCAACTAGCTGAACCAAATGAGTCTACTATCGTATCTACTTTAGCAGATTCCGGCAAGTCAGCCGCAACATCCTATACTAAAGAAATCTTTGATCCTTTGCTAGAATTTAACGTAATTTATGCTGATAGCTATGTAGATTATAAGCTGGCTCAGTATGGCGCCTTAATTGACTATTATGATCAGTATAACATCGCGGGTTGTTTAGTGTCGGGAGAGATTAATAATACTTGTCCCCAAATTAATGACGAGGCACTTTTAGAGTACATTGACATGATTGATCAGTCGGCCTTTTTGGCGGACGAAGCTATTGAATCGTTAGTACAATTTCTTACTCAAGATTGCTGGACTATTAGTAAACAATTCCAAAATCCCATCACCTTACCTAGCGAAAAGGAGGCCAAGTGAACAGAAAGCATTTTAAAACTAGCTTAGTCGTTAGTGTCTTTTTAGCTATTTTTTCGAGCCTATTCTTGATATCTCGACCAGCCTTAGCAGAGGGCGGTGATGGCCTAGTTATCAAAGCTGCACTGTCGGGCCTTTATGAATGTTATCAATCTGGAGCTTATAAAAGTCCGCTAGAACTTAGCAAATACAACGATGCTAATTCTCTGGTTCAAAAGAAGGGTGCTCGTAAAATTTATCTCCCGACTGGTATTTCTGAAACCACTTCCATTAACTGTAAAGAAGTACTAAGCGGGAGCGGCAAAAAATTTGCTGGTATGTATTCTATCGGTGGCATTACTCCACCAAAATCAACTGGTGATGTATCGGGCTTTTTAACTAATATGGGTTACGAAAAATCTGGCAGCTCCAATGACACTTGCCTCACCACGACCTATACTGGTGTATCAAAAAGTGAAAATATCAAATATACTTACACTAATGTCATCTCTGTCTGTGCGGCGGTAGATAGCAACGGCAAGATTCAATCCGAAAAAATGGAGGTCAAATATCAAACTTCCGACAGCACTGAGCTTGGAACGGTCGGTACCGCTAATAATAAAGTTGGTGAATCTATCAAGATTAAGTCTAGTAAAAATAAAATCACCTGTCAGAAGCATGCCTTTACGGGTTCGGGTTGGCAGACGATTGGCTCCGTAAAGTTTAGTGCCGGCAGTAGCTGGAGTGACTTTGTCAGCGAGTTCAAGAGTCAAGGATGTGCTCCCGAAGAAGTAAAATTAAACAGCCTTAGCTGGACTTATACACGCGAAGGTAATAGTGTCGAAACCAAGGGTAGTGAACATGATGCGACTTTTGAGATTAAAGACACGGTTGCAGCAGCCAACAAAGCGATTAGCTACGTCTCGAAATACAAAAATTACGATGATCTAAAATTAGATGCTATTGAACAGCGCACCCTACTCGACTGGTACTTGAAGAATTATTATGCTATTACGTCGAAGTGCGGTTCGGGGCTGGATAGCAGCCAACTCAAAGGGGACGGCTATATTGGTCCATACGACATCGTTTCTGATGATGGTACGATTCAGTCTTGCTATGTCAAGGCGACAAAAAATGCTCAGAAAAAGGTCGTAGTTTGGGACCAGAATAATCATCTGGGTAGTAAGATCGAAAAAACCTTTGCCGAAATTCTGGAAATGAACGGTGCGCAGCTAAAAGCCTTCAAGGACGAACAGAAGCAAGCTTGTAATAGTGCTGCCCTTTCATCTCGACACGCGGCGAATGCCTTGCTTGGTCAGAGCACCACCAGTGAAGAATGGCGCCAAAAAGCTCAAAAGACTCTGAACGAACTAGATGATATTTTGAAGAAGACTAATACCTTCGGCAAGGACGAGAGTGAGCAAATCTACTGGTACGAGCAAAACGATATAGTTATGTGCTATGAGTATACTGATGTGAATAGTCAGGTGTCTGATCCTGAACCGTCCACACCGCCACCAGTTAAGCCAGAAGGTCCAGGTGGTAGTGGCGAGGTTGAGGTGGCGGAAACCCCGAATTGTTACAATAGTGCTAGCTCACTAGGATGGATTTTGTGCCCAACCATGGATATAGTCAGTAAAGCTACGCAAGGAGCATACGGTTATGTGAGAGATAACTTCCTAGAAGTAAAAGCTAGTATGTACTCCTCTGATAGCCCAGCTCATGAAATTTGGAAGACTATCAGAAACTGGGGCAATATTATATTTGTAATTTTGCTTCTGTTGGTAATCTTCTCCCAAGTCACGGGTATTGGTTTAGATAATTATAGCATTAAGAAAGTCCTGCCACGTTTAATTATGGTGGTAGTATTAATAAACCTATCGTTCATTATTTGCCAGCTTGCGATCGATGTGTCGAATATCTTGGGAGTGGAGTTAGAGAATTTATTTGGAGTGACTTTTGCCAATCAAATTTACACAGATCAATCCTTTGATCTAGGAGTATTTTTAGACAGTATCATCCCGACGTTGTTTACATTGGGTGGTGGGGCGGCATTTGGTGCAATTGTATTAGCCACATGGGATAAGTGGCTAATACCACTAGCACTATTTTTCCTCGTCACCTTGATTGGAGTGTTATTCTTCGCCATCATGTTGGCAGCTAGAGAAGCAGCTGTAATTATTCTAGCAGTGCTTTCTCCAGTAGCGATTGTCTGTTATGCTTTGCCGAATACTAAGAAGATATATGATCGGTGGTTTAAGATGTTCTCATCTATGCTATTAATGTTTCCGATTTGTGGAGCTTTGATGGGTGGTGGGATCATGGCTTCAAGGCTGTTACTAGCGACAGCTAGCGATAGTAGTGGTGCCGTAGCATCAATTGCTGCAATTCCGTTAAAATTGTTTGCGGATCTGTCTGGTAGCGGCGATAAAGGATTTTTCTTCCAGCTCGTGGCCGTATTAATTCAAGTCATACCATTCTTCTTTGTTCCTACACTCACACGCAGCGCATTTACTGCCATGGGGAATTTGGGGAATCGAATAATGGGACTTCGTGATCGCTTGAGTCGTAGTGCTACTGGCGCAATTAGGGGTGCTGAGGCAACAAAAGATTGGCAACAAAGGATGACTGGATTCAATGCTAACCGCAGAGCTAATAGATTCCAGGAGAATCGTGATTTTCGTGGGAGATTGGGTACCTGGATGAATAATCGTGGTCTTAATGGTGATAGAGTATTAAATTCTAATGGCAGAAACCGAGCTCAAACCAGAGCAATTAATGCTGCTGGTGCCTATATGCTTGCTAATCAGATAGCAGACCAGACTGCGGAAGATGGGATGGAAGGTATTAAGTCTCGTCAATCAGCACAACTACTTAAGCATTTTATGGATACTTATGATAATGATGCAGATTTTAAAGCTGACCTAGATGAGCAAGGAAAAGCTTACAACCAGGCTTTAGACGAATTAGAAGCTGATCCAGATAGTCAGGAAGCTCGCGCTAAGGTTCGTGCCTTGCAAAAGTTCATTGGCGCTACGGCTGATGGACAAGATAAGATTAAAGAAGTTATGTATAAACGTCTTTATGCCGAGCAGCAGGCTAGAGGAAATAATGCTAGAGTCTCTAGGGGTATGCAATTTGCCGCTCAAACACTTGTGGCCGAAAATGGTGGTGCATTTAAGTCTGGCGATCGTGGATTCTCTAAGGCCATGAAAGAGATGGCGAAGGGTGAAAACAGCAATGTATTCAATGGCCAATTCCGTGAAGTAGAACATAGAAATGAACAAGGTGAGGTAACTAATAGAACTTACCATAATGATGCTTATGGTGCTGAATCTTGGAAAGCCGATGCTTCTAACCTGGCTAATGCTAATGATACCGCGCTAGCAGATGCCTTGGCAGCAATCAATAGTGGCACTATGAGTGCTAACGAAATTGAAGATATTTATCGCAATGCCTCAGATGCTTTAGCGAATGAGAATATTCACGTTAAATCCGAAAACGAGAGCATACTCAATAATATTCGTCGTGCGGCACATAATGCTATGGCTTCAAGTACTAGTTTATATGATACTAACGGTAGACTATTCAATCGTGAAGCTAATGGCCAATACAAATATGTCGATGATTCTAATGTAGAGCATCTCTTCACCCGCGCTGCTGATGGTAGCTTAGTCGAGCAAGGTGGCAGCGGTATGACTGTTGCTGCAGATCATATTATGACTGCTAGCGACAGGTTTAGTGGGCGATATGGTAGCACATATAGCGATGTTCATACTGGTGACAGTTTCAAAGTACAACATAATACACCACAGGCCCGGGCTCATGTGGCACTTCCTCCTGGTGTTAGGCAACGTCCTGATGGTACTTTTGTAAATATAAGCACTGGTAACCCACTAACAGGTGCTGAGCTACAACGTGCTCAAGCAATTACGCGCGCGAATATTGAGGCCGATATTTATAATGCACAAAATGGGCTCACACCGCCTAACCCATAGTGTGCCCGAAATTTTAGGAATTTAATAAACCCCGTTGTAATAAGCGGGGTATATTAAATTTTTGTGAATAGGCGAAGCAGCTGCGCTTCGACTCTATTCGGATTTGAAGATAAAGGCAGCGGGAGGACTTTGTCTAGAAAAGACGATTGGCAATATCAGCGAGTTCTTGATCCTTGTTCTTGAGTTCTTCTTGGCGCCTTGCATATTCTTCCTCATTTTGTTTTTGCCTAGCGGCGCTCTTTACGGCATGGTCAAATATATTTTTTGCCTCAATCTCAGCTTCTTCTTCTGTCAACAACCCATCCTGTACATCCATTGCTAGCCGTCGCTGTTCTATCCATAGATAAAGTTTAGCCTTGCCCACAATTCCATATGACTCGAGATTTTGTCCGCATAAGTCTGATGCCATGTATTTGTCGGCACATCTCGAACATAATACACCACGGCAAAAGCCATAAGTTGAAACTACACTTCCACCACCGCAACATCGACATTCATTCGCAGAAAGATTACGAATGGCTCTGTTTGGACGTTTAATGGCTATGCGTTCCGTAACTGGCATGGCTGCCAACTCTGCATCCGTATATGGCTTGTGCGGATCACGTTCGCCTTCCTTATACTCATACCAATCGCCATTTGGCAACCTCTTCTTAATATATGGTACTCCGCCATGACGTATGCGCTCAGTATCACTTTTGGAGTGACAATTAATGGGCAGTATACTAATGACAATATAGGGAAACACAATAATCCAAAACCCATATCCTATAATTCGTGGTAACACTTCCATCATAAAATATCCCATATTTTCACCTTCCTTTTCTATGTTTGTGTGAGTTAGGGTGGGGGAGTCTAGTACATTCTGCCTTTTATCTTCAATTATTAATGTACTAGACTTCCCCACACAGTTACTAGTAATCATTGTACTATAACACCTTATTAGATGCAATCATAAGCGGAGTACCAAAAATCCCCTCCGGTAAAAGAGGGGATTTTTCACTTTCTGCGAAAGCAGTCAAACCTTCCGAACTAGGAGGTCTGCTGAGTAAACTCAGCAGACCAGAGTCGCAAGAAGCTTAGCGCTTGAGCTGACGGCGGCTAACAATGTAGTAACCAGCAGCAGTTGCGATGGAACCAGTGGCAACAATACCACCAACCATCATGCTTGGACCAGTAGTCGGCAAAGTTGGCTTTGGTTCTTCTGGGGTTGGGGGAGTAGGATCATCTTCACAAACTTTGTTTGTGACGACGCGAGCATCATCCTTTTGAACCTTCTCACCATTGACTGAAGCACGGCCCCAGTTGATCAAAGTGTTTTGACCACAAGCCAGGCTATCATCGACCACTTCAGCAGTGAAGATTACGTAGACATTTGAGTCTGGACCGTAATCACCAACTTGGATACCATCAGTAGTAATGATGTCTTCATTTACGACTGCGCCATTTGGATGGCTAGAGTTCTTAATCTTAGTAGAACCTGGGACATAACGTAGGTTTGGTGGAAGAATGTCGCGAATTACGACACCGTTCTGCCATTTATCGCTGGTGTTCCAGTATTCAATTTGGAACTCTACTTTGTCACCAACATTGGCAGTGACAGTTTCATTCCAGTTTTTCTCACCGGCAAGACGAACTTGCTTGGTAACCTTGAAGTCGTCGAAGACGGCCTTAACTTGAATAGTTACATAATTTGCATACTGATAGCAGCCTGGGATACGACCATCAAGCTTGTCGTAACCAATCAAAGTACCACCAGCAGTTGCTTTAGTAACGATTTCGTCGCTAAGAGTTAATCCACCTTTACCGATACTGTTATTTTCTAGAAGGGCAGATCCGTAGACGTATTCCAAGTGGAAAGCCCGGTCGCTCTTGAAAACTACAGAATCCCAGTACTCGCTTGGAGTAGCATTAGATGAACTAATATAGCCAGTTACCTTAGTTTCCGTTGCAGACTGAGATGGAACACTAAATGCAACCTTAGTGTTCTCAGCTACCGCACTAGTACCATTTGGGTTGTTATTATGTACGTAGGCACGGATAATATAAGTTTGATTATCCTTAACCGTAATTTCATCTGCATTCCAAATAGTTTCCTTAGTAGCACCATGACAACCTTCGGTGTTACACTCGCGAGTACCAACGAAGTTCTTTTCACTACCAATCACACTATCAGAAATACTGTTGAAAACGATTGTGCCTGGGAAATTTTTGTCTTTGATACATTTTGCATAATCCTTGCTTTCTGGATTACAATACTTACCAATAGCACCCTTGTTGATTTGGTCTTTGGTATAGCTAGGACGGCCACCGCCATTATCGCCCCAAGCAGAGACGTAGGCTGGAGCCATCGTACCTGCAATAGCCGCTACACTAGCAGCCAAAGCAAGTGAGGTTTTAATTACTCGTTTCATAGTAATCTCCTTTTATAAATTAATATTTGGCTTAATGAAAATTAAAGTTGATATTGATTAATTTATACTTTCCTGGTCCATCTTGTTAAACTTCTTCAGTCCACAATCGAATCATCTCAAACACAATTATGCGAGTATCTTGGGTATACCCCGGCGGAGTAAATCCCGCCGGGAATATATGGTACCCCAACATCCTCCGAGTGAGGGTGTTCTGGGCTAAAGTGCTCCCAGATATAGAGTCATTTATATTAAAATCCGCCATCGGTGTGGCCATCACTCTTATCCTTGCTTGGATCAGAAGTCGTCTTGTCACCGCCACCGCTGGGTTCTGTAACTGTTGTTTGGCCGCCCGATTCAGCAGCATCGTCTTTGCCCTGGCCTTCGTGATTGGTATTATCACTATTGTTAGAGTCTCCGGATGAGCCTCCATTGCCTGACTGACCATCGCCAGATGGTTTAGTATCCTGTGCGGGCGGTTTCTGCTCTTCTGCATCGCCGTCGCCCTTATTGTCATTGTCGCCCCTTCCACGATCATTGTCATCATCGTTTTCGGGATCCTTCTTATCATCCTTTGGTTTATCACCACCGGGTTTCGGCCCAGGTCCAGGACCAGGACCCGGCCCCGGACCGGGATCAGGATCTCCACCGCCACCAGGATTATTATCATTAGACGGCGGTGCGGCATTTTTCTTATACCAAATCACAACTGCATGGTCAGCTGCCGGCATGGTGCCAATAGTCTGCTCAGCGGTCGTGATTGCCGTATAGTCATCAATTTTGACGATGGCGAACGGTCCGTACGGATGTCCGGCAGCGAATCTGCCGATCGGTACGGGGGTAATGAGATCCTTCGTTGTGTTCTGCTCACGGTAATATACCGTTAAACTATACGTTGGATCTTTCTTTTTCTTCTGGGTCGTGGTTGTAGTCTTTTTCGGTGCTGCTAAGCTAAACTCTTCAAGTCTGCTGTCGTAGCAATTCATACCGAAAAGAACCAGGGTCTTTCCGTTCTCTTTAACAGAAAAGATGGCAGCTTTACTATGCAGCTGATCTTCTGCCTTATCCAGCATCTCTGGCTGGGTCAGGTCAGAATATTTGTCATCTACATCAAGAGCCCAGTTACGGGCCGAGTCCTTCTTCTGGACCCCATCGTATGATGTCAATTCAAACATCCTCGCTGCATATGATGCATATTCCCACATTTGATCGTTTACGATCCGATGGGTGTAGCTACATTTTTCCTCATCCTCTTGATGTTCATCGCTCCAGGCGAGGAAAGTTGCTGTGCCTATGACGTCGTTTTCCTTAGGGTTAAGTTTGTAAGCCTTCAGCATTTCTGCCAAATTCTCTTTAACCCATGGATTGTTTTTTGTAAAGACTACGTGGCGCGACATTAAGTCATACCACGCAATACAGAACAGTGGATTATGAAGCACTTCCTCTTTAAACTTATTGCGGAAGAATTCTTCATAGTTGTCGTCCGGGTCGAGGTCTTCTAACTCCTCTTCCCATTCTTCGTACTGATCCGCCATTTCTTTACGGGCTTTGGCAAAGACTTTGTCGTCAATGTCTGCATCAGCCACGTCTATAGCATAGAGATATTCGAGATCATTTTCGTTGTCCTCGAAGTACTGCTGATTAGCCAATACGGAAAGTCCGAAAGCATTCAGCCTTTCCATGTGTGATATGCGATAAATCTCCATTTCGTTAGAGGATTGACGGTCATAGACCCTGCCGTACTCCTCATCAAAACGATGAATGTCGCGCTCAGTCATTTCCAGCGCACGGATTGCCCCGTTGTCCATATTGGGTTTGTCCAGCAGGTAGTCTGCCGACATAGATTCCCAATCGGGCTCCTCTGTTTCCGGTTCCGGTTCTTCCGCTCCCTTTGTGTCTTCGCCAGCATCTTCACCGGCAGGCTCCGTGTCATTCTGTGACACGGTCTGAATCTCTGCAGTTTCGGCTTCCGCCGCTGCGTCATCCAGCTGTTCCTGCTGCCGCCTTTCTTCGGCTACTTTGCTACTCGCAACTGCAGTTTGCCAAATTGACAGACCAAACACGAGTACGAGTATTAGTGTCACAGCCGCACAAATCATCCTGCGACCGAAGGTTATGACATTTTTCCGGACCAAGGTTTTGCCAGAAAATGTCGTTGCTCCAAAGAGCATTCCAATGAAAAACGTTAAGAGGGCAACGATGCCCCAAATAGCTATTTTTCCCATGAGCTACCTCCTATTTATTTTTGAAAACTGGTTTCTGGGTTACTAAACTCAGTCTTGCATAAACGGGAGGTACCAACCCCCGTAAATACTACTGAGGTTGGGGAGTGTCGAAATTGCTCACACTCCATCTATATGAAAAATGACTCTATATTTTAACAGATACATATGCTTACAAACATGAGCATTGTATCTGAGATGATTCGATTGTAAATGGACCTCGTGCAAACCGGTTTTATCCGATTCGTACCGACTAAGTCCATTGTAGCACACATGCTTAAAAAAGTCAAGTATTTTATCATAAATAACCTTTAGCACAATAAAAAATATTCTTCCCTGTTAAATTTTCTTATTTTACGATAATATTGACGAATTATTTTGACTTTTAATGCTTATGCTAGAGGTAGCTGCGTAATTGACATTCTAAGCTATTTCAAGCATAAGAGCAAAAGATAAGCCCCGTCGCGATTACGACAGGGCTTAAGGAGGGATTTTGAGATATGATAAGAGATGTGGTGAAAGATGTGTCCGATGACATTTGTACGGCGGGCGCATAGGCACACCACCTACTTTTTTGTCTTCGGCTGTTTTTTCTGTTTCGGCTTCGGCTTCGGAAACTGCACGAGCTGGCCTTTCATGCCGCCTTCGCTATAACACACGTTGGCTGCTTTTAAGACCTCATTGACCTTGATGCGGGTCACTGCGATGTCATCTGCCGCCCATTCCCGAATTTTGTCCGGAATATCATCATCATTGACGTCGTTACGGTCCGTGAGTACCTTAAGGTATTTCGCGGCCGGCTGCGTCTTCTGATTCTCCGGATCTACGGGCTTTGGCTGAGGCAGAATCGGTTCATCATCGTCAGCTTCAGTATCTTTGTCCAGATCGTCCTCCTGCTGATATTTTGCAAGGATGTCCTTCGCTTCCTCAGCAGAGCACTTAAACAGATCCATGACTCCCTGCAGACGTTCCTCATCGGTTGGCTCTTTCTGCTGTGAGAGCTGATTCACCATTTTTGTGACCAACTGTATATAGTCTGTTAATCCGTTGACTAACCTGTGCAGCTGACCAGCATACTGATCCCGCTCATCCAAGCTGAGCTGACCAAGCCATTCGGGAAGGCTAATTGCACCGCCTTTCCTGTCTGCCTGGCTGACCTCGTTCGGCACGATGACTGAATTTAAGACGTCATCGACTATTTCGCCGAAAGTCTTCTCCGTCTTTGCGCCAGTCGGCTCGCTCTCCGTCGTCGGTGTCTCCTGCTGCTCCGGTGCGCCACTCTGCTGTTCTTCTGACATTTCATTGTCGTCGAAGGCAAAACAGGTAGGCTCGTACCCCAGGTCAAACAGTAGTTTCTTGAAAAGTGCCAAACATGGCTCTTCGACATCTTCTGTACTAACCGGCCTTCCTTTAGAAGCCATGTTACCACCTTTGCGAACTCCAAGGTCGCCCTCAATGGCTTCCTCCTTGCAGTCCGTCAGATAGCGGAAGTTTTTGCCTTCACTGACAATGAAGACAATTTGAGCATCTGCCCATCTTTCTGCGTTGATGGAAACCGTCACAGTCTTTCCCTTGGTGAGCTTCTCGTAATTTTTCTCGAAGCCCTCAAGGCCGCACCTGTCATTCAGGTACATGTAGGAAACGACTTCCTCACTGCACTGGATAAATTCCTTCCAGTTTTTGTTCGGGTCGTCGCCCAAGTACAGATCCACATTAGTGGTCTTTGCCTTCTGGGTACCGATAAATGGAAACACTGATCTTCTTTTCATGGAAAATCCTCCTTTTCAATGTGCTTAATTTTGGGCGATTAGATTATAAATCACCCTAACTACGTATGCTTTCATGATAGCACACTTGCGTAAAAAAGTCAAGTGTTTTAGCATGATAATTATACAAATCTGCCTTTATTAGATAAAACTTAAGAGTTTTCAAGTCTGATGACACTTTTTGAATATAAAATAATGGGTAGTTTGCCAGTGATAAAGCGGTTCGGAGAGGAATTTGTGACGAAACGCCCTCATATGCGCGATTTGCTCGCGGCTTAGCGATGAAGGTCTTCCCTTTGCACCAGAATATGCTATAATGGTGGCTGGATGGTGGGATTAGCTCAGATGGTTAGAGCGTCTGATTGTGGTCCAGAAGGTCGTCGGTTCGATCCCGATATCCCACCCCATATTGTTCAAATTGGCGTCATTAGACGCTTTTTTGATGATTTTTATAGAGAAGAGCGGGCTAATTTTGTCCGTTCCACACTTTTTATTCTTGAGGTCAAAGTAAATACCATTTGGGAAAATCATCTTTTGAAGTGCTTGCCTAGTTTCCAAATTGCCATCATGCCAAAGCTTAACCGGGTCATGCATATAATTGCAGACATACTCAATATCAGCCTCCTTTAATAGCTGAGCCTGCTTGAGCTTATCTAGTTTTTCATCGATTTTGTTGCGTTTAGCGTCAAGTCCTGCGACATACTCTTCTTTTTCTTCTTTGCTAATATCGCCATCTAGAAATGCGGCAGTGGCTTTTTGCCTCTTCTCAGATAATTCTGCCCGTTCCTGCTCATACTTTTCAATCTCTTTATTGATATTGCCTAGTTTTTTGAGCGCCGTGCGTTTCACAATCTCTTTGAATAATTTAATCGTGCCTTCTTCAGGAGTGATTTGCTTGAGGTAATCTTCAAAAGTTTGGTGAATTTCCGAGGTGAGTGCAGAACCGTGACCCTTATGACTACAGCTATACCTCGGGTTATGAACACCAGAACCATTTTGTGGTCCACTTCCTCTCAGAAGTATCTTTCTTCCTTTCTTAAAACATTGCTCCCGTTCGCTCTCGCTCATTTCAGCACCACAAATAGCACAGCAAGCGATATTCTTGAGTGGATATAATGAATTATCACTCTCGACATAAGGACGGTCATCGTTGCTTTTAATGATTCGCTGATTCTTTTCAAAGGTTTCCCAAGATATAAGACCATCGAAATTCATTTTGACCAGTTCATTGTTCGCCATCGTCTTAGATTTATGCCAACCTGCATAAATCTCATTTGCTAAAATTGTATCTAGTGTGCTTTGCGCCAAAATGTCACCCTTGTAGCCCCTAATATCCATCTTATGAGCAATGTCAAGCAATCCAGGTGGCCTTAAATCCCCTTCGGAGAACCTGTTTAGAAGAAAGGCAATTTTATCAGCTGTGCCGTTTGTATTATCTGGGACAAGAATGGCATGGCTTTTTTGATGACCATCACGTTGTTTGCCTTCAACCGGAACCCGTTTAACCTTGAACCCCAGCGGAGTTCTGCCACCCATCCACCAGCCTTCTGTGGTAAATAGGTTATCCATGCTACTGTGAGTAGACAATGATTTTTGTTTGTTATCAATCTCTCCCGTCATAACACCCAATATCATCGGAACATCTCCAGTGGGGTCGTCAGCTTCGCCATAATGTTCAGTCGCAGATAATAGCTGTACACCATTCTTCCTCAGTGGTGCCATGATTTCGCTATAGAATGTAAGCATATTTCGCGAAATACGAGTACTGTTGTAGATAATGACATAGTCAACGCCGCCTTTTTCGTTTTCAATACGCTTTAGCATTTCTTTCAAGTCATGCCTGTTGGCATTTTTGCCAGAAGCATGATCCTTATACCAACCATCACTGGGAATCTCAATGCTATTGTCTTCTGCATATTTCTGAATGGTTTGCTTTTGTGTTTCGGGTGAGCCACCATAAGATTGCTCCTCAGTAGAAACCCGAATATATCCATAAGCTCTTTTCTTATCCATTACCATAGCTATATTATACCATTTTCTCGTTTTGTGGAACGTGTTTTGCGTCTAATAATCTATCGGCCAAAAAACTCATATTTCCAATAAGTCTACCGACTTCTTCATCTGATAGCTGGTCGGAGACCTTCTTACCGAGGAGTTTCCTTGCTTCTTTGACGGAGATTATTGGTTTGAGATTATATTGCTCTAAAGTATTTGTTTTAGCTGAAGTATAGTTGGTTTTTGACATCAACGTACGCCTCTGGCCAAGAGTTTGTATGCTGGCGTACGTCGCCGAAGATGTCAGTAAGATTGACTGCTCGTTTGGCCAATAGCCGAGCAGTGTCTCGTGGTTCTATGTTAACACGAAATTAGTGTAGTGTTTTTACGCTTTTGGTGAAAAGTCGGGTTTTCTGAAGTTTGTGTATTTTACTCCTGGTAATCATATGCTCTTTATGATATAATTAAGATGTTGAAGTTATAAAAATCCAAGCAGTAAGCTAAGTGATAAGATGCGGAACTTTGTCGCACGATTAAAACGGCACCGTGTGTCGATAATGCGTGCGAACCCGTATGCTTATCGCTTGGATCGACTTCAACACCGATTACACGGTGTCGTTTTTTATCTTGATGCCGTTAAACTGGTGTTGTCGGAGGTACTGCTCTAAAGGTAAAGGTTAATAAAATGAGCAGCATTATAGAATTACTCCCCAAGGTTGTCAGCGAGGGTAGGCGTGAGGCAAACCGCATTTTAGAGGGGCTATCAAATACCTCCCGTATTTCTTTACAAACTAACGAGCTAGTCGCTCCGAATAAAGATCGGGCTCAGTCCGAACTTGGAGCTACGGCACTCGCTGCTATCTCGGGCGAGCGTCGGCCTGAACGCTGGACGAACCGTCTGATTTACGGTGATAATCTCTTGGCAATGCAGGCACTGCTGGCTGGCGACCCTGATACTGGTTTGCCAAGCATACGTGGCAAAATCGACCTAATCTATATCGACCCACCATACGATAGTAAAGCCGACTACCGTACGAAAATTGAGCTACCAGGAGCGAGTATAGACAGTAAGCCGACCGTCCTCGAGCAGTTTGCTTATGCTGACACTTGGAGTAATAGTGTTGGTGGCGAGGAGGTGAAAGGCACCGTTGCTTATCTGAAATATATGTATCCTCGGCTCGTGCTGATGAGGGAATTGTTGAGCGAGAAAGGGAGTATTTATGTTCATTTGGATTGGCATGTTGGAGATTATGTAAAAATCTTGCTTGACGATATTTTCGGGAAAGAAAACTTTAGAAACGATATAATCTGGAGTTATCACAGATTTTCGAGGCGTAGTAATAATCTTTTTCCTCATATGCACGATTCCATTTTATTTTACGCAAAAACTAAGGATAATTATTACGAACCAATTCCAGATGATGTAAGAAATAACGATAGGTATGAGAGGGGTTATCACGTCGTAGTTGATAATGGGGTCAAAAAACTACTTGTCTATAATGAAGAAAAGGCGAGGCAAAAGGTTGATTTTTCAAAATATGATAAAATCTCATACACTAATGTTACGGCTACGACCATGGGAGACGTTTGGGAAATACCAGTAATTAATCCTCGAGCGGACGAGAGAGTTGACTATGCTACTCAAAAACCCGAAAAACTCCTCGAACGTATCATCAAGGCATCTTCAAACGAAGGTTCTATCGTTGCTGATTTCTTCGGTGGCTCTGGCACGACGGCAGCCGTTGCTGAGAAGTTGGGTCGGAAATGGATCACCTCCGATATCGGTAAGCCCGCCACCATGATTATGCGTAAGCGTTTTATCGATAATGAGACGAAAGAATTTTTCTATCAGTCCATCGGTGATTATCAACGCGAGCAAATGTCGGCTACTTTTGGCAGTCGTTACCGTATCGGCGACCTGAATCAAGTCGTTCTCCAACTTTACGGAGCCGTGCCGTTTCGTCCCGAGGAGAACCCTAAGCATAATCTCGGCCGTATCCCTCGCACCAAGCATCTCGTCATGGTCGTCTCGCCGAGTGCTGTCGTTGGTTATAATACTCTCGTCGAGGCCCAGGAGTATATGGAGACCTTCCAGGGTGGTTGGGATAAAATCACTGTTCTCGGCTGGACGTTTGACCCGAAATTAGGAGAAATCGCTAATAGTATTTTCGGCGACTTCGATAATGTGGTGGACTTCCGAGTTATCCCGCCTGACCTACTTGACCAGTTGAAGAGCAAGACGAGCTTTAAGAAACTCCATGAGAAGGTTGCCGTTGACGAAGACGGCACTATCCGCACGCCTGTTCGCTTTACCTCGCTCCAGTATCTCACCTTGAAAGACCCTGTTATCATTGGTGACGAAGTAGAAATAGAACTCGAGAACTATGTTATTCTCTCCGCCGACGCTTTGCCGCTTGACGAAAAGAACCGTAAGAAAATGGATGAGATTATCGCTCGAGACCCACTCGCTCTTATCGAATACTGGGCAATCGATCCAAATTACGACGGCAAGACTTTTCGTAGCGTTTGGCAGGACTACCGAGGCAATACCGATAATGACGGCGACAACCTTCATGTTATCACGAAGACCCGTATTCCACTCGGAGCGTCGAGCAAGGTTGCTGTACGTGCCGTTGACGTCTTTGGTTTAGAAAGTGAAGTTGTATTGGAGGTAAAATAATATGGCAAAATATCCACCACTCGCCTTTGCCGAGGCGGTATCTGACCAAGCGAACTCTGCCTGGGCAGACGGCACTTTTCTCGAGAACGTCACTCCGACCACTAAGTCTCTGCTTACGTACTGGTTCGACCCAGCTTATACTGATTTGCGTCCAATTAACTTCCATAAAGGCCAGCGTCAAGCCATTCTGAACATTATCTACCTTTACGAAGTCCTACATACCAGCACTGTCCTCGAGGCTTATGACGCTATCGCTCCTCAACTCCTCTCCGAGAAAGGTAGCGGCATGGAGAGTATTACTGGCCCGACCTCGACTTATAACTGCCCGAAATACTGTGTCAAAATGGCGACTGGCACAGGCAAAACTTGGGTGCTTGAGGCTCTAGTAGTTTGGCAGTATCTCAATGCTCGTCATGAAGATAGTGAACGCTATACGAAAAACTTCCTCATTGTCGCTCCTGGGCTAATCGTTTATGATCGCCTGCTTGACGCTTTCCGAGGTCGTAACGAAGATAATGGCGACACTCGAGACTTTGAGACTTGCGACCTTAAACAAAACCAAGACCTCTTTATTCCTGACGAGTACCGAGAAGAAATGTTTGGTTTTCTCCAAGGTAGTGTAGTCGAGAAGACTGGTATCGGTAGTACGGTTACTGGCGACGGTATCGTAGCGATTACGAACTTTCATTTACTTATGGGGGTTGATGATGCGAAAGAAAGCGGCGAGAGCTGGAGCTTGCCAGTTTCTCCTGGTACGAGTGCTGGGCATGGCTTGGACGACCTCGACCGCTCGCTCGGTGATAAGCGTGAGCTCGAGTTCTTGCGTAATCTCCCTGACCTCATGGTCATTAACGACGAGGCTCACCATATCCACGAAGTAAAGAAACATGGCGAGACTGGCGAGGTGGAATGGCAGAAGAGTCTTCGTTATATCGCCGAGCCGAAAGGTATTCGCTATCTCCAGCTTGATTTTTCCGCTACACCATATAACCAGCGTGGCAAGGAGAAGGTCTATTTCCTACATATCGTAGTCGATTTTGAACTCAAGACTGCTATCCAAACTGGCCTCGTGAAGACCGTCGTGCTCGACGAACGTAAAGAGCTAAACACCGAGGCCCTTGATTATAAGGTCTTGCGTGACGACAAGAAAGATATTATCGACCTCTCCGACGGCCAACGCCAAATGCTCCGAGCAGGTCTAGCGAAGTTGAATATCTTGGAGCAAAGTTTTGCTACGGTTGACCCCGACAAAGTTCCCAAAATGCTTATTATGTGCGAAGATACCGAAGTTGTACCGTATGTACGTGATTTTCTCCTCTCCGAAGGTCGAGACACTGACGATATCTTGGAGATTCATAGTAATAAAAGGGGGGAAGTCGGCCAAGACGAGTGGGAGGACATGAAACAGCAGCTCTTCGCTCTCGACCGTCATAAGAAACCCCGAATCGTTATCTCCGTCCTCATGCTAAGGGAAGGTTTTGACGTCAATAATATCTGCGTCATTGTGCCGCTCCGCTCTACCACTTCGGGTATTCTACTTGAACAAACTATTGGTCGAGGTCTCCGTCTCATGTGGCGAGGTAACCCAGAAATTGACGAGCTCAAACGTGAGAATCGTCACCGTATCCTCGAAGAGAAAAAGACCGCCACGAACTACTTTGATGTACTTTCGATCGTCGAGCACCCAGCTTTCCGAGAGTTTTATCAGAGCTTAATCGAAGAAGGCGTTATCGGTATCGACGAAGGCGAAGACGACCCTGACGACGAAGGCAAAGTCAAAGGCGACCTTTTGAAGGTTGGTCTCAAGCCCGACTACGAACAGTACGACTTCCGTATCCCAACTATTATCCAAGAGGCTACTGAAATCATGAAGTCCCCAAATCTCGACGTGAATCTACTCAAAGCCTACCATATTCCGCTCTCCGAGCTCCAAAAATTTGTGCCCGACAATGAGAAATGGATTAGCACTGAAGTAACCGAGAATACTCACTTTGGCGACTTTGACGTTACAAGCGGTGTCTTCCAAGCCAGTAGTTATAACGACTATCTCATGCGTATCGTAAATCGTATTATCAATAAACTTGGTACGCCAGTTGACGCTGTCAGTAAGCACCGCCGAGGTAACGACTTGCCAGCTATTGCTGTCGGTAGTAATGACGTAGCTCGCTTGACCGATAAATATATTCGGAATAAACTGTTTGGCCAGGGAGTAAACCCTCAGCTCCCCGAAGTCTGGAAAGTACTACGGCTTGAGCAGATTATTAACCATATCTCGTCTCAAATCTCCATGCTCATTCTCGAGGCTCAGGAGCAAACTGAAGTCGATAATGAGGCTGAGGTAGTATTTAACGCTATGTCGAGTGTCGATCGTATCATGGTACGTGAGAACTATGCCATTGAACCTGTGAAGTGTATCTATGAGAAACTGCCATATCCGAGCAATAAGGGCTTGTATGAGAAAGACTTCTGTGAGTTTGCCGATAATGACGGCGAAGTGGACGCTTTCTGTAAAGTAATCGAGCGTAAACATACTTTTCTCCGTTTCCGTTATGTCCGAGAAGACGGTTTGCCGTCAAACTATATCCCCGACTTCCTTGTCCGCTTTGGTGACGATATCTATCTCGTCGAAACCAAAGCTCAAGACCAGCTTTCTGCCGAGAATGTGAAACGTAAACAACGCTCTGCCTGTAATTGGGTTGACCGTATCAATAAACTCCCAGCCGACAAGCGAGAAGGCAAGACTTGGCATTATGCTATTCTTGGTGATGAGACCTTTAACGGCTGGCGAAACAAGCGAGCTACGCTCCGAGATATGCTAAATTACGCTGAGCTGAGAAATGATAGTATAATTAGCTCAGGAAGGTTATTTAATTAAACATGAAGCCACAAGAAAAGAAAGAACCAAAAGTATATCAGTTTATGGATGATACGCCAGCTTTTAGCGTTTGTGAGTTAAATGGAGATACTCATCCCGGCGACTGCTGTAATCCAATATCTCGTCAAGAAAATTGGGACAATGGCGGTAAAATGCTGTACTATTGTGGAGATAGCGGCATTCATTTTCATTGTCATAAACATGTAAATATTCCACTTTATCGTAAGACGATGACTAACGAGTTTGATGAGGCATATGAAGCATGGTGGTGCGACAAATGCTGCGCAGAAGATGGCGATTATTCTGGATATAAGTTTAACGAAGACGAACACAGGAGGCGCGCTCGGGCATTTGTAGCTAGCGAGGAATATAAAAACACTCAAGTCACCAGGATAGACGACCAGCTTGTACAGATTGAATTCAAAAAGGCAAAATTGCCAAAAGGTGCGTCCGATTACTATTCTGCTTGGGGTAATATAGAGACGGATAAAAACGGCAACCCTCAGCTAAATCTGTATGTTGCTCTGAAAAGCATGAGTGGTAAAAAAGCACATTATTTCATAGAGCCTGAACTTGGAAGACTACGCGAGGAAGTGCGAGGATTAGATATCAATCCAGGAGAAATTATTTCTAAAATCGAAATAACAATGCAAAAATCTAAAATAAGTAAAGACTACGAAAATGAGGTAGCGACTGACGGAGACTAGATAGCTGTGGATAATCCTTGGTGGTACTACATAATGGGTCAAGAAAGCACCAAGCGCTCAAACCATAAAGTCAGCACTGGAGCTTTTGTAATTGGTCTGATCTGCTTTATTATCTGCCTGATATTATTTGGCATTGCGATTGCGTGTCTAGTAGCGATTTTTTGCTAGCCAATTATCTCTCGCCACTTCTCCACACTGCAACAATGAAGCACTGGCTTGCCATAGGTTTCTCGTTCTACCCACTCTACTTTATTGGTTGCAGGATTATAGTACGGTGCGCAGCATACTAGCTCGCTAAAGTCATTGGTCGGCGGCGCATTGCGCTCCATGAGCCTTTTCGCGGCACCAAAACCGCTAGAGGATTTTGCGTGGCTAGAATGTCGTATAAAGGCATTTGGAGGCGTTTCTTTGGCTTCTTTAGTGTCGAGATAGGTCTTTGACCGTTTCTCATCCAAGACCTGCTTCTGGGCGCGTTTTATGCGCCTCTGGTAGCGTCGATACTCGCTAGTACGCGCCAAGCCAGCACTGCTCCAGCATTGAGCATTAGTGGCTTCATGTACTAGCTTAGCAAAATCAGGCTTCTCCCTGCGCCAACGACAAAACGTGTCTTCCGATATTCCAACTCCATAACAAGCATCACGAATAGTCAGCCCGTCAGCGATATACTGACGCACGCGTTTGGTGAGTTCTGGAGTGTATTTACTAGGTCGTGCCATATACCTCTACTATAACACCAAAGGGTAGGGGTATTTTTTGGGGGGGCAAATGTAAACTCGCCAAAAATCACGTTCCATCTCACTTTCCATCTGGCGTATGCCTATTATACTTATGTAGGAAATTGGTAAAGAGAGTTTTCCTAGTTGGAAACCCCAAATGCTTAAGAAAACGTGGCAAAACTCAGTTAATGCTTCTTAGTATGAAACCTGTGACTCCAGTCCATACGGGTCACGACAAAGTGACCGTTTTTAATATGACCGTGTATTCTCGCCGTCTTCCCTAGGCCATCAACAGCCATCTGATAATGAAAAGCAGAACACTCCTCACCATCATCAATCTTCCTATCATCCTTATCTGGCGGGTGGCCACCGTACTTTTCCTCTACTTGGTTATACGTCATAGTGACACTATCTTCTACGAACTTTGAAAAGGCATTGAATAGTTCTAATTTTTCCGCATCCGTTAGAGTTCTGTTCGGTTCACTTCCTATGTAGCAGTTTGGGTGAAGAACGGTACTAATAGACGAGAAGTTATACCTGGGTTCAAGCTGATAATCGAAAGCTATCCTAAAGTAAGCCTCCGCTTCTTTTGTTAACCTTGCTTTTTCAGCATCCGGCAATTTACTGAGGACTTTTTCGAATCCGCCAATCTTATTTGTCATCACCACTATAAATTGAAAGGTAAAATGCCCGCATAGTCTTTGGAGAAATTTTTACATTACCACGCTCATCCTCACTTAAGTCGGAACGCGCTTCTTTCCATGGTTTTTCTGTGTGAGATAGAGCTTCTAGAGCATTACCGCTCTGTTCTCCATAGGTAGCCCAAACGGTTTCGAGCAATTCTTCTACATCTTTCGGGAAAATTGGCGCTTTCTCCACCTTTGGAATGTCGTTCCAGCCTTTAGACTTATATTTTTGATACAATGTCGGTGAAACCGGACCATGAACCCAGGCCTCAAACTCGCTATCGACAACAATCGGTTTATCCATTAAAGCGTAACCCCAAGCCACAGCATAATAGCACAGCTTCTGGAGTTTCTTTTGCGTCATTGGCTCTTTTGCCAAAAACCAATTAGCCAAGTCCTCGATGGTTCGTTTGTCATCTGCGTTTCCCATATTTTTCCTATTCCGCTTATTGTATCATATTATAATGATTTTGTAAAGCAGAATTTTACCTCCTTAACCTTACTTCTATTTTAACATAAGCATTATAAAAGGCAAATCTTTTGGTGGGTGCAGGAATAGTATAATAAGCTTAAACAACCACTGAGGCGAAAAGAGTCGGCTAGGAGAGTAGAGTCACTCAGATTCTTATAAGATAACTGTTATTGGATGCTAAAATGATAATATGACAGAGAAAACAAAATCTAACCATCACACAGTACCACAATTTTACATGAAAGGATTCTTGGATAAAAGGATTGGCAAAATTGCCGTTCTCAATAAGGAGAGCAAAAATATTTCGTACCAAGCCGTACGGAATACCGCTGGAGTAGCTGGATTCTACAACATTCTTAGTAACTCTGGAGAAGAGATCGATGCCATTGAGAATCTATATAGTCAAACTGAAGATGAAGCGGCTAGGATTACGAGGTGCATAGTAAAAAATGCTTTTATTCCTCCGCCAGGCCACAAATACAGAGAGACACTGTCGCGATATTTATCTATGCAGTTTTTCAGAACCATAAAATCTCGCCGGCGTGAGCAACTTATTAGCGATTACTGCACAAAAAGCTTGCTGATCGAAAAAATAAAAGAAAAAGACGCAAACACCTTAACGAAAACTCAGCGCGATTTCTTAGAATATCCACATCAAATTGGAGAGTTCACATTGTCACAAGATTCGGCGACGATACTGGAGATAAACATGGCTAAGGAGTATTATTTCCTTTTTTATGAGCGACCATGGTCTCTGCTATGCTACAACAAGCCCAGTTTGCTTACTAGTGATAATCCGATAGTGCTGTGTCCTTATCCAAGCTCCAAAAATAACGGCCTACTTACTGCGGCCGAGATCTGGTTCCCGATAGATTCGCGCCATCTTCTTATACTGGGCGACTTGTCCAATAGGGAAAATATAAAGTATGAAGGCCTAACAGTTAGAGATAATGAAACCAATAAGGTCCTTATGGATAGGGCAAGGCGAAATGCTAATAGTCTTCAGGCCAACCAAAGCTATATGGAGCTGTTTGGACAAAAAGAACTACTTGAAGAACAAAAGGACAACTGCCCTGCACCAGCGTCTCCGATCAGTTTCCATGATAGAAATGTGTGCACTGCCTTAGAAGAATATTATGATACAGCAAAAATGGACTTGAAGCCTAAATCGGGGTATGGCGTGCCAATAGAAGAAATGTTTAAGAAGCACACGCCGCCAATCAAGAACTGAATAAACCGCCCCGAAGCAAAGATTTCGAAGTAAAACTTAATTAGAAATTAAGACGTATCTGGACCATTCAGCACAGTGAGAATGTGAGGACTCAGGGTGGTCGCCAAAATATGGGGGAGGGGGTATTAGTTTTGGCCTGCTCACCAAAAGGAAAATTCGCCAAAAATAAAAAACACAAAGCAAAAAGCATGCTATTATAGAGGTAGGATGTTTTTGGGCTTAATCAATGCTCGCCAAAAAACATAAGAAACTTAACTCCCCTGCAATCGAGACTGCACCATATAGCTTCTTATCAAACCTGTGTGCTCGTCTCCACCGATCTTCCTCGATATGGTCAGATCGAACTAGCCTATTTGCGTCAGTTTCCGCTCCTCTCAGAGTTGGTAGCTCTTATGCCTGCTTGTTCTCTCTACCTGCGCTCCTGTGAGATTGGCGTGCACTGAGCGATCAACACCCCCTAGAGCAAGTTCCAGAGCCACTAGGGGGATTTCTTTTTGGCGATTTTTCGACGTTTTAAGGAGTTTTTGTGTTATAATTAGAGCAGGCGTACCGCAGACTGGTTTACGAACTAGTCTTTTACCGGTGGTAATAGCTTGCCAGTGGCGAAACAGAGATAATGTGTTTAACTCTGAAGAACTCCGTGGCAATCTCGTTCCATTTCGATTCGATGAGGTACCCCATATCGTTCAAATTAGCGCCAGAAGGTGCTTTTCTGATGGTATTTATAGAGAAGAGAGGGCTAATTTCGTTGGTTCCACACTTTTTGTTCTTAAAAGTGTTACTTCGTCCGTAGCGGGATTATTTTTCTCGACGAAGGCGCCTTAATGCATATTGGAACTGATGGCTATTTATGGTCTAAATCGGCAGGAGAGTATTCATCATCGCCTGGCTGGTCATCTGCCCTTCATCTTGGATTTGGAGGGGCAAAAATAAATCCATCCAGTGGCCCCAATTATCGTCGTAATGGTTTCCCCGTCCGCTGTTTGGTATACTAGTTCGGCAATACGGGAATTCTGCGCAAGCTGGTCAATGTCACGGAACCGACGAGGCAAAAATCCGCGCCCTGGCTCCTACGGAGCTGGGGGGATAACGAACTAAGACGAACTGATTCCCGTTTACCCATAGAAAAAACTCGACAAAAGTCGAGGCCTTTCTATGGCGGAACCGACGAGACTCGAACCCGCGACCTTCGCCGTGACAGGGCGACGCTCTAACCAACTGAGCTACGATTCCATTGCTCTTTATTATACCGTGTCGATGTATAAAATGCAAGGGGTGAATTTGAGATTTTTTGAGGTGTAGTGACAACCGGTGAATTAACATCTTTTTGTCGCAGATGAGTTTCTGTGATAAAATGTAGTTATTCTGGGTGTGGCGCAGCTGGTAGCGCGCGCGGTTCGGGACTGCGAGGTCGTCGGTTCA
>CANOTH010000002.1 GCA_947570505.1 uncultured Candidatus Saccharibacteria bacterium
AATCTAAGTATAGAACTTACCTTATTTTGTTGCAAAGGTAGTGGAGCAATACGCTTTTATTGACTTTTTTACAAATCTGTGATACAATAGAAAGATGGGGGGAGATTTTTTATTTCTTCTCAAGGAAATAAGGTATTTTAAAAAGAAAGGAGGCATGAAATATGTATACGGTTGATCATGAAGTGCAGTATCAGGTTGTGGATGGTTTCAAGTGGCAGATCCGTGATTATCATGATGAAGTGGTCGAATTTTTAGTGATGAAGAGGCGGCTACGGAATAGCGATGTGGTGTGGCGGGATGTTCTTGAAAAACCGGAGACGATCAAGGTCTTAGTGGATCATGTGGCGGCTCCGCTGGCAGCGATGAAAAAGCCGATTCGGGGCAAGATGGCAGAAAATGCTCCGCGGGGCTTGATTTTGCCTGAGTTTGGCGATGAGATCGGTTTGGGCTTACTAAAAGCCGGTCTGGAAGTCGAGATTGATTACGGCATTAACGAACGTACTGGATTACTGCGATTTCAGGTGTTGTAGTCACTGGTTGACAAAAACGATTTTAGTGACTAAGGAGGGAAAGCTATGGATTTAGTAAAAAGATGCAATGAAAATATGGTGGATGCTACGGAGCTGGATCCGAATCTGTCTAAGCCACATGCTTTAGTGGGCTGTGTTGTGGACAATCTTAAAGTTTTGATGCGTCGGAGTGTGCCAAAGGTTTTGGAGCGAGATTTTTTGCCTTGCTCCTTAGGCAATGGTATGGGGATCTTACAACTGATGGTTTTTGGACTTAATGACACTTTTGAAAGTTGGTATCATCAAATTTTGCTTGAGAGCTGTAAGGAATTGTATCGGTTAATTCCGAAGGTGGAGATCTGGGATTGCGCAAGAGTGGAAAAGATTTTTGCCGGCCGAGATGGAGAGTGGGTTGTGCGAGTGGTAGAAATTGCCGAAAATGGTTATATAACATTATTGATCTGCCAGCAAGATCGGTTTCTGGAAGCGGAAGAATTTAAAGATCTGATTGATGAGGTGCGCCGGAGATTATCCGTAGCGCAACGGGGAGAAGAAGATTATAGTTCTTTGCCGGAGGGCATCAAATCTATTACTTTGGACTTGAATTATTGTAGCTATAGGAATTGGGGGATAAAAATCGCGCATTTCTGCACTGAGCCAATGGCACCGGATAAGATAATCATCATTAAAACCAAAGATGATGAGGATCTGGGTATGGAATGGGTGTTGGCGAGCTGTCGTCCGGATCTGGGCAGTACGGTATATAGGTTCTACCCCGGTAAAGATCCGATGATTCAGACTATAGAATATTATGAGCCAAACATAAAAATTATGCCTTGTTATCTGTAAACTAACATTGAAAACCCCGACATGCTGCGTTGGGGTTTTATTCGTTTATGGTTTTTTGGGGTATGATTGCAAATTTTCGGTCAGGATAATAGAGATGAATAGTGGTATTGCCATTGATATTTTATGAGGACAGCTGGGTGAATACGGCGGCAGTAGGTGAGACGATTAGTACACGGTTCGAAGAGCCAATATTGCCTGACGGACTGAAGGAACATCAGGGTGATATTAAGATAATCGAAATTACACCTGATATGCGGACGGGGTACTGGTTTGAGAGTATTGATCCTACTATCCCGGTCTATTCCGGACATGATGACGCATCTGATTCGCGGTTTGTGATCTTATTCTCGACGATTTATCATAAAGTCGAGCCGGAACCCACAGATCAACTATTGTTCCAGAAGTCATTTGCCTTAAAAAGCATCGCGGAGGAGAATTTGATCACTCATGCACAGATGGTCGGTCTGATGGATCTGTTTGATGAAATTGGCAGTTCTGATGACACGGTGCGCATTAAACATGACGAAATGGAAATCGCTTGGGTAGAGGTGGATCAATATTCCCTTGGACGGCTGCGAGATTGATCTCTCTGGCGAGGGTTTTAGCATTGAGGCTATCAGGGCGGAGTTTGATTTCGATAGCATTGAGGAAGCTTACGGCTCGAGATAAGTGCTTTTGCTAGAATTATTTGTGTGACCTCTGGACCTTGAGTCTGGAGGTTATTTTGTGGATGAATGTGTTATAATATGAAAAGTGATGAATAATATTTGGAATGAGCTGCCGCATGGTTTTACGGTTTTGGCACCGATGGAAGGTGTGACGGATGTGATTTTTCGGCAAGTGATTGCCCGGGCGGGGCGGCCAGATTTGTTTTTTACGGAGTTTACTAATGTTTCGAGTTTTGCCTCAGAAAAGGGGCGGGAGAATGCCTTAGAGAGATTGGCGGTGGTGCCGACTGATGCGCCGATTATCGCGCAAATTTGGGGAAAGAATCCCGAGCATTTTGCAGAGCTGGCGGGAGCTCTGGAGGATTTGGGTTTTTCTGGGCTGGATATTAATATGGGCTGTCCGGATCGACATGTAAATGCTGCTGGAGGCGGGGCGGCGATGATTCGGACTCCGGATCTTGCGGTGGAATGTTTGCGCCGAGCGCGGGAGGCGACGAATCTCCCTGTATCCGTGAAGACGAGATTGGGCTATACGGAGGTGAATGAGTATCGGGATTGGTTGCCGGTGCTGCTAGAGGAAAAGCCGGCAGCCTTGACGGTGCACCTGAGGACCCGTAAAGAAATGTCGAAAGTGCCAGCGCATTTTAGCTTGATTCCGGATATTTTGGGGCTGTGCCGGGCCTTTTCGCCGCAGACCAAAGTGATTTTTAATGGTGATATTAAGGATCTAGCGATGGTGCGGGAGCTTTCTGGGAAGTATCCGCAAGTGGATGGCTGGATGATCGGGCGGGGGGTGTTCGAGAATCCGTATTGTTTTACTGAGCATGAACCTATTCAGACGGAGCTGTTGGATTTACTCAGGTATCATTTGGAACTGTTTGATTTGGAGGACGGTAGGTTGAAGGCTAAGCGGGCTATGGCCCTAGGGGATGGTGGTGATACCAAGGTACGACGGGGTTTGGCTTTTGATCCCTTGAAACATTATTTTAAGATTTATGTGCATGGCTTCCCTGGTGCAAGTGAGCTGAGGGCGAAGATGATGGAGTGCAAGAATACAGCTGAGGTGAGAGAAGTGCTCAAGGGGTGGGTGTCTATGGCGCAAAATGCTTGCAAAATGGTCTAGAAACCATAAGTACTATTGACCTTTTTGATAAAGTGTGGTAAAATGATGGTATGGGGATATATCATTTCCCCTATAAAACATGATAAGTAAATTAAAAAGGAGGAAGTTATATGGCTGATACAGAATTATATCCAAATAATCTGAAAGGACTGAGCTTAAGTTTTATCGAAAGCATCTATGCGATTGCGTTTGAGCTGGAGAGTGAGCTCCATGTGCGGGGAAAAGAGGTAGTTTTTCAAGACCTGGATATGACGGCGGAAGAAATGCGTGGACGTGTTGAATTTTGCCTGAACGAGGCTATGTATGAATCCCATGCATATGCTTTAAGACGTGTGCTAGGCGATTTTGACTCGCCGGCAAACGATGAGAAGAAGCTCTACGGGCAGCCACTACATGAGGTTTTTAAGAAGGCGGTAGAGAATTTGCGTTCGTCAGCAGCATTGTGTTATCGTTCTTATGAGAATGTGAATTATCGACATCTTTTGACGGAGAATAAGACCCTTGGTTTACTACATTGTGACCAGAATATGCGGTTTGATGCAGGCGAATCTATGGAGAGATTGTATGAACAGGTGCAGCAGTTGATGGATGAAGTACGATTCTATAATGAAAGGCGCGATCAGGCTTTGATGAGAATGGAAACATTGATGTTAGAGATTAAGCAGTGCAAAGATTGCCCAGAGGACTTTGGATGGGAACAGCTGGGGACGACAGGTGCGAAGGATATGAACCTCGATGGCCCGGT
The DNA here is from genome assembly GCA_947570505.1 of uncultured Candidatus Saccharibacteria bacterium. Classification (GTDB taxonomy): domain Bacteria; phylum Patescibacteriota; class Saccharimonadia; order Saccharimonadales; family Saccharimonadaceae; genus Nanosyncoccus. The sequence goes on from CANOTH010000002.1 coordinate 3,895, forward strand.
TACACAGATTTTCTGGCCTCATCGGACTAAAGCTGTACTGCAGAGATTAGCGCTACATACGGTTAATGAAGCGGTGCAGTTCTTTGGTGACTTTGCTAATTTTAGTAAGCTGCAGGATACTACTTTGCTAGAATGGTGCGTGGTTGTAGCGATTTTGCGTAGAGTTGGTCTATTGCCGAAGGGCGATGACGTGGTTACGATAGACGATAAAATCTCGGTATTTGATTTTTCAGTGCGATCATACAATGGTCTGAAGAGAACTGGAATCGAGGGTATTGATGACCTAATCGCGTTGTTTGCTAATGGGGCTGAAGACGGTTTGCATAGAATAGGAAGGATAAGGAATCTAGGTCGACAGTCGCGTGAAGAGATATTTTGTCGAATTGGAAAATCTTCGATAGAATTAGATGATTCGCTGTGCTTTCCGAGTGCAGGAAGCCACGTGCGGGCATTGGATTTTGATTCAGAAGATCGTGCAAGATTGCAGTGCTGCGGAATTAACACTGTCGGCGACTTATTGACTGCTTGCCAGAGCGAAAATCGGTTTCTTGCCTTGAAGCACGTTGATAATACCTTATATTTATCAGCTATGAAACATCTGAGACAGTATGGTTTCGTTAAGTAGCAATTATCCTCCTGTACAGGAAAGCCCCTACCGCTGGTAGGGGCTTTTGTGTAGGGTAGTGGCTTCAATATTGACTTTTTTGATGAAGTGTGATATAATGGAAGGATAGAGCATACGAGTCCTTTTTTGCTCTAAAAAATTAAAAAGGAGGCACATTGTTATGATTAGTACGAATAGAAAGAGTGGTGGTGAAATATGAAGCGAGCAAATAAACAAGGTGGGCGCCCGAGGGTGAGGCGACGTCAGATGCTGCATGAACAGAGGATTGATAAGATTTATCGTCCATTACGGCAGGATACGGAGAAATTTTTTTATGACCCGTTGTGGAGCCTAGATCATACCTTGCCTAGATTATTTTTAGAGCGAGAGTGCGAGTTCTATGGCTATAAGCTGCAGGGGTTTCAGGCCGGTGATGATGTTATTGATAGCGAAATTGCTTTGCAAGCAGGAAAACTGCGTCTCAAGGCCAGCTATAATATGTTCGTTTATGAGTATCAGGATCGAAGCTGCGGAGATATCGCTACTTTGTTTCTGAATGAGGTGCTTCAGCCTATGTTCAATACAGTAGCTCAGGCAAGGATCAAGCGGAAGCGCTCGCAGCCAATTGATTGTACGGGAATCATCAACCAATTGAGAGTAAAAGAACGGGCGGGCCTGGAAGAGCTGACGCAGGTAGACAGCAAGTATTACTTTTGGCCGGTCTATGATTTGTTAGAGACATTGGCTTCGTAATTTTGATGACATTTTCCGGTAAGTTTAAAAACGTGGCCGTTTGGGTCGCGTTTTTTTAAATCTCATAATAATATGAGTTTTCTAAACCTTTGAAGATTGTAGGTTGACTAAGATCAGTAGTCAGATGATCTTGAATAAGAGTGCGAATCTCCAGATCATTGACCGGGCTACGTTCCATGGCTTGAAGGTAGAGATGCTTATCGATCTTTGACCAATCAACCATTTTGCCTAGAGCACGTTTTAGTATGAGATCTAGCCAAATACGAGTACTGCGCCCATTGCCTTCTAGGAAGGGGTGGGCAATATTCATTTCTACATATTTTTTGATAATATCATCGAAGGTGGCTTCACTCATTTGGCTGATTTTTGGCAGCATATCTTCTAAATACAGAGCATTGGCAAAGCGAAAATTGCCTTTAGAGAGATTTTGTTGACGGATTTGCCCAGCAAAATCATACAATCCGTCGAAAAGATATTGATGAATTTGTTGTAAACCACGAATCGTGCCTACTTCAATCTGGTCGATTTGCTTATTAGTAAAAATTTCCTTGGCTTGTTCTAAGCTTTTTTGATCGATTTGGCTTAACTGGTTAGTCATGATTTTGGTTTTCCTGTTTGCTTGTTACGTGAATCTTGGTCATTGCGAAAGCTAAACATAATCGGTGTGCCGACGAACGGAAATTTCTCGCGGATTTTGCGCTCGAGGAAGCGCTTGTAAGACCAGTGCAATAGCCCGAGGTCTCGCCCGTGCACGACAAACCAGGGTGGGCAAACATCAGTCTGCACGATATATTTGAGTTTGGGGCGGGTGTTTTTGAGGCCGGCGGGCGGATGCTCGATAATGGATTCGTTTAAAATTTTGTTGAGCTCGGAAGTTTTGATTTCTTGATGACGAGTAGCATCGATTTCAGTAGCTAGTTCAAATAATTTAGTGACATTTTGGCCGGTTTCGCTACTAGTGATTAGCACGGGGGCATAAGGAATGAAATTGAAGTCATATTCTAATTTGTCGAGGATTTCGTCGGTATTGTCAGCCAGATCGGCTTTGGTGAGAATAACGATAATTCCCTTGCCAGCTTCAATGATTTGGCCAGCTAGGGCTTGGTCGAGTTTGGAATGGGGTTCGGTAGCATCCACGAGTAGGGCGCAAATGTCGGCTTCTTCAATGGCAGCAAGAGTGCGCAAGGCGGAAAATTTTTCGATGCCTACTTCGCGTTTGCCGGGCTTGCGTAATCCGGCGGTATCTAGAATCTCAAGGGTGCGGCCATGGTATTTGATTTCGACTCGGTTAACGTCACGGGTGGTTCCCTGGCGCGAGCTGACTAGGGCTTGCTGTTTTTGCCCCAGACTGTTAAAGAGGCTGGATTTACCAACGTTGGGGCGACCGATGAGGGCAATTTTCAGGATATTTGCAGAATTTGCTGTACCAGCAACTGACTGGTTGCGCCATGACTCCTCAGGATTTTCTCCAGCGGAGCTGTCGGAAAAGTTCCGCGAACTCTCGCGCTGACTTTTCCTAAAAAATTCCAAAGAATCTGGGCGACTGCGTTCTAATTTGCTGGTCGCAGCAAATTCTGCAAATTGTTCAGAAGTTGTTCTATCGTTAGTATCCGAGCTACTTAGTTCATAGTAAATTGCGCTCTTAAGGTCTTTGATGCCTTGGCCGGTGGTGGCGGAAACACGGAAAGTCTGCGCGGGCTTGATACCGAGACGCAGGAATTCGCTATCTTCTAGGGATTCACCGAGGTCGGATTTGTTAAGTAAAAGTAGAACAGGTTTTTGCGAACGTAGGGCTTTTTTAGCAATTTCCTTGTCTTTATCATCAGGATATTTGGAGCTATCGAGTGCTAGGAGGATGAGATCGGCAGTTTCAATAGCATCGGCAATCTGATCTTGAATATTAGCTTCAAAATCATCCGTGGGGTCTTTGAGACCGGCAGTATCAATTAGGAGAAAACGGTTGTCAATGCGAGCGATTACATTATCGCGAGTAGTTCCCTCTTCACGAGCAACGATGGCGATATTCTTGTGTGCAAAACGATTCAGGAGACTGGATTTACCGGCATTAGTTTGACCGATGAGGGCGACGATGGGAAGCTTTTTCATATTTAATATTATAACACATGGATCTATCCACTGTTTCCTAATATTTATAATAATATCCAAAGCTAAAACTCTTACAGGTGTAGACCATCCGCAGCGCCACGAGCGAGGGAGAGGTGGATCGCGCCCGTAACGACGGGACGCGAGAACACCGTGTCTACACCTGTAAGAGTTTTAGCTTCACTTTTTATTACAAGTAGTATACCAAACAGCGGACGGGGATACCGGTCCAACGAGTGTGCGGGCCGCTCGACGGGTAGACGGTACCTGCATTGAATCCGAGGTCGTAAGCACTAGCTGAGGTAGCGGACGAGTAAGCGACACTCGAACGAGACCAATCGTAGCCAGAGACACCGAAGAGCCTCAAAGAACCGTCGTTCAAGACGACGAGCCCGCTACGGACGAAGTAATTGGCATGAGTTCTCTAGATGAACTTTGGAGATAATAAAGCCTCATAAAAAAGCGAGACCAATTGTTTCTAGTCTCGCTCATCGGTTTGACGGCTTATAAGTAAGTTGCATCATTTTGCAAAATATTTAAGTTTCTTGTTAATCCAGTGATGAAAATTCTCGATATCATCCTTCAAGCACCAGCAGGTCTCGACAATCGCTGCGATTACTGTAGAAGGAATAGATGATAGTATAAACAGCATTGCTATCCCAATTGTAAGAACTGAACCTACGAGAAACTCCCAAAATGTCTGAGGATTGTCGTATTTGCCAAGGCTAATCTCGTCCAGCTCATACATAGGGAGAAAAACCGCCTTCCACCAGCATTTTGTGGGCCTGAGCAAGTTCTGGTCGCGATCGTGGTGCGGCAGAAATTTCTGGAGCATCATAATCAATGCAACAATTAAGGCCGGCAAGAACCGTAGCGCTACACAGCAGATTGCGGCGATAATGAATGAAGTTTTAATTAGATCAGAAAATAACATAAAAATCCCTCCTTCAAGAACTATCTGCTAGTACACCATCAAACCAAATTTTTAGGTACTAGCAACTTTTGTTAGCTACTTATGTTTTCATTGTATCACACTTTGTTAAAAATGTCAATAGTTTTGGGGTTATTTTGGTGATTTGGCAAAAAAGAGCTTAGAATGTGTTATAATTATCTTATGGCAGATGAACGGGAAGAGCAGAAAAGCTTTTGGGATAAAGTGAAGAGTTTTTTTGGCAGTAAATGGCATTATTTAGTGGTGTTTATTTTTGGGGCAGTTTTGTCGGTAGGTGTTTGGTCATATGTGACTCAGATTATGACTGGCGATGATTATGCTTTTCATATTACGCGGTTACAGAGCGCGTCGAGGGCTTGGTCAAATGGGCAGGTGGTACCGCAGGTTGATCCGGATGCTTTGGAGGGGTTTGGTTATGCCTACAATCTTTTTTATGGGCCATTGTTGACTTATCTAGCGGCAGGTTTGCAGGCGGTGTTAGGGGTGTGGCCGTATGCGATTAATCTGGTATTATTGGTTTGTTTGATCGGTTCGGGTCTGGTGATGTGCTATGCTATGACTAAGATTAGTCGGAATCGAATTCTGGCAATGCTAGTAGCAGTTTTTTATATGGCGGCGCCGTATGCTTTGAATAATCTTTATTCGCGTATGGCTCTGGGTGAGGTGGCGGCTTTTGTGGCGGCGCCAATTTTGCTGTTGGGGTTGTGGTATTTGACTACGAAGCAAAAGCATGCAGCACGTTGTATTGCACTTTCGGCGGCAATGTTGGTCTTGTCACACAGTTTATCGGCTATGTTATTTGCCTTGATGGCGGCGGTGTATGTGTTACTGAATTGGCGTAAGATTTTTAATTTTAATAATGTTTGGCGGATGATTTTGGGGGTAGTGGTGGCTTTGGGGTTGTCAGCAGTGTTTACTCTGCCACTAGTTGAGGCAAAATTAAAGGGAGATTATGGTATCTTTGATGCGGGTTATGCGGATATTTATTTTGGAGCTAATCCGCGGAGTATGAATGACCATCGGATTTGGCCACAGCAGCTTATGGTGATGAATTATGCTGGGGGTACGAATGCTGAGGGCTTAGGTGGCGAGTTTGGAGTGACCTTGGGTATAGTTTTCATTGTGGGGCTGATTGGATTTTGGTTTATTCGCAAACAGATTGAGGATATTGACGAGCGGCGGTTCGTGACTTCGCTGTATATTATTGCGGTTTTGGCGATTTTGTTGGCTTTGCCAGTGGTGAATTGGTATCATATGCCGGGCATTATGTGGCAGATGCAGTTCCCTTGGCGGTCATTGATGGTGTCGACAGTAGCTCTCGCGGTGGTGTCGGGTTATGTGTTTTATGCGGCGGTGAAGGGGTTGGCTCAGGAAAAACAAAAACTAATTGCTGTAATGATGGCGATGGCAGCGGTTTATTTAGTGATGCCGTTGATTATGCCGAGGGGAGATCGACACATTGATGAGAGTGCGGTGAAAGAGGATCCAGTGACGTTGGGTTGGGAGGCAGAGTATGCTCCGATGCAGATGCTTTGTTCGCCAGAGGTAGAAGAAGATGTACGGCAGGGTTATGCTTGTAGCTTAGGCCGGATTAGGGAGAGGATTGCAGAACGTGGTACTAGCTTAGAAGTGATTGATGGCTCAGCGGAGATTAGTGAGGTTGAGCGCGATGGTTTGAAATTTGATTTTGTAGTGGATGAGGTGGCAGAAAATACCACAGTGGAGTTGCCGGTGATTTATTATCCAGGTTATGAAGCGAAGTTAGGTGACGAGGTCTTAGAGGTAGGGTATTCTGGTAAGAATGGTTTAGTGGCAGTGGAGATTCCGGCCGGTAAGTCGGGCAAGGTGCAGGTTTGGTATGGTTTGAGTTTGGCGACTAAGGTAGGAGCGGCAATTTCAGCTGGTACAGTTGGTCTTGGTGTATTGTGGCTGATAGTGGCTGGGGTAATAGAGCATCGTGGGCGCAAGAAGGAAGAGCGAGCGATTGCCGAAGAGGCGCGCTTGATGGATTCGGTGTTTTCGGCGATGGAGGAGGAAGTGGTGAGTTTAGATGAACCTGCGATTACGATGGAAGATTTAATGCCACCGAAGTTGGAAAATAAGCCAGAGGTAGAGGTGAAGGCTCCAGAGGTAGCTATGCCGCTGGAAAGTGAGCCAAAAGCTGTGGCTAAAAAGACTACTAAAAAACGCACGACGAAGGCCAAGAAGACAACTACTAAGAAGACTGTGGTCGCCAAGGCTGTTGAGGCTGATGCGACTACAAGTAAAAGTAGTACGAAGACTAGGGTAGTGAGATTGCCAGAAGCGGAAGCTAGTGCGGATACGGGCAAGGTAAGGGCAAAATCTGCCAAAACTACTAAGACTAGGGTTAAGCGCGTAAAAGCGGAGGAGGATTAATGAAAAAAATACTCTCGGTGGTGGTGCCGTGCTATAACGAAGAGGCGGTTTTGCCGGTGTTTTATCAGGAGGTGACGAAGATTGCTACACGAATGGAAAAAGAGGTGGAGTTTGAGTTTGTCTTTGTGGATGATGGTAGTAGTGATGGAACGTTGGCAGAAATCGAAAAGCTGGCGGCTAGTGATAAACGAGTGCGTTTCGTGAGCTTTTCCCGGAATTTTGGTAAAGAAGCGGGGTTACTAGCGGGATTGGAATATGCTAAGGGTGACTTTGTGGCTACGATGGATGCGGATTTACAAGACCCACCAAGTTTGTTGCCGAGGATGTATGATTATGTGCGGGATGGCGAATATGACTGCGTGGGTACGCGAAGGGTGAATCGGGCAGGAGAGCCGCCGATTCGGAGTTTTTTTGCGCGGATTTTCTACAAGCTGATTAATAAGATGTCAAAGATTGAGATGGTGGATGGAGCACGGGATTTTCGCTTGATGTCTCGTCAGATGGTGAATGCGATTATTAGTATGCCGGAATATAACCGATACTCGAAGGGTTTGTTTAGCTTTGTGGGTTTCAAGACGAAGTGGCTGGAGTATGAAAATGTGCAACGGGCAGCGGGTGAGACGCATTGGTCGTTCTGGAAATTGTTTGTCTATGCGATTGATGGGATTTGTGCGTTTTCGACCGTGCCTTTGGTAGTGGCGGCGGTATTGGGATTAGTGTTTTGCTTAGTGGCATTTATAATGGTGATTATAATTGTGGTGAAGACTATTATATATGGTGATCCGGTAGGGGGTTGGCCGAGCATGATTTGTGTGGTACTGATGATGGGCGGGTTGCAATTGCTGGCTCTGGGAGTGATTGGGGAGTATTTGGCGAAGATGTACTTGGAAACGAAGAGGCGACCGGTTTATATTGTGCGTAAAACTGAGCAGGATGTGAAAAAGACATCTTAGGTTGACTTTCGTAATAATGTGTGGTATAATGGAAGGATAGGGTGTGTTTGCCCTAGACCTTTGGTAGATACTATTCATCAGTTCTGTATTTATTAAGGAGGTGTCGAAATGCAGGTTTTTATGGAAATTTTGGCTAAAAGCAGAAAGTTACCGTTGGCTGGTTATGATTCTCGTAGTAATAGAGAAGTGTACGTACGTTCCTTGATCGAAGGAGGTCTGACGGCATTTTCGTCGGTTCTGAATCAAGAAAGAATTTATCTCCCCACGCGGTATACATTTAAAATCTCTATCTGTAATACACAATACTTTTTTCTTAACAGCATTGTTATTGAAAAGTTCAATAAAATATTGAAAATGTTTTCCACCAATCTCGACAATGGAGATATGCTCGTCTTCATATGGACAGTCACATATTTCCATAAATAATGGCATCAATAATTTCTCAGCAATGCCTTCAACTAAAATCACCTTGTCCGCAAAGAGCATATCTGATCTTGTGACATCAAGAAATTTCGTAAGATGTAGCTTTGCTTCTTTTTTATTGGTCTTTCCGTCTTTGTCTGTAAACTGTTCGTGTAGACTTTGTTGACAACAATCTTCAACTTCTCCTCCGCGAACGTATGAAAGCATAAACATATTGTCTATGCCCGCCACAGCGGAAATATTACTTGAATGAGTTGTAACAAAGATTTGCTGGTTCAAATCATCTGTTTGATCTAAATTTCTCAAATATTTAAACAGTTTATATTGCATCGCAGGATGAAGATGCGCTTCTGGCTCCTCTAAACAAAGAATCCGAAAATCTCTTCCTTTCTGTATTTCTGTCAATTTAATGAGCATATAGATATTTATTAAATTGTTATAGCCCAAACCATTATGTTGCAATGACAGAGTATATCCAGATTTAGTGTCTTTAACTTCAGTAATATAGGAATCTGCCAATGAAAAATCTGCCCGAACCGCCGATGAAATTGAAACGTTACCCTTCTCAAGACCAATAGCATTATTTTCATTTTCAAATAAGGAAGATAGCTTAGCAATTGAAGGAGACAATAGCTTTTCTAATCCCTCGGAAACACCATTCTTAAATTTATCAAATTCGGCTATATTCTCAGCATCCTTTGCGAAAGATGCTACCTCGCGTTTAGTTTCTTTTCGAACCTCTTCACTTGTGCGTTCCGCACCAATGAATCGAATATCAAAAACTCCTGTTGCCATTTTTTGTTCCGCTTTAGTACTACTAACACCATTTGTGTAGCTCCAAGAATAATGGCTATCAACAAAATGCTTCAGCACCATCATATAGCTGTTGAAATCTTTTACATCTTTCTGTACTTCTTTTCTATATTCTTCTACAAACTTAGTATCCAAAGAATAAACTGCTTTTATTTGCGCTGATATATTATATTCGACAATTCCATCTTTTTCTTTTCTGTTCTCTTCAAATTCTTTTATACCCAAAAAAGGGAGTAAACGGATAATACTTTCATCAGTCGTATCATTTTCGCAAATTCTGTGTCTAATGTTATATTCTATTATGATACTTGGTGCCGTCTCAATATATAGTTCTGTATATCGTAAAAGGTTATTTTTGTTGAAATCTTCTACTGAAATATCTGAAGGGCTACCTAATAAATTGATAGCATAAAGCAATCCTGTTTTTCCAGAATTATTTGGACCAACGATGACATTCAGTCCTTTATGGAATTGCATTGTAAAGTCGTTAAAATTTCTATAGTTTTTGATATGAATCTTGTTTATGTACATAAGCTCCTCCTTGAACTCAATATTTACACAATCCTTAAACAAGTGATATAAGACATATTCCAATACATATATTTTAAATATTATATCATAAAATTCTGGAAAAATGAATGAACATTTGGTATTTTAATCTATTAAGACCATTGATACTGGATTAATTCTATTTAATTAGATTCATGTATAATCGTGTAGAAGTATGGTGCAAAAATTCCAAACTGTATCATCAGTGACGTCTAAACACAGAGCATGTCTTTGATGGTATGACATGTGAGATGTGGAATATTAAGCGTACGACGTTCTCAGCTGAGGTGTATGCTCGGTCAATATATGCGGCTTTGTGTGGGATGCATGCGGTTTGGGTAGACTGGTGCCAGAAGTATATTCACAGACGTTCTGAATACTATCGGTTGTTTTTGCCGTTTCCATTACAGGATCAGAACATAGTGAACGCGTTTCTGGATGTCTGGCGCTGTATCATGCAGGATTTGGAGCAGTGTCATGGCGATCATCAGGTGCTGGATTTCTGGAGACAGCAGCAGGTGGCCGTGGTGCGCTGTAACGGAATTAGCTCTGAGAAAGTTTTGGCTGATAAGATTCGTACTGGATCACTGGAATTTGATTATCGGGCAGGGTTCACTTGGATTGAGTCGCTGAAAAGTATGGACGTGGCCAAGGCAGCGGCAAAGGACGTCATGATGGATTTGACTGATGTAATGAGGGAGGTGAATAGTTAACTAAAATTTAGATGGGGGGGAGGCCGAGGTTTATCTTCGGCCAATTTTTATGGATAAAAATGTTCCCCTTTGGTGAGTTTTGTGTTATACTTAGTGGTAATTGGTCTCGTCGTCTAGTGGTCCAGGACGCCTGGTTCTCATCCAGGAAATCGCGGGTTCGACTCCCGCCGGGACTACCATGCCTCTGGAGGCATTTTTTATTTGCTCACTGTTTCCTAATACTACTCATAAAGAAGCACTATACTAGTATTACCAAACAGCGGACGGGGAAACCATTCCAACGGGCATTCGGACCAGCTGATGGGTATGTGTCGGATTCATCAAAGCCTAAATGATAAGATTGAGTACTCCAGGTGCCAATTTTATAAATAGATGCAGATTTAGACCAGTTATAGTTATCTCGACCAAAATTTCTTACTGTCCCAAAACCTACACCAGTTCTTCCGCTACGGACGAAGTGGAGCAATTATGAAAAATACCGGTGAGGTCTGCGGCTATTGATTTAGCAAGTTGTGGATAAATTTGGTGTACTCATTAATCACATTATTGGTTTTATCCGCGTAAATGATGTTTTTGGCTAATGTAATATCATCAGTCACAATGCTATCGACTTTTAGGTCAATCATCCTGTTAATGTTTTCTTCGGTGTTGATAGTCCAAGCATAAATTTGTTTTCCGGCTTGATGTATTTGGCTAACCAATGAACTGGTAATATTTGTTGCTTCAATACTGAAGTGATCGGCAGCTTCTAGCGATGAAATATCTCCGTAGGCTAGACTCATGACATATACTGTAATGATGTCAGGCGCTAAATTTTTAATATGTTCCAAAATATTATAAGATTGTGACGTCACGACGCAGTCTTTCTCAAAGTCTAGATCGGTAATAATCTTGATTACTGCTTCTTCAAGATTTTGCTCGTGTCCTGTGGGCTTTAGCTCGATATTTAGTTTCATGTTGCTATTTTTGGCCCAGACAATGACATCTTTTAGCAAGGGGATTCTTTCGTTTTGGAACTTCGGATCCAAAAAGCTACCAGCATCTAAGTCCTTGATTTCGTCATAGGTCATTTCCCAAGTATGTTGGTTTATGCCGGTGATCCTTTTTAAATTAGCATCATGAGTGACGATGATTTTGCCGTCTTTGGTTTGTTGTGCGTCGAGCTCGATCCAATCTGCTCCAAGTTCTTTGGCAGCAGTAAAGGCGGCGAAAGTATTTTCGGGATAGTCGATTGAGGCTCCGCGGTGGGCTGTAACTGCCACAGTTTTGAGGTATTCAATGTTTAGATTATAGTTCCCTTTGTAGAGATCGTAAGTCATAATTGAGCCAAAGATAATAGCGATGACTGTGAAGGCGATGAGGAATCTTTTAAAAATGAGACGGCTTTTACCAGTTTCACGGTATTCTTTGATTTTGATGTGGGGGATCTTTTCATGTGCTTCGGTTTTATGAAAATAATACAAAACACTAATTGCAGCATAGCTAATTGGTATAGACAGAAAAGTTACTATTAGCAGTGAGATGGTGATAAAAGTCCAGATAATAGCGGCTAGGATACTTTTGATGACAATGATGTTCTGGAAGATTTTGTCGAGCGATATAATGACGAGAATGCCTATCAAAATGAAGATAAAATACAATAAAGCGGTAGCAAATTGGGTAATAGCTAAAGTTAGCCCGTCTTGGAAATGGTGATGTCGGCTGAGTGTTTGGCTTTTTTGGAGGGCGGTTTTGAAATTGACATTTTCAAGTGTGAAATAATGTAGAGCATAAATCCAGCGCAATAAAATTACTATTAGTAAGCTAAAAATTAGAATGATGCAAATAAAAAGGAAGTGATTTTCGATAATAAAATCAGCGATGAATTCGGGGATTCTGATTGTAAAGAAGAGACTTGACGAAAGACCAAAGTTGAGAAACGGAATTAAAAAGAAGACCAGTAAAGCTAGTGGAATATTGTAAAAGTGAAACAAATTACGGCATTTGCGCAGAGAAATTTTGATAGCATCAAGAATTTTGATTTCTTTGTTTTGATATGAGCTGTCCAGGATAGTAATGATAGTAACGACATCAAAGGTAGTGTAGGCTGCTATTATTACCATTAGAACCAGCAGCATGAGAATTGTGAGAGGGTTAAGTAAAAAGGAAAAGACATTTTCAAGTGATAGATAGTGATAACCGGTAGCTTTCATGATGAGATTGAAGCTGCCGATAAGTAAAGGCATAAAAATCACAGTAGTGGAGATTTTAAAAAGTAACTCAAAACCGAGCAAGGAGCCAAGGTTGCATTTTAGGATTTCTAAAATCTTCTTAAATTTATTCATTTTCTAATTACTTTCGTGTTCTAGAATCAATGTCCTCTGCCCTTAGGCGAAGAACTAGATGTGAAAGATCGGCACCGAACCGCGACAAAATAGGCGGACGGGGAAACCGTTCCAACGATTGTTCGGGCCGTTTGACGGGTAGGCGGTACCGGCATTGAATTTGAGGTTGTAAGCATTAGCCGAGGTAGCAGACGAGTAAGCAACACTCGAACGAGACCAATCATAGCCATTGATGCCGAAGTTCCTCAAAGAACCGTTGTTCAAGTCAACATTCCCGCTACGGACGAAGTCCCCGGAAGATCACCCGATAAAAACCAGTCGTTAGGTATAGAAGTTAATTCTCTAGGCCAAAACCTTGATCTTGACCCTTTTCCAGCCTCACTAGTTCTCTTGGAAACATTTTGGAGGATAACTTCACGATCTTTTGGTAAGAGAGCCGCTGGGAGCTGGAGCCTTTTACTCAAAATAGTCCCTTTGGATCCCAATAGAACAATTCTATCTTTCTTATTTTACCATAGAACAGATGTTTTAGTATCGCACATCGCCATACTGAGGCACAGCTGCGATCCAGACTTGCCCGGGAGTGAGCTTGATCTCATTTCCGTCTTGATCGCGAAAGATGATTTGCTCGCGATCGGAGGCTTTGAACCAGCTGCCCTGAATAGCTGTACCGTTTTGGAAAATTGTGGCATCGCCAGTGCCGCGCGTGGTAATATCTTCATGATAGCCGTCGGCCATGCGTTGTTCGTAGACGTGCATAGCAATCACGACACTCGGTGCTACCTGGACTGGTTGGCCGCAAGCGGTAATGGTATTAGGTTCATCAATGCCGGTTGGACAATCATAAGTAACATGGTTTTCGCCTGTGGCATAGCTGCGATAATATGTATTGCTTTCGCTGTCGTAATTATAAACCGTATTGTAAGCTGCAGTCATGCCAAAATCAATCTCAATCTTCCCCACTAACTCCGTAGTACAATTAGCTTCATCCCCCTCAGTATCATCAGTATCACAATGAACTTTACTGGCAGCATCAGTAGCTTCATCAGTGGTTAATCTCGGGAAGCTTTTGATCTGGGAAGTTTGTTTGCCGCTATTAATACTGTATTGTTCTAGATCGGCACTGGAGGTGAAGAGGTTGTTCCAGCCTCTGGTAGTATTATTTTCGCGCCACATGTAAGTGAGATTCTCGTCTAGGTCATGTTGACCACTGGCAGCTAGGCTGCTGAGAGCCTCTTTAGAACCGCCGGCATGCACCACAGTACAATCGAAAGGTAGATCCCAACTTAGATAATAAGGCCGGAGAGAGCGGATCGGACCAATCGCGCTAACAGTAGGATTTTGGAAAACTGCCGCGAATCTGGTAATACCGCTTTCGGCGATTGCTTCAAATACTACTGCGGCTTGACCCAGACCGGCCTGAGGGCGAGCGCCGTCGCCGCCATTAGGAATCTGTACGCAGAAAGTTGGCTTGGAGTTAAGGTCGGCATTGTCGATTTCTTCGCCAGTTAACACACTATAAATTGGATCAGGAAAGTCGACTTTTTCGGCTTTGTGATCGTTTTCTACATTGCGATAAGCCAGGAAAACTAATACACCAGCGGCAATACCAAGACAAAGTGCGACTACGATAATGATACCCAGGAGAATTTTTTGGAAAGTGTTGCGTGATTTCTTAGCTTGCTTGGTTTTCATTTCGGTATGGTTTGAGCTTTCCTCGGGCATTTCGATTATTTCTTCGGTAATTTCCTCCTCGGTAACGACGATATCCTCACTGACCGGCAAGGTGGATGGATCCTCGACTTTAGAGGTAGTAGATTTGGATGTAGTTTTTTTGGTTTTTGGGGTGGTTTTGGGGGTATCAGCCGCCATAAAAATAAACTCCTGTTTTAAAAGTTATTTCTATTTTAGCATAAGCTTTAATGGTTTTCTAGTGCTGTGACAGTATTGCGGATACGAGCAAGGGTGGTATTCTTGCCCAACACTGACATGGTAAGATGCAAGGCTGGACTAAATGGTGCGTAGGATAGGCTAATACGAATCAGAGAAAATAGTTCAGCAGGTTTTTTATCGGCTTCTGCTAATAATTCATTCAGAGTTTGTTGCAAACTATTAGCATTCCATTCGGTCTGTTCAAGCTTGCTGGCGCTGATTTGTAGAAGTTCACTCAGCTCTTCTTCAGAAAATTTTTTGAGGAACTTATTCCCGATAATAAGTTCAGGGTCAACTATTGGATCGGCAAAGAAATATCCCGTCATCTCTCGAAGATCACTGAGAGTCTTGAGGCGATCATAAATAGTACTAAGAACGGCTTTACGATATTCATCATCATAATCGTTAGCACTTTCAGGCCAGAATCCAGCGGTGCGCGCATAGAGGGCATCAATTCCCTGTTTGTCGGCAATTTTGCGAATCCACTGACCGTTCTGCCAGAGGATCTTCACTGGATCAAATCGAGCACCTGAAGTTTGAATTTTCTCTAAAGAGAACTTAGAGATTAATTCGTCTTTGGTATAAATTTCCTGCTCACTGCCGTCATTCCAACCAAGGCAGGCGAGATAATTCAGTAGGGCTTCTGGTAAAATACCGTCATCGCGGTACTCAGTGACGGACTTTGCGCCGTCACGTTTGCCGAGTTTTTTACCACCAGTAGGGGCTAAAATATGTGGTAAGGAAACTAATTTTGGCACTTCAAGTCCCAGAGCTTCATAGATGGCGAGATAATTTGGGGTGCTAGACAAATACTCGACCCCACGCATGACATGTGTTACCCCCATTTCTGCATCATCGACGATGTGAGCGAAGTTGTAAGTCGGTAATCCATCAGCTTTGAGAAGAATAATATCGTCTTGGACTTCGGGGCCAGCCTCCATATCTCCCATGACTTCATCGTGCCATTTACGTATCTTGGGATCAGATTTGAATCTCAGCGGTATACCTTCGTGCCACTCGGGCGGGTTTTCTGGTCGAAAATCGCGATATAAATAGGGTCTCTTCTCATTATAGCATAGATTACGATATTTGTCAATAGTTTCTGGGCTAGTATCATCGGCATAAGCTCTCCCCATATCAATCAATTTCTGGGCCCAGGCTTGATAAATTGCTTTGCGTTCGGACTGGAAATATGGTTCATTTGGGCCACCTACAATTGGCCCTTCATCCCATTCTAGACCGAGCCATTTTAAAGTATCTTCGATTAATTCTGTTGCACCTTCTACGTAGCGTGCTCGATCAGTGTCTTCGATGCGGAGGATAAACTTGCCGTCTTGTTGACGGGCTAACAAATACGGATAAATGGCGCTGCGGACATTACCAATATGAATATACCCAGTGGGGCTAGGAGCAAAACGTGTTTTCATATTTACTATTATATCACAGATATAATAGTAAATATGCCGCAGCTCGCATCACCAAAAGAGCAAGCTCTTTTGTATAGATGTTTCGCGCAGTCCATATAACATATTATATCACATTTATAGTGAAGTTACGATGCTGCGGACTTGCTTCTTAGTCAGGGCTGTGCCTGAAGAGGTGATTTTGTACAATACCCCGCCATTTACCCAGGCAGCATCGGAATTAGCATTAGAGATATAGATTGTGATTCCTTGCTCGTGGGTAGTGACATATTCTTCGCCCCATTTTGGTTCAACATAGTTGCGTAGCAAAGCTGAACTGTCCCAGGAAGATTTTTCTTCAACTAGAGTAAATGAGGCTTCGGCTGGTCCTTCGAAAATCATGGTAATTTTGCCATCTTCGGAAAAAATATCACCTAAGGCATAATCTCGTGGAACATAAGATGGGTATGCGGCTTGGATACCAGTCTGCATAGCTGCGACTCGTACGGAAATATCGGGCATATTAGATCCCACGAAGGCAATTAATCCGCCGACGCAAGCAGCAGCACAAGTAAAAGCAATAGCGAAGCGCTTGAAGCCGGTCTTTTTGCATGGGCGCATAGCAGAACGGGAGCGCTTGGCGCGAGCTTTGGGTTCGTCCATGGTGGCAACATTGTACAGAGCCTGTTCCATGGCTTTGGTACGGACCTCTGCAGCAGAGAGCTTACGCGCAGGCATACGTGACATTTGTGCGCTAGCATTACCAACTGGTCTACTGGCTGGTAACTTCGCATTAGAAACTTTGGCGCGGTTGCGACTACTAGCCGCCATGACTTTGGCAGAAGATTTAGCCACTTTGGCAGCAGCACGATTGGCTTTGGGTGACAAGGCAACCTTGGCAGATTTTGCTTGGCTTTCCTCTTGTACTTTAGTAGATTTTTTAGCAATACCGATGAATTTATTGATTGTATCGCCGAGCTCGCGCATTTCTGGGGTATCATGGTGTTCTTTAATATTATTCGCGAAAGCTTGGAGTGAAGCGATTTGTTCAGAAACTTGGTCGGGTGCAGTAGCACTGCGAATAGAAGCAATAGCTTCAGAAGCAGCTTGAGCAATAGCATCAACCGAATCGTTGACGATCGGAGTATTTTGTTCGGTATTATTAGGAGCGGCCACAGCATAACTCTGATAGCCATCACCATATTCTTTAATTGAGGCACTGAGGCTGGCAGTAGCATAGTCAGCGGCAATATTCATGGCTAGCGCCGTAGTGTCGATTTCGGGAGCAGCCATGGTCGGACTAGTATTCATTGACATAGTCATCTCGGTGGTCGTTGGCATTGCCGGGACCATTTGATTCACTTGATCCATACTTTGAGGTATCATGGTGCTATTAGTAGCTGACATACTTGGCTCTAGGCTATTTGTCGGCATGCTGCTAACTGACGTAATACTATTAGTCGTATTGTTAACTGTTGGAGCCAGAATACTCGTGGCTGACATCTCGGTATTATTGCCATCAGCAGATCTACCAAATTCGACTACGTTAGGAATCAATGTTACCGGATTTGCCATTAGATTAGACTCCGTTTCTTGTTCGGCCTGTTTCTTGGCCTCTTCGGCGGCTTTGGCGGCAGCTACTCGGGCGGCCTCAGCTTGCTCGCGTTTTTTAGCGGCTTCAAGATCAGCAGCTCGTACACCTAAATTCACTAAACGCGAAGGTATGGCTGGCTCGACCGGCCTATGGGTAGATTGATTGGCGGTGCGTGCGGCTTCTTCAATGGCTATGGTCATAGGCCGATGTACATAACGGCGATTCAAGGTGGATGAAGGCTGAGTAATACGATGAGTAGCTGTGCTTGAACAACTACTAGACTCGATCTGTATCTTGCTCATTAATAACTCCTCATCATGTTTTTGCTTATAACCATTATAACTGTAAGTAGTATAAAAAAGCAAGAGCGAAATTTATGAACGGATATGTTATAATATTGCTATGGATTTTGAAGAACGTGTTCGACGCAAGCGACGACAGGCTATCAGGGCTTTGGTGGCGGAAGTAGGGATGGTTTTGTCGATTGTAGCCATTGTGGTGGTGGCGACTTTGGTGGCAATGGGATTTTTCGTGGGACGCGATGGTAAGATTGAACAATCTGGTTTGATTCAAATTCACTCTATGCCGACTGGTGCGAGTGTGGAGCTGGATGGGGCGACCTTGTTTTCGCGGACGAATTTGAGTCGCTCAATGCCAGCGGGTGAACATCAATTAAAATTATCTCGTGATGGTTATGATTCTTGGTCAAAGACAGTAAAGATGTATTCAGGGATGCTGATTCGACTTTATTATCCGCGATTATTTTTGCAAGATCGGAAGTCTGAGTCAGTGATGCGTTTAGGCGATGATTTGGCATTTTATTTTCCTTCCACAGATTATAATAACATATTATATGCTCGTCCTAAGAGTACGGCTTGGCATTTAGTTAATATTCGTAATGATGATGTGCGAGATACGGTGCTAGAGCTTGGTGAGATTTTGCCGGGGGTGAAGGAAAAGATTTTTACTGGTGAAATAGCGGAGATGATCTGGAGCAAGAATGGTGATGCGATTTTGGTAAAAGTGAAAGTGGCGGAAAGGTCAGAGTGGGTTCTAATTAATTTGAAAGATATTAAGCAGAGTTTGAATTTAACTAAGACTTTTGGCTTAAATATTGATCATATAGAGATGATTGATGATTCGGCGGCGCAACTGTTCGTGCTAGAGAATCATCAATTAAGAAAGATTAATACTAACGATCGAACAATTTCGCGAGTTTTATTAAACAATATTCAAAGTTTTTCGAGCTACAATAATAAAGTAATGTATGTTGCGACAGTAGCAGAAGGAGAGGCGAGAAAGCAACAAGTTGGAGTTTATCGCGATGGTGATCAGGGGGGCACGGTGATTGCCGAGGCTGAGCCGGATGACAGAATTTTAGTGGCAATTTCTAAGTATTATGATGATGAATATATGACTTACATTATTAATGATGAGATGACGATTCATTACGGCCCAGTGCCAGCTTATAGAGAGAATGCTAAGGAAACAGATTTTACAGGTTTTAAGACCTTGTTGGCGAAGCTAAAATTGAAGATTGTCCCGGAGAAGCTGGTTTTGAGCCCGAATGCAGATTATTTGGTGGCGAGTCAAGGATTGAATTTGGCGGTGGTGGATTTGGAGATGGGGGAAGTCTTTGAGTATGAATCAAATTCGGAAAGGTTGGACTGGTTTGATAATAGTATGATTGCGAGTACGGTAGATGGAAGTTTGGTAGTCTGGGATTTTGATCATACGAATTTGCGTACTTTGGTGCAGCAAAAGAAACTTGATGTTGAGGGCGATGAGAACCTGAACGATGATCTAAACGCAACAGGATTAAAGCAAGACGATAGCGCTGAGCCGAAAACTGTGACGACCTTTATTAATGCTGAAGTGGCGCATTATCCGGCATTAGTTTCCAGCAATAATCGCTTTATGTATTATGTAGTGAAGACGCATGATGGCTTGACTTTGATGCGGGAGCGCATTCGGGACTAAGTGTGATTACTTTCCAGTCAGCCAGTTCCAGATTCCCTCAAAGAAAGATGGTTCGTTGGCGGGCATAGACGGGGTACTATCAGAACTATCAGGGACGGATGGCTCGGGTGTGGTGGTCTCATCACCATTGTAATTTGGACTAATCTGCTCAGCGGTGATGAGGAGGCGGTATTTAGAAGTGCCGAGCGGAGTGCAGGTGATTAGGGTGAGCATGGGTTTGTCGGTTTCGTAAATTAGGGCGGAAACGTCAGTGGGCTCGACGACTTCACTGCGGGTCATTTGATAAGTGTAACGTACTGAATTGTAATTAATATAGATTAGGTCGCCTACAGCTAACCGTTCTAAACCAGAGAAAATGAACTTGTACTGATTACCATTGTAAATGTCGCCTGAAGAATGTCCGGAGATGGCCAAATTACCAATCTGGCCTGGTAAAGCATTGGCTCCGGGAATAGCAAATTGCGCTACTCCTTGGTTCATTGCAGCATCGACTTCTTCAGTACTAATGCCAAAAACGATTGGACTGTCGACGTTGAGCTTCGGTATGATTAGCCGGGGATCAGGTGAAATTTCTCCAGTGACGGTAGGGTCAATTGCTTCAATACTGGTGCTAGGATTGCCTCCTGGTGAGATATAGGCCATAATTGGGGTAAAAATGAGACGGTTGTATTGCAAAAAAAGAACTAGGAGGATCAAACAGCCGACTATGCCGATAGGAATGAAGTGCTTAAATTTATGCGTGCGTTCAACTTCGCCAGTAGCGATGCGCTCAGTTTTCATTTTTTCAGTGGCAAGGTAGCTTTGAGCGGCTTTGGCATAGTATTCACTGTAATAATTTTTGTAGTAATCTTGCCAAGCCGAATGGTATTTTTTCCACTCGTCGTTGATAGCCCGTTGATTAATATCGGTGTCTTTGAGGGTGGTTGGAGTAGTAGAAGGTAATGTTTGATTTTCGGCTGCAGCAGTATAATTCGGTATTTCGTGGACGGGAGGCGAAGTCTGAGTAGTGGAGGAGTTGCCGGTGTTAGGAGCACTATAAATAGCTGATCGTTCTTGATAATAACTTTGATTGGGCTGCTGCATCCAATTTTGGTGGGGTGACTGATAGGATGATTGATTAGCAGAATCTTTGAGGATGATTTTTTTGGCACTAGGCGGAAGATTTTTAAGATTTTTGACAGTAGAAGAATAGGCTGTTAAAACCTTATTGCGCGCAATCTCGGCGGCAGTATGTCGCTGTTGCTGTTCTGAAGATGTTTGCCCACCTTTATCAAAATCCATATTGTATCTATTATAACACAAAAAAGTGTGTTATAATGAAGACATGGGCGAGTGGCGGAACTGGTAGACGCGCTAGACTCAAAATCTTGTTCTCGCAAGGGAGTGAGGGTTCAAGTCCCTCCTCGCCCACCATATGGCTTTAAGAGCCATTTTTTGTTCATTTGACCCCTGTTGAACGGACAATTTTTCTGTTAAAGCCCTGAGGGGAAAAATTTCTCCGTCTTGGTCGACAGTTTCATCTAATTCTTTCAGCCATTTATACGGTTCTACCTCTATTCTTTTGGCTGTTAATGCCCTATGGCGAGTGGGTATAATACGACCGTCATAATCTTTTGTTCCCAACGGAACTTCTTTTAAGACAGGACAGCGTCCAATGGAAAGTAATAGCGAGCGGCGTACAGATGGTTCATTGGTGGCATTAAACTTTTCTCTAGGGTTTACTAAGTTTTTAAGTGTATTTCCTATTACTTCATACCAGTTTTTGTTCCTCTCCTTAGCGTCTTGGTTAGCTTGTTTGAGGTCTGATTTAAGTTTTTTGAGTTCCTTTGCTTTAATCTCAAACTCTTCGTCATCAATTAGTTCTCTAGTTCTCATGTCAATTAAGGTATTTAATCGTTTGTCGCAGTCTTTTATACTGTCATTTTGAGCACAAGCTACGTCGTATCTCTCGGTTATTTCTTTGGTATGAATTTCGCCTAATACTTCCATAGCCCATTCGTATAGTTTAGGGTGAAGTGTATAGTGGTCAAAGATGGCATCAATCTGTCTAAAAGCTTCTTCTTCCTCGATACCGCCATGTAGTTCACATTTGCGATATGGGCTTTTCTTGGTGCATTTATAGTAAGTGTGGTCATTATATGTTCCGTCTGCCAATAAACGATCATGGTGTTCGCCAATAATAGCACAGCCACAGCTGGCACAGGTCAATAAGCCTTTGAGTTCATGACGGATTTTTGTCTTATTATATGAAATCGGACGGCGATTATACTTTTCTATATTTTCATTTTTCATTCGTTGAATTGTCTTATATTGTTCTAGGGTAATCATTGCTGGCCAATCGCCATCATGGAGGATGGTCTTGTCGTCATAATCTCTAATTTTTCCAGCATAGAATGGATTGCCTAGCATGTCATATAAGATTTTTAGGGTTAAAGGTTTACCTCCTAAATGTTTGTGTTTGGTAGTGCGATAGCCCCAGTCGTTATTCATGATGTTTAACAGCTCGCTAACGGTATAATTGCCTGTTAGAAGTAGTGTAAACATTTTTTGAATTAGTGGGAAAGTTTTAGGGTCAGGAACGATGATTGCTTGATTATTGTCATCATGTTTATTCAGATAGCCTTGAGGCGTCATATGATTCCATCCACCTCGTTTATTTTTGCTATGCATGCCACGCCTCACGTTTCGGCTTAAATCGATGGAATACTGGGCATTTGAGCCACCCTCAACACCTAACTGGATAAGGTTAGTGTCGGGATAATAATTTTGCGAGCTTGTGGCAATCATCTGAATATCGCCGTTAATTAACAGCTGCTGAATAATGCCATTTTCTTCTGGGTTACGTGATAGACGATTTGTTTGCCAACAGATAATAGCGTTTGCTTTATCTTGTCTAAGCATTTTAATCATTTGGTCAAACTTTGGGCGATTATGAGGCTTACGGGCTGAAGCTGCCTCTCTAAATGTCTTAATAACCTTGTAACCGTTCTTTTTAGCTAAACCTTCGGCAAATTCAAGCTGATCATCTAAAGAAGCAACTTGTCTATCTTCGCCCTCTGTTGACTTGCGTACATAAATGATAAACTTTAACTTTTTAGGGTCTATATCTAAATTATTCATTTTCTCGTCTCCTAAGTTTAATTGTCGTGGTTTTGGCGTAAAAAGTATAGCCCCATTTTCCTGTGGTTTTATCAACTTTATTGAGAGGCTATACTTTATACAAAATGTAGCATTAGCACTAAGCTTTTGTGCTATTAACGTTGTGCTGAGGTGCCGTTGTCAGCTTGCCTTGTAATTTTTACCTCAACATTAAATGTGACAGGGGGCAATTTTTCCATATCAGTAGTATATAAAGTCCGCTTAGGCATTTGTTGATTTTCGTGAATAAAACTGCGTAGCCAATCTCCTAAAAAACAGACATCTTGCTCAGTACTAATATTAAAGACCGTCTTGTCCATACGTTTCTTGTAGTATTCCGCTGCCTTGTTGCCTGGCAAAAAGGTTAACGTAACCCAAACTACCCCTTCTTCGTCTTGGCATTCTGGAAAGACATGATAATCTAAAATGCGTACTGGGTTGTCTTTTGTGGTATGAGGAGGCTGAAAATCAGGAAGCTCTAGCAATTCTTGTTCAAGCCTCCCCCAAGTTCTTTAATGCTAAATTCTTCGCATTTAAGTTCGCCATTTTTATCAAAATAGCAGTCATCATTTATACTTAATAAAGGTGGCAGGCTTTTCTCTTTGATTGGTTTATTCATTTTTAACTCCTTTTTTATTACTCTTTTGTCGATTAATTCTTGGGTTTGTAATAATAGTGAAACTTTACGTTTTGCACTTTATCTAGCCATGCTTTGACAGTTCTGCTCGCGTCTTTACTAAACTTAGTTGTCATATTTCTCCTTAAAATGGAATCTCGTCCATGTTAATGTTTTCAATATCCTCCAAGTCTTCCGAAATATCTTCTGGTACAACTTCGTCTTTACCTTCATCCTGATGGGTCATATTTAGTAAACGGCTAGCGGCTTTCTTGTTGATATTTTCGCCAGCCTTATGAACCACCACCGCCAATAGTTTTTGTCCTACACCACTACCATAATTGTTGTTATATGCGTACGCAGTAGCAACCATGGTAATTACCGCTCCATCATCTAATTTTTCGCGTGCATCAGTGCCATCTCGGTCAATAACTTCTGTTTTACTAGTTAACTTAAATCGATACGTCAGTAAATCGCCTGATCCGGAAAACTTTGCTACACCTGGCTCGTCTTTACCAAGGTTGTTTAACTTTACCCAATCCGTAACAGCTTCTTTTACTTCTGGATTGTGAACGTTAATTGCTAAGTATGGGGTGCGATTTTCTTCGGCTTTTAGGCAAGCGTCTTCGACTTTTACATTTAATAGCGTTAATTCTTCTGGTTTATTCTCGTTAAATTGTACTTTGGTCATATTTTATTCCTTGTGTTAGATTGGTGTTTTTTGTAGGCTTAGCTAGGGTGGCAATCTAACTGTAATTCTTCCTAAAGGTTTCATGCTTAAACTCCTAGTCTTGTTGACGTTTGCGTAAAATTACTGTTCTCCTGCCATTTTGCCAAATCGATTTGCCATCTTTGGTGCACTCTACGTCAATTCCTACCGCTGACAATACTGCTTGGCAACGTGCTAGTTCTTTAATAAGTGAAGCAGCATTCTTCGGGAAATATGGGTTCGACTTAATCTCTTGCCGAATCTCGATTTCCTCAGGAGTAATTTCATGACCATCCTTAATGGTTAGTGACCATAGTTCAAATGGCGAGCCAGTCCATTCAGCACTGCTGGTTAGCAGATATTGAATTGCTTGGGCTACGGGGTTCGATTCCAGAATAAAATCATTGGAACGTTCACGCATTTTCTTGTATGCTTTAAGGAAGTCGTTGCCACTATAGCCTTCGATACTAGAGGCTACCCAATACCCAACTTCGCTAAAATCAACGAGCCTTGACAATAAAACTCTGGAAGCCTTTGGAATCTCAAGTGTATTAAGTTTCTTGAGCGTGCCTGATAATATATTAAAAATCGTGCCTAAAATCTCTGGTTTATGTTCTTCAAGATACCTATCAAGTTCCGCCTGCGACAGTCTATCGGAAGCCTTAATGCGTTTTAGAGAGAAGCACACAGCTCTGTCGATAAGGTCGGGACGATTAGCTACTTTTGGAATCCCGTTAATAAGCGTGGTTCTATAAATATCTCCATGAATTGAACTGTCTTCGGTCGTAAAAAGTGTCCTGCGAATCGTTGTGCCACCTGTACTAAGGGTTGCTAAAGTGTCCGAGCATTCACCACTAAGCCTTGAGACGTTATCAAAGAATGGAACGTATGACTGAGAGGCAACTCTCCTTAGCTCATCCGCATTGCGAATCATACCAATGCCCGAAGATAGACTAGACGGGTCAATGAGGTTAGATACTAGCCTCAAAAAGGAGGTCTTGCCTGCGCCGTGGCTCCCATCTACTAAGCACGTAGGTTTAGGATAGTTTGAAATATACGCAGCTACGAGGAAAACTTGGAATACTAACCAGTCGTCATCCGACAGATTAGGAATTAAGGGTCGTAGAGTGTCTAAACTTCTTCCGTCATGTTTCATTGGTTTTACTTGCGGGTGTAAGTGTTTATAGCATCGGAACTTAACTGGCGTCGGTACAAGTTGCCATCCGTCATCGTCAACTTCAACCGCAAATTGACCATCCCTAAGGTCGTACCATAGCCTACCAGGAACGCCATTATGAGTGTTTTCTTTTGCAACTCGTACGTTTAGCGGAATGGTTTCGCCATCCACCTCAGCAATGCAGTCCAAGATCGCCTGAACGTCTTCGATTAGTCCCCTATTCACGTCATAGCGGTTCTCGTGCTTTACGAGCCAATGCCTAATAAACTTGGTGCACTCTTTGCTTTGCGTTGGGAAGACATTTGCGCCATTCTTGCCAACTGCTAAATGTCCAATACCCTCTTGGTCTTTGAATAGTAATACTTCTTCCTGAAGTTTTTCGATCACTTCGGTTTTGGACATTGATTTTTTGTCTTCGTCTGTGGTAGAATTATCCGTATCGGACATTACACCTCGCTTTCTTTGGAAGCGTCCCGGAGCAAGCGTCCAGCGGTATAGCGAACAATGGATGTTGCCGCCTCATAGAGCTCGTCTTCCTGGAGGTCTAGTGTAGCGTGCTCATGTAATAACTGGCGGAGTTGTCCAAGTCGCTTTTTGCTGAAGGCTCGTTCCATGGGCTTCCCTTTGATTAATGGCTCGGCTATTTTTGCGAACCTGAGCACATTAAATCACAGTATGAAATACGGCATTGCTACCGTATTTATCTAAGCGAAAGATAGTTTTTATTTACCGATGTTTCTTTTGCGTTTTTTAGACAATCTTTCTATTTCATTTAGCACTTGTACCGTATCGATTCCAAGTTCTTCTAGTGTCTTTTCCGTTACTTCCGTACGTATTCTGAAAGAACGTTCTAAGCGAGGGATTTTCTCGAAAAATATCTTCCCAAGTAATTCTGATCCTAGAAAATCGTTAATGAGGCTCGACATGTTGCGTTGATATTTGATGTCGATTTTATCGATGTCTATAGTTGTAAAAATATCACTATCTGGAATTGCCTCACTGAAGGCATACTTGGCAATACTTCCAATAGCACTCGGAATCATCGTTCTGATTTTGATGTTATTTATAAAAATAGTAACGTCTTGTAGGCTGCCGTCATTAATGTTCGGGTTTATTTCGCAGTGTAGCCTAAGTGGAAAACTGGTTATTGGTTTTTCATGAAAGGATTTGGTATCTTTGTTACTCTTATCGTGAGGAAATCCGCTATTTGAGCCATTATATTCGACTACCATTTGCTCATAGGTTTGTTCAAAGGATGCTAATGGTTTAATCTTAAAAGTTGTTATACTACTCCTGTCGGCTTCGGCTTTTCTTTGTTTATCGAGAAGGTTTATTTGACGCCACATTTCTGCACTCTTGTTGTCTTTTGCAAAAAAGTATTCTGCAGTATCTAATGTTTCTTTAGCTTTTTTGTATTCATTGTCGTATTCATAAAATAGTGCTGAGTATTTTACCTCGCAGTCGTACACAATTACCTCTTTCTGAGATAGGTACTTTAGAGCCTCTTTTAACTTGCTTTCTGAAGTGCCTTGAGGCAGTTGATTGGATTTTAACACCACTAAAGATGGATCAATTTGTACTTTTAGCTCATCGTGAAGAAGTTGCAATATATTGGCTACATTTTTGTATGCTTCGCAAGATAATTCCATATTACTTTTTATTATACTCTCCACCCCTGTAAAAGTCAAGTCCGACCTCTGTTTACATTAGCGAAAAACTATCTTCTTTTTTGAGGGGAAATGTGGTATAATAGAATTGCTTAAGATTCAACAAGGTAATTTGCTAACAGCAATCTGTTAGTTTCAAGAGAAAATGCGGCTATGTACGCAAATTTGGCTCTTGAAGCGCAGTTTGTTGGGTCTTAAGCGACTAAGTACATGGTCGCATTTTTTGTTATTAAGCGACCGGAAAGGGCAAAACAAGAAATGAGCACCATCAAATTCACAAGTTTATTACACCTATCGGATAAAGACATGAGCAGCCTCAAACTCGTGTTTAATAGTAACTGGCAGTATAATGTTGAGGAACAGGCTCTAGAGGTTGTAGAGAAACTTGGCAATGAGTCGAGATATTTTGATTTGCGTGATATGTACCGTTCTAACGAGGTTGCCGTCGTGAAAGAGTCGGTCAAAACGCATAACCCTGACCATAAAAGATTCAAAAATGGTGATGTAGTATTTTGCTTTATTTCATTTGGTGGTAAGGACTGGTTATTTGTCAACGCTTATAGAGTTTTAGACGACAGCAAGTTCTTGATTGAGGCAGACGAGTCGGCTTTTCCAGACATGGCAGGCTACATTGGTAGATTAGTAATCACTTGGGAAGACCGCAAAACGATGAATATTGTCATGAAGGATAGGGATACTATCAACGGACTGACGGTCAAGACTATCCTCGAACAGCCTTACAATGAACTTGGCGAAGATTTTCCAGGCTACGAGAACGTAGATCTGTCATGGAGCGATCTACGCAGAGTTTTGAAGTTCAAGAACTGGCAAACAGCACTAGAAAATCAAAAAGGGGTTTATCTTATAACCGATACAGCCACAAACAAGCGTTACGTTGGTTCGGCTTATGGCGATAATATGCTACTAGGCAGGTGGCGGAACTACGCAGAAAATGGGCATGGTGGCAACAAGGAGCTGAAAGCCCTAGTGGAAGAAAATGGCTTGGAATATGTGAAGAATAATTTCCGCTACTCAATTCTTGATATTTATAAATCTACAACGGATGATGAGGCGATTATTGCCAGAGAGTCTTGGTGGAAGAATATTCTGCTAACTCGTGGAGATTACGGCTATAACGCAAATTAGGGTTTATTTTTAGCGAGAAAAGTCACATAATTCAAGGCAAGGAGCATGAATATATGATAAGTTTTACGTCTATATTAACCGCTGTTAAGGGTGCAAGTCTTGCCACAAAGGTAGGTCTTAGCGTTGGAGTGGTTGCAATCGTAGCAGGTGGCACTGCCGGAACGGTAGCGATTATAAATGCCAACAAACCACACGAGGAGACGCAAATTGTCGCTGGTAACTCAAATGATGACAACTACCTATCCGAGCAAGATAATACGCAAATTGGAGAAACTGGAGAGTCTAAGGACGATAATAACGAGAGCGAGCAGGTACCTAACGATAATAAGCCAACAACTAACAACTCACAAACTACCCCACAAAACCCAAATAATAGCTCAGCCTCTAATAATCAGTCAAGTAGTACTTCTTCCGCCTCTAAACCAAGCACCCCTGCCGCTCAGCCCTCTCAACCCATCCAACCCTCTGCTCCAAGCCAGCCATCACAGCCTACGCAACCAACTAAAAAACCTGATTATAACTTGAACGACAGATACGTTGTAGGGAGTAGTACTTATGCGTTTTATACTTATGATGATACTACAAGCCAATGCTCGTTAGCAGAAGAAAAATCCTTCTTTGGGATAGCAAAGTTTGCAGGCACCTCTAACGATTTATGGAGTGGTTCACATGGTAGCCAATATGCAGCGTATGCAAAATCCAAAGGCTACGATACCGCTCATTGTGGTGGCATGGGAGCAGCCATGATGTCGTGGGAAGAAGCAATCAGTCGAGGCATAGCGCTTGACGAAGCAAAATGTGCCCAGTATGGTCTAAGTTGTGGAAGATGGTAAAATAGAACTAGGAAAATCATGACAAAAGATAACACGAGCAGTTTCAGTAAATTAGAACAGAACTTTAAGGATCTGCTCATGGAACGTTGTGGCAGACTCCCTTATTTTATGGAAGTTCTATCTGAAAAACATGCTTTTAAGTTTCCGAAGATTACTGAAGATTTATTAGAACCTGATACACAATGCTTTATATCTATTCCGGGTATGTTCGGTGGCTTTGCGTATTATCTTGAGGAAATGGGCGATAAGTTTGTGCTATACGCTGAACAGTCCAGTCGTATGAATCACGATAGCAATGATTATTTATATTTTGAGATTACCGAAAGCGGGAGTAAAAAGCTCGAGGGCGAAGAACGAGACATAATGCGGAAAAAGTTTTGCGAGCTGGCCAAGAAAGCCCATGAGAAGCATTTACAAAAGCTAAAAGCAATGAGAGAAAGCGAAAGAGCAATATGAACCCAGTGAGCGAAAACAGTGTTACCATTATGAAATATAAATCTCTGGACGGGGTGTATGATTTTAAGTGCCTTGATAAGTGGAACGTAGCAGATGAAGTGGAACGGCTAGACGTAATGATTGAGGAGAAGAAAAAGTTAGAGGCTGAGGGTTATGAAGTTCTATGGATCAAAACTCTGCCGATATTCGATTTGTAGATACAATCTCGGTATAATATGGTGTATGATAAAAGGTGTAGTATGGAACTTTTTCAATCTTTCGATAATGATATAAGTTATAAAGATATTTTACAACTTGACGGTGCTTTTGCTGTTGCTCATATAAACTATGGGAAGTCGCCGATATTTAACGGTGAAGATAGTCAAAATCTAGCATTGAGCTCGAGGTGTAATAGCCTATCCTCCTCAAAACAACTTGATGATGTTTTAAACCGCATGCGATTATTTGATGGTACTGAGCAAAATCTCAAAGAAGAAGACCAAATACCGCTATGGGAGAACTTTTGGCTTGAATATGTCAACACATTTAATATACTCACAGATTTATTGCCTAACTCTGTAGTTACTGTATATATAGGTCGGCATGCTATAGAAATTGGCTTTAAATATTTGTTGCTAAAGGCTAATGTGAAGTTAAATCCCACGCACGATCTAGGAGAACTCGCAGATACATTTTTTGACAAATGCAACATTACTGATGACTATATGGAATGGGTTAACGATTTTTGCAGGAACTTTTGCAGATACATTGAAGGCAGGAATGCGGAGTATTTTAGGTATCCAGAGTATAAAAATAATACCTTTTTTGCTGGCAATTGCCTAGACATTAACTGGATGAATTATAATTTCGCGTTAATTCTATTAAAATTAATCCACTACGCTGGCATAGATGCGGCAGTATAGAAGAACATAGATGCATTTGATGAACCACTGTTATCGCAACGGCACCTCGGCTAAACGGTAAATGGACGAGTAGTTTTTTTGTAGGGCATAACTGCTAGTTGTAATACTAAGAGTTATATTTTTGTGCTTTACATTTTTATCATTTCTAACGATAATTGCTGTTATGAAACATTTATCTCCAAAGTCAATTACGGTTATGAAGTATTTAGGTGCAGATGGAGAATACCACTATGCCGAAGCGAACGACGTTACTTTTCCAAGTCTTGAAGATAGATTGAACTATTTAAGCCAATTGGAGTATAGACTTTGGGCTGACGGAGAAATTGTTGAGCATATATGGACGAGAACATCGAGCAATTGCGAGGTGGAGTCTTAAATGACGTTGATAAATGAAGACTGGAAGCCTAACTTTTACAAATATGAAAAAGTCCGTAGGAGTGGTAGATACAATATGATTATGGAAGCCGATAAAGCAATTAAAACTTGCGACATAAGTAGTCGAGAGTACCGAGATATTATGCTAAACTACAATCACTATAAAAGGTACGTTGAAGCGAAATACGGGTCGGTTGATAAGTTTATGAGGAAGTATAAGAAATGCGGCTACTAGATTACGAGTGTCAAACTACCTTTTGGGAAGATTTTAGTATAGCGGAACGTTTTGGAGCGGAAGCAATTAGGGATACTTATAAAAGGGCTAGGGCGGAATGGGAGCGTGATCAGGTTTACGGAACAGAACTAGCCATGATACTTAATCATAAATGCTGGTATTGGCACGAGAAAAACAATACTTTTAGTAAACTTTATGCCGAACTTTGGGAAGAATATCATGATTGGGTATTAGACCATTGGACCAGTGAGGATTTGGGGTATTATTTAAGGATTACGGATTAGCATGACGTATATAATATAGTTTCGTGGTGAAGTGTTTTTAGTCTAGCCTTCTGTACTTGGGAATATGTAGTTAATTATACCCATGAAGTCGTGTATTTTTGATACTTCAAGTCTGAATGTTTTACCATACAAGACGCAAGTCGTTAATCTTAAACCGTTCTCGTGAATCGACAACAAGCTTATTGCTCCTAGGGAGCTTTCATGAATGGCTTCCTGTAAATTATTTGCTATTATTTGCAGATCGACTTTTAATTCTTTATCTGGTGGTGTTGGCATAATTAGTATTGAGCTGATTTGAGACGGAGTAGATAAGTCAATATGTTTTTCTATAATACGTTGAACAGCTTGTTCTTCTAGGTCAACTGTTTGCCTAGCGTACGGATTTGCCATGGTGGATTTCGCTTCAATTGGTAATACTATGCCACCATTGAGGTCGGCACTGAAAATTCCAATTGCTCCGTCTATACTGCCTGATTTAGAATTGGTAAAATGTTGTATTTCACTTTGCTGGCTTACAGATTGCCAAAGCTGACGAATATCAACATCTTTTGTTTTAGTACGATTCATAATGCCCCAGATGGATTCACCTAGCATTAACTCATAAATTCGCTGATCTGGACAGAAACTTAAGTCTTTAAACTCTTCTTGCCTGGATACTTTAGCATTCAGCGATGTTTGCATTACTTTTGGATTCAGAGCATTCTTTAAGTTAATAAGTGTTCTCTCTAGATATTCACAAATTTTATTATGTAGCAGTTTTTGTTGTCCTACTGCCTGTAATTTTAAAACTATATTTTTATTATATGTGGCATTAAAATTTATAATTTTTGGATGGTGCTCATCATACATATCATTATTATAGCACAAGTTTGGCACTTTGTCGGTATGAGTGCTAACTTTTGAATTATGATTATTGGTGTTTTTCGCTATTTTCCTCTAGGTAGACGGGTAATGCCTGCTGAACCTTGGTCCACCAACCTATGTAATGAATTTGCCTTTTAGGCAATTTTTTGATGTTACTTAACTCTTATAAGAGCCTAAAAAGAGTGAACCTCGTTGGAAGCTCACTCTTTGATACGTCTAGTTGTGTATTATTTGACGAACTCAAGAGACTTAATAATTTGGTCGCCCTTGCTTTCCCATTCGTCGCGGACATCTTCCATACAGACGAAGTTTACCATAGATAATTTTTTGTTGTCATCTGGGAAGAAAATCATATGGCTGTAATCTTTTGATCCGCCAGATTTGACTTCCATCTTGATGCTGGCGACTTTGTGACCGTCAACCTCGTAGAGTTCGCTAGAAATGAGGCTGTTACCGAGGGCAGTTTTCATGAGATCGAGATACTGTTGCATGTCGTCGTTTTCAATTTCAGTGTCATTTTGAGTGAGAGCGACACCAACATTCTGGTCTTTGTCGAGATAAGCTACAAATGGCTCATCTTGATCAAGGTCGAAGTATTTTTCGGCATCTTCACGGCTGACTTTGTCCAGCCCGGCGGCAACTTTGACACGGAACTTAAAGTCGCTGGTGTCGCTCCATTGCTCACTACCACCGGTCATCTTGCAGATAGCAAAGATGATTAGGCCTAGAACTACTAAACCACCAATAATGCCAGCAATAATTCCCCAAAGCTTCTTGTTGTTTTTGCTGGAAGCGGTTTTTGAGGTCTTCTCAGACTTAGTAGATGACGTTTTAGATGTTGATGTTTTGGACTTATTTTGTGGTTCTGCCACGTTAACTCCTTATAAAATATTAAAGTTGATTATCCCTATTATATAATAAAATTCTGACTATTGGTCATTTTCGAGAATAATTTGACTTTTTCGAAGTTTTTCTTGGGAGTGGTTGATCATATTTTCGGTTTGACGGACTTGCTCTTGGTGGCCTACTAGAGCAGCATATGGAGAGAATTGAGCCGCTCGTTTGTTTAATGGCATTGGAGGATGTTTAGAAGAAATGTGCCGGGGGAGATTAAGAATTTGATGATATTTTTGAGTATCTTCCATTACTTGAACCTCCTAAGCTTGATGCCCGCCAATTTGATGATTGCGGTTGATCATGGTAGCACCAGCTTCAAAATTTAGACCACGCAGGATGGCATTTTTGCCATATTTTTGGCGGATTCTTAGGACGGCATCTTGCAGACGGGATTCGCGTTTTTTGGCTTGGTTTTCAGCATATTCTTGTTGTAGTAGTTGCTCTGGGTTTGTAAAAAGGTCAATTTGAGTGTAATGCTTTGTAGTTGCATTAGCTTGAGGATTAGATAAGTTATCGGCGCAGAGAGTAATTTTGCGAATAGTAAAGCCAGGCTGGACAATTTGTTGATAGAGCTTAGCGAAGGTTGAAATAATGGTGCTACAGGATTGAGACTTTGCTGATAATCTGATAGTACCATGAGCTGGTTTGGGCACTAAGCGCCCATAATGATCACGTTTAATCTCACTATGGTGCTTTGAGAGAGCCTGAGAGTTGCTGATATTGCTACGGTCATAATTAATGTGGAGAGTAAGTTGGTCGGTGAGGAAATTTTTTTGAGTTAGTTCCATGGCAAGTTGCTCGGCCATTTCTTTGACGATGATTTCTGCTTCGGCAGAATTGTATGGTCTACTTAGGACTTGGCCAGAGCTGAGACTTTTGGTTTCGGGTTGATAGTTTTTGATATCTTTGAGACTTACACACTCGTATCCCCAGCTATGGTCAATTAGTAATTCTGCATTAACTCCAAAAAGTTGATATAGCAAATCTTCGTGGTAAGTGGAACATAGCGCAACATCACCCATAGTATATATACCGTGGTTGGCAAGACTTTTGGCATAACCACGTCCGACTCGCCAGAAGTCGGTGATGGGCTGGTGCGACCAGAGTTGCTTGCGAAAAGTCATTTCATCGAGTGAAGCAATACGCACTCCAGCACGGTTCGCGGGTGTGTGCTTGGCCACGATATCCATGGCAACTTTGGCCAGAAAGAGGTTGGAGCCAATACCAGCAGTAGCGGTGATACCAGTAGCATGATAGACGGCTTGGATGATTTTGGTGACAAATTCTTCTGGAGTGGCTTGATGCATATGCAAATAGCTGGTGATGTCACAAAAAACTTCATCAATTGAATAAGCATAAAGATCTTCTGGGGCAACAAATTGGAGGTAAGTTTGGTAAATGCGGTTACTATAATCCAAATAAAATTGCATGCGCGGAGTAGCAGTAATAAAATCCAGTTCGAGCTCGGGGCATTTAAGTAACCGAGCATGATTGGTGGATTTGCCAGTGAATTGATGATCAGGGGCTTTTTGTTGACGTTCATAATTAATTTCGCGAACTTTGGCCATGACTTCAAAGAGCCGGGCGCGTCCTCCAATCCCGTAAGATTTGAGCGAGGGCGAAACGGCTAGGCAAATAGTTTTGTCGGTGCGGGTGCGATCAGCTACGACGAGGTTGGTCGTGAGTGGATCTAGACCACGTTCATGACATTCGACGGAAGCATAAAAAGACTTTAAATCAATCGCTGCATACACCTTCTCCATATTATAAGTGTAGCATAAAGCTATGGTATAATTGAGATATTATGGCGAAGCTTCTGCGGATTTTAGTACAAGATGTGAATTTGGATTTGTAAAGAAAGGAGATTATGAAGATTACTAAATTAGAACATTCGGGTGTGGTTTTGGAAAAGGATGGGCGCAGGCTGGTTTTTGATCCAGTGGAGTTTGAAGAAACTTTGCCAAATCTAGAAGAAGTAGCGGCGATTATCATTACGCATAAGCACGGAGATCATTTGCAGAAGGCTCAGATTGAGAAGATTTTGGCTCAAAATCCTACGGCAAAACTATTTGCCGTAGGGGATGCTGGTGATGAGCTGCCGAAGGCAGAGCTACTGGCGGACGATGAGGTGTTGGAGATAGGCGGCTTTAGTTTGCGGATGTTTGGCCATGATCATGCCGAGATCGTTGATGGTGAAGTTCCCTGTCAAAATATTGGTGTAGTGGTGGATGAGATGCTAGTTAATCCAGGCGATTCGTTTGACTTACCGGAGATGGATCGGCAGATTGAGGTGTTTTTGGTGCCGAGTGCTGCGCCATGGTGTAAGGTCTCTGAAGGAATGGAGTATATCAAGTTGGCAAAACCGAAGATGGTGATACCAGTACATAATGCAGTGCTATCAGAGCTGGGTAATAGCTTTAATAATAATTGGCTGAAGAGAGCTTGTGATGAAGTTGGGGCTGAGTTGAAAGCCTTGGCGGTGGGTGAAAGTTTGGAGATTGAGCAAGAACCATG
Organism: uncultured Candidatus Saccharibacteria bacterium; assembly: GCA_947570505.1. Lineage (GTDB taxonomy): Bacteria > Patescibacteriota > Saccharimonadia > Saccharimonadales > Saccharimonadaceae > Nanosyncoccus. The sequence goes on from CANOTH010000002.1 coordinate 39,201, forward strand.
ATTAAATATATTTTTCATCCGGACTATCTACCCGAAGAGGAATTTTCGCGGGTACATGCTTTGCTGGTGACTGGCGATGAGAGGATTTTGATGCGAGTAAAAAATGGTGAACCGCGGATTACGGGTGGACATATTGATCCAGATGATGTAGATATGTATGCAGCCTTGGGGCGCGAGGTACTAGAAGAGATTAATTGTGAGATTGATCGAGTAACCTACGTGGGGTATTTAGAAATGATTGATGAAGACACTGGTGAGCATGAATTTTGGGCGCGGATGATAGCGCTGGTAAGTAAGATCCTGCCGCCTAGAGCTGATCCAGATCGTGAGGAAGAGTGGATTTATGGACGAATTCTAGCTCCGATTGAAGTTGCAACTGAGGAGCTAGCCCAGGCTTTTCCAACTAATAGAGAATTTGTGAAAGAAGCCTTAAAGGTAGCTCGTGAGCAAGATTTTTGGACGGATTTACCTAGTGAGGAATATGAAGTACTGAATACGGAAAAGCATAGCTAATGTTCGGCTTGGCTTTTGATATTTTGTAGTTCAAAACGGTATTTTTGGGGCTTAGTTCCCTGTGGGATTTTGTCTGGCTCGATTTCGCTGAGGAACATATCTTTTGGTCGAGCGCAGAGATGATGCTGAACAAATTTTTCGCCGTTGTAAAGTCCGCGATAAATCACAAGTTCTTCGCCAGTTTCACTATGAGTAGCGATATCTTCAACGATGTAATAATCGCCTTTGTAGTGGCGGTAGATGCCATGGATAACTAATTTATTCATCAATTATTTCTCCTTGTAGGTTTTGATCATATCTTTGAAGGTCATGCGAGTGCCATAATTGAGAATGGCGCTGGAGTAAATTTTGATGGCAATCTTCGCGATAACAAAGCAGAAGATTAATAGAATAATAATGGACCATACTACGTCCCAGCCGCTAGCTAATCCCATCATGACTCGAATGGGCATGCAGAATGGCGAAGAAATCGGTAGGAGTGAAGCGAAGATATTGAGTTCGCTGGTAGGATCGGTAAGGGTGAAGTAAGCAAGGTAGAAGCCGATCATAGTCACTATTGCGACTGGCATATTAGCGGATTGAATATCTTCGGGTTTAGCAACAGTTGATCCAGTCAAAGCATAAAGTAAGGCATAGGCAAAGTAACCCAGAATGAAGTAGACAAGAGTGATGATGGCAAGATAGGGAGTAAAGTTTGACAAATCAAACATCTGGCTTAGTAATTCTGGATCTAAGAAAAGTCGAGCTGAGATAATAGCAGTAATAACAAATAGTAAGATCTGTCCTAAGCCAACCAGACCAATACCAATCGTCTTGCCGAGAATAATGGTGCGTGGACTGGTAGAAGTGACCAAAGTTTCAATGATTTTGGAAGTTTTCTCCACAGTAATGGAACTGGAGACCTGAAAAGCGCAAAAGTAAATGGCGAAGAATAGCAAGACGGAAATAAGCATGGCTACTACGATATTACCTCCGATTTCTTGTGCTTCGACTTGGTTCGTGCTAATGGAAACGGTTGGGAAAACTTTTTGTAATTCAGATTCGGACAAACCCTGTTGTCGTAGATACGTGATAGCATAACTTTCCTGAAGGAATAGAATAGTTTCTTTGGATGCTGGTGGGGCGGTAACGAGATTCTTAACGATATACTGGAGCGAGATGCCATTTGTGTCTTCGTTTTTGGAAATCACCCAAGCTGCGTTAATGTCACCATTAAGTAATTTTTCTTTAATTTCTTCGTCAGTGAATTGTCCCCAAATTTGAGTGCTATTTTCTTGTAGCATCTGCGATGCTTGTTGGCTTTCGGCTGAGATTTCACCTAACAAATGGTCGCGGTCAATAAAGAGGACTTTATCTTCAAAGCCTTTTTCTCCGCCCAAAGAGTTAATGATATTTGGAGCATTGAAGCCTAGAATAATCAGGACAACTATGATAATGGTAGAGATGCGAAAAGCTTTACGGCTAATCATGTCGCGCATGGTGAATTTAGCAACGGTAAATATATCTTTCATTTTTGAACTCCTACTTTTTCAATGAAAATGTCGTTGAGGGTGGGTTTCATGATTTCAAATTTGAGAATCGGGATGTTATCAGAAACCAGTTGTTTGAGTAAGTTTTCGGCTTGAGATTCGTTGGCAATCTTAATAGTGTACTGGAAGCTCTTTTCGTTCTCAACTTCAAGTTCTTTGAGATATTTATCAATATCTTTAGTAGTATCAACTTGCACTCGGGTGGCAGGATAGCCGGCTTTGATTTCTTGTAAATTGCCTTGCAGGACGGTGCGTCCGCGATTAAGAATGAGAATGTCTTGACAAAATTCCTCAATGGTTGACATTTGGTGGGCGGACATAATAATGTATTTACCATCACGTACTAAATCAATAATGATGTTCTTAATGAGTTCGGTATTGACCGGATCCAAACCACTAAAAGGCTCATCAAGCACGACGAGGTCGGGATTATGGAGGATGGCAGTTATGAATTGAATTTTCTGCTGGTTACCTTTGGAAAGTTTTTCGGCAGGTAGTTCGAGATATTCTTCGACTCTGAGTCTTTTGCTCCATTTTCGAATAGCTGTGATAGCCGCTTCTTTACTCATGCCTTTGAGCTCGCCAAAGTAAGTCAGTTGATCGGCGATTTTGACTTTTGGGTAAACTCCGCGTTCTTCGGGCAAGTAGCCAAAATTGACACTTTTACGATCTACTGGTTGGCCTTGCCAAGTGATTTCTCCACTATCTTTGGTAATGATGCCGAGTAGCATACGGATAGTGGTGGTTTTGCCAGCACCGTTGGTGCCGAGTAGCCCGTAAACTCCGGGAGTGTTGACGGTGAAAGAGATATGATCGACGGCTTTGCGATTACCAAAGGTTTTCGAAACGTCTTTCAGAACTAATCCAGACATGTTTTCCTTTCAGTGGTTTAAGTACTATGACTATTATACCACGTGGGGGGGGGGGGGGGATATTTTACAAGTAGATTATTCTAAATTAATTCCGCGTTTTAGTCGTTGGTTGCCAATATAATAAAATATAGCAAGAGCGGCACAATATATAATTATCCAACCAAGAATACTATTAATGACGTAGCCAATATTGCTAAAATTGGAGACATGATTAGTGATACCGAGGAAATTTATGAGACTAATTTGATCAACACCGCAAAGCTCGCTGATAAATTCAATAATAATTAAGGCACTGAGCAACAGAACGATACCCCAAATAATGGAAAACCCAGTGTGATGTTTGCGCATAGAGTATCCTAAAATGATACTTGTCAACCCGCCGGTGGTCACAAAGCTGAGAGCAACAAACGTATTCAGCATTAGCATTGGATAATAAGCTGATGGTGCATCGTATGCCCAGCCAAAGCAGGAAGCTACTCCGCGACCTCCTGGTGTGGCTTGGAGAATATAGCAAGCTACAGCTAAAATGATCACAATAATACCGCTCGCAATAATAGCACTGAGGAATTTTGAAGTCCAGAGGGTTTGACGCGAGACTGGTAAAGTATGGGTAAGGTAAGCAGTATCACTATAAAAACTATGGCGAAAATTCTTCCAGGTATTTAGAACCATGAAAAGAATTAAAGCAATGCCGAGGATGCCAGTAAAATCATAAAACAAAGTATGCAAAAATTGGACGACAGGAGGAGCGGCCGGTACAAGATCAATAATATGTCCGTCGTCATTATGCACCTTAACATAATCATAACTAGTCAAATTTAATAGTAGAGCACAAAGTATGATGGGCAGACCAAATGCTAGAGCGATTTTGTAGATGGGTTTGAGATCGTATTTTAAGAGTTTCGATAACATAGTGTTCCTTATTCGTTAATATTGGCTTTGAATTGCTGGCGAAAAATTTCGTCGATGGATTGTTTTTTGCTGGCGCGTAGTTCGTCGGCATCTTGGTGTAGGATGATTTTTCCACGGTCCATAAAAATGACTTGATCAAGAATACGTTCGATGTCGGCGATGAGATGAGTAGCGATAATCATGCTGGCAGCCTCATTAAAATTAGACAGAATTGTATCTAGAATATAATCGCGGGTGGCCGGGTCAATTCCGCCCAGCGGCTCATCCAGAATATATAAATCAGCTTGACGGCTCATGACTAGGATGAGTTGAAACTTTTCTTGCATGCCTTTGCTGAGACTGGAAATTCTGGCGGTGGTATCAAGATTAAGGTCGTGAATGAGCTGGAGGGCGCGGTCGTAATCAAAATCCGTATAAAAATCTTGAAAATAATTCAGCATGGCTTGGAGAGTGGAGCTGCGATCGAGATAACTACGTTCGGGGAGATAAGAAATGATTTTTTTGCTTTCGGCTCCAATTGGTTGGCCATTAATTAAGATCTCGCCTGATGTCGGTATAATCAAACCGTTGAGCAGCTTAACTAGAGTTGTTTTGCCGGCGCCATTTTGACCAAGTAAACCGATAATTTTGCCTCTAGGGATCTCTAAGTTTACATCATTAACAGCGATTTTGTCTTGATAGATTTTGCAAAGATTATGGCACTTTACAAGTGGTATTTTGGTGGTTTTTGGCATTTAGACTTTCCCTTCCTTTTTGAGCATTTTGATAACTTCTTGCGGTTTGAACCCGAGGCGAGTCATTTCGGCGGTGAATTCGCGGATGCGCTGGCAGGCATACTTTTGCCGGTTTTGCTGGATGGCTTCGGGGCTGGAATTAACATATTTACCATTAGTGCGCTCGGTAAAAATTAATTTGCGTTCTTCAAGCTCGGTGAGCGCACGTTGCATGGTATTAGGGTTGACTTTGGCCATTACGGCCAGATCACGCACCGACGGGATACGTTCGCCGGGTGGAAGAGCGCCAGATATAATATACAGCTCAAGCTGGGCCACGAGCTGAACGTAAATCGGGCGGTTAGTATCAAAGTGAAATTGTAATTGTTTCATTGTATTATTTCCTTAGAACAATGATATATGATGTAAAAAGTTTTGTCAAGCAGGATTTTGCGCAAGAAAAAAGCCGCCATATTAATATGGCGGCACCTTGAAGCTTACGGGTTTATTTATCCCAGTCAAAGCCTTCGCCAAAGTGTCCGTATCGGGCGGTTTGCTCATAAATGGGTCGTTTTAGCTTCAGAGTCCGAATAATTCCCTGGGGTGTGAGATCGTAACCGCTAATTTGTTCAGCTTGACCGTCGATTACCACGGTCTGTTCTAAGGGCTGGCCATAGCCAATAGCATAGGCTAGACGCACAAAAACTTCTTGGGCCTGGCGCTTGCGCAAATAATCTATGGCGATGCGGCGAGTCATGTAGGCAGCAGAGCGGTCAACTTTGGAAGGGTCTTTGCCAGAAAAACAGCCACCACCAATGGGAATGCGTGGACCGTAATTATCAACAATTAGCTTGCGCCCGGTTAATCCGGTATCGGCGGCGAAGCCACCTTGATGCCAATCTCCCGCCGGATTTAGATGGAGCTCGGGTAGATAGTCGATCTGGTGATTCTGAAGAAAAGCTTCTACGAGCTGTCGCAGCTCGGGAGCGCTGGCATTTTGAAAACTAGCGACAATAGAATTAATATGATACTGGCCAGTAGTTTCATCTAGACGAATGGTCACTTGGGTTTTCCCGTCAAAGGGAAACTTTTGGTAAATTGACTGATTGAGTCGACGAGCTAAGATCACTTCGATAGGCAGGAGCTCGGGAGTTTCATTAGTAGCATAACCAATCATGATTCCCTGGTCTCCAGCCCCACCGTCATCAACTCCCCGGGCGATTTCGGGGCTTTGCTCGACGATATTAATCATCACCTTGAGATCATTTCCGGCTAAATCGTGGACGATTTTGGTAATATTGTCGTGAGAAATTGGTGAAGTAGAAGTAACTTCACCCACGATGAAAATTTGGCCATGACCACCGCAGGCTTCGATCGCAACCCGGGATTCGGGGTCACCATCAAGGTAGGCGTCAAGTAGAGCATCAGAAATTTGATCACAAAGTTTGTCGGGGTGCCGCGGCGAAACACTTTCGGCCGTGCGGTAAGTTGTATAATTTTCCATACTATAAGTATACACTATTCTTATGCTATAATATAGATATGAAAATTGCGGTTTTTACGGATATTTATGCGCCTTGGAGTGATGGCGGAATTGCGGCTTCGGTGAAGGCGCAGAAGGATGAGCTGGAAAAGCTGGGACACGAGGTGACGATTTTTTGCCCAGGATTTCAACCGCATGAGAAAAATGTGATCGTGGTGCCGAGTTTTAAACATTTGAAAATTAATGGTGCGGTACTGGCGAGGAGTCCGAAAAAGATTGTCGAATACATACATAGTGTGGCGCCAAGTTTGTCGGAGTATGATTTAGTGCATGTTCATTATGAGGCCGGGTGTAGTATTGCGGGGGTGATGCTGGCCCAAGAATACGGCTTGCCGGTTGTGCAGACCATGCATGGTCGCGAGGATATGGCAATTGCGCTAAATGTGTCTCATCCATGGAAATATCTGGTAGCGACGGTCTTGAATGGCTTACATAAGAAATATTTGTCACATCCCATTAAAGTGAAGAAGGATAAATTTCAAGCTCCAACTCGGGCGCGAGCGAAAATGTGGGAACTGATGGTGAACCAAGCTAATCAGGCTGATGTAGTGATCACACCGAGTAAACATTTTGCTTACAAGGTTGAACATTATGGAGTGGAGAAGCCGATTGAGGTGGTGTCGAATGGGGTTGCGGATGAGCTGGTGCAGGAAGAGTTTGCGGAACGTCAGTTGGAAGATGGAGCGGTGCTGAAAATGATTTGGAATTCGAGATTGTCCAAAGAGAAACGAGTAATGCCGTTTTTGCAGGCGGTGGCGATGCTGAGGCGGCCGTATTTGGTTTATATGTATGGTGAAGGTAATCAATATCGTAAGGCTCAGCGCTTCGCTAAGAGGCATGGATTGAAGATTAAATTTTATGGTAAGCGCAAACGGGATAAGATTATTGAACGGATGAAAGAGGCGCATCTCGGTATTATGGCTTCGTATAATTTTGATACGCAGGGGATGACCTTGCTGGAGGCTGAAGCGACGGGTTTGCCAGTGATGTTTTGCGATCCGGAGATGATGGAGGTGGTGCCGGCTGGGAGCTATGTGATTGCGGGTGGTCCGGAAGCAGCGGCAATGGCGATAGCTTTGGAGAATTTGTCGGCGGAGCAGGTAGCGAAGATGAGTAGGAAGATGTTGAAGCATCGTGCGGAAGTCTTGCAGCCGGTGCAGGCGCAAAAGTTGTTGAAGGTTTATAAAAATGTCGTAAGAAAAAACCGCCAGTAAAGTGCTGGCGGCAGACATATAATAGTATGTCTCTAGAGCGGGGTTTTGTCTGTACTGAGGCGGTTGCGTTTAAGCTTGAGCGCGATTAAGGCGCCGATGACGAGTATGGCGACCGTGGTGATTTTGAATGATTTGCCCCAGCTAGTGGCCAGAATCATGGTAAAGACACCTAAGATTAGACCGATAGCATAAAGGATTCGGCGGGTGCAGATGAGGGCAAGGGCGAGGCCTGGGTGACTAGCCTGGAGATTGAGGCATTCTATACCTCCCCATGATGGGTACACTATGACTTGTACTAAACAACCGATTACGAAAGCGGCGATAAAGCCATATTGCCCCAATTTGACGTTAATACAACAGCCAATATAAATAAAGCCTGCTATGCCTAACATCAAGTCGGATATCTGGTCGGTGAGTTCGGCTTTTTCGCGCCACCAACGACGTTTGCCATCTTTAGGATAATGCCAAGTTCGCGCGCAAGGCCCATCAAGCGCATCGCAGATAATGCCGGTAGCGAAGATCCAAATCGCATAATCTACGGGACAGTTAAATAACCCCATGTATGCCAAAGCGATGGCACACAAAACTTCAAGTAACGTAAGTGCGTCAGCAATTAAATACTTTTTCATTTCGATCCCCTCCTTTTGGTTTGCTGATGGTAGTATTATACCATGATGAATGAACAAATGCAATAGATTTCCCCGTCAGCTGTTTGATATACTAGTTGGATGATGGACTAGTGATATAATACCGCTGCGGTTGTGGCAGCAAAGTTTTGCTGGGGATTATATAAGTTGAGAGCTGCTACAGTGGTGGCTAATTGTCCCGACCAGAGCGAAATCGGGCTGTAGTCAGTGTCGACGATGTGGGTGGTACTGATTTTTCCAGCATTGGCAATGATAATATTTTCTTGGTGGAAAGTTAGAATGGTAATTTCTGGATAACTTAGAGTAAATTTATGTAAAGTCTCAACCGTAGGTAGTAAGGGCTGAGAAAGCATAATCATACGTGGGTAATAAATGGCGCGAAAAACCTTTTGTAGCTGAATCATAGAGGCAATTACAAAAGTATTTGGCCGCACTAACCATCGTGCGGCATCATTAGCTAGAAGGTCTACGGTGTCGCGCGCTAGAACGAGAGGCTTGGTTGGGGATTTGATCTCTTCTTTATCGTATATTGCATCTAGAATTGCTACAGCCGTGGCGGAGTTTTTTGATAAATCTCCGATAATTAGGCTGGCATCAGAGTTTACGAAGGAGAGTTGTAGTTGGTGAGATTTGGCCAGTGAACCGCTGGTGGTAGAAGGTAGAAAATTAAGATTGCCGAGCGGAGGTAATTTAGCGCGGAGTACGTCGGGTAGGATGGTGGCGACGTGGGTAAACGGAAAATTTTGGCTGGCAAATTCGGAAATGCGTACTACGGTGGAAAAATTTTGGCTGTTGCCGCCAACGACGGCGAGACGGCCGGTTTTTTGTTCGGGAATATTCCAAGCGATGTCTGGGAAAAGCGGCTGGGATTGCTTCTGCCAATAGGATAAATCGGAATTTTGCGGAGCGAAGGCCATTAAAACTCCAATTCGATTGAAATCGGGCAGTGATCGGAGCCCATAATTTGATTATGAATTTCGGCGGACTTTAGCTTGGGCAAGAGGCTCTCGGAAATAAAGAAGTAATCAATGCGCCAGCCGATGTTGCGTTCGCGGCATTTGGACCAATTTGACCACCAAGTATATTGTTGCAGGTTGGGATAAAAATAGCGAAAAGTATCGATGAAACCGGCGCTAATGAGATTTTTAATTCCCTGTCGCTCTTCGGCGGTGAACCCGGCATTATTCTCGTTGTCTTTGGGCCGGGCGAGGTCGAGCGGAGTATGAGCGGCATTAAAATCTCCACAGACTACGACTGGCTTGTGGACTTCGAGATTTTTTAGAAAACGCAAAAAGGCCGGATCCCACAAGTTTTCGCGTAATCCTAAGCGGCTGAGATCACGTTTGCTATTAGGGGTATAGACATTGACCAGATAAAATGGAGCAAATTCTAAAGTTTGGATCCGGCCTTCATTTAATGGACTGCCATAGCGATCTTCTTGCCAGAGATAGCTCTCAGCAATTTCGTCCGTAAAATCATTTAGGGTACTAATCGGTGGAAATTTACTAAAGATTGCCGTACCAGAATACCCGGCTCGCTCAGCGCTATTCCATATCTCTAAATACTCTGGATAGTCGACCTCGGCTTGTCCGGGTTTGGCTTTGGTTTCTTGTAAACATAAAATATCTGGAGAGGCCTCTGTAATTAATTGGTCGAGAGTGCCTTTTTTCAAAACTGAGCGCAGGCCATTCACATTCCAAGAATAAATTTTCATAATTTTATTATACCGGAAAAAAATAGATCCCGGCCATTTTTCTGGCCGGGAATAAAGTACTTTAACGGTTAAGATGGTGCGCAGTAAAGTGCCTTGATGCTCATCAATAAGTGACTATAGTCAAATTTAATCATATCGGCGGGTGTATAGAGAAAATAACTGGTATATAAATCCTCCCCAGTGAAACTTCTCTCTGAATCGCCGAAAGCCACGCAGAGTAAATTGATCTGCGGCATATCGCCTTCAGCCATAATTTGATCGAACACGTCCTGCAATGACTGAATTTCTGCTTCTGTAGGCTGATAATCTGCACTCTGGCTCAGCCTAGCTTCATAAAAAGCTGCGGCGGTAGCAATGGGTTTGCCACATCTGATAGTATCGGAGCTGGCTCCCTGATTGATTAAAGTCTGAATTATATCCATATAAATCCCCTCCTTCGTATATGGAAAGTACTGTTAAAGTGTCCTTATCTTTCTATTGTACCACACTTATTAAAAAAAGTCAATAATTCTGTTGCTTCTTGAGGCTTCTAGCAATGTCACGTTGCTTAATGCTCTCACGTTTGTCGTATTTTTTCTTGCTTTTACCGGTGGCGATGATCAGCTTGATATGGCGACCGCCGGCTAGTAGTTTGACTGGTATCAGCTGTGCACCTTCTTGCTTAGCGCGCATGAGCTGATAAATTTGTTTTTTGGTGGCTAGAAGTTTGATATTGCGTACCGTATCGGCACCTAGGGTGAGATTATTCAGCCAAAGTTCTTCGCTCAGCACCGTGACGAATGAACTTTTAAGCTGGACGTGATGATCGCGAATTAGGCGCACCTCTGACCCAGTGAGGAGCATGCCACAAGATAGCTCGTCGCCTAGCTGATAATCGTAGCGGGCGCGGCGGTTAACGGTAACGGTGGCGGGAGTTTTTGACTTCTTCATATTCTGATTATATCATCAATGTGTAAACTAGTATACCAAACAGCGGACGGGGAGACCATACCAACGCGTACCATAATATGATGGGTTAACACCTGAGGCACTGAAGCGCAGAAAGATTCCTGTGGCTTTAAAAATATCGTCAATGTAGTCGACGGCAACACTGGGCAGACCATATCCATGGCTACCAAAAGTTGCTGGCAATCCCGTTACAACGAACAAATCTATATACCCGCTACGGACGAAGTAAAGAGGCTCTCTAGCTATATTATAGCTACTATTCATTAGAATAACCTTTCTTCTTAGTTTGTATGCGCTACTAATTATAAAGGTTATTCTTTTATTTGTAGTTATTTCTTTCTGGATTCGTTAAGGAAACCGAAGTTTAATGGATTATTCTAGATTTTGTGTTATAATTGTACCATGAGAATTGCAATTACTTCGGATCTTTACTATCCCATGACCAATGGGGTGGCGGTATTTGCACATAATTTAGCTCGGGGCCTGGCGAAACAGGGGCATGAAGTGATGGTGATTTGCCCAAGCTTTAATGGTAAACAGCATCGTGAGAAACGGGATGGGGTGACAACTTTTTATTTGCGTTCGATTCGCTTTCCGTTTTATCCAGATCAGATTAATGATATTCCGGAGGCTAAGGAGTTTATGGGTAAGACTTTGCCGCGGTTGGCTTATCGGCATGGACTTTGGATTACCGTGGATCCGTATCCGACGATCAAGAAAGTTCTGAATAAGTTTCATCCGGATGTGATTCATAATCAGACGGCAGAAATGGTGGCAATTGCTGTGCGTCGCTATGCAAAAAAATACAATGTGCCGCTGGTGAGTACTGGTCATGCTTATCCGGATAATATTACTAGCCAGCTGAAGATTCTCAGACCAATTAAGCGGCCGCTGGATGCGGTTTTGCGGGTGTATATGGCGAGTTTTTTGAAGCATTCGGAGTATGCTACTATGCCTACGGAGATGGCGATTGATGATTTGGTACCGAAGAAACGTAGACATTTTCGAGTGACGGTGGAGCCGCTGTCGAATGGGGTAGATTTGTCGAAGTTTTCGCCGGGTAAAGCGCCGGAGCGAATTTATCGCAAGTATCATTTACCTAAGAATCGACCAATTGTATTGTATGTGGGGCGGATTGACCCAGAGAAGAGCTTGAGCTATGTGGTTTCGGCTTTTGCAGAAGTGGTAGAAAAAATACCAGATGCGGTACTGGTGTTGGTGGGTGATGGTACGGATCGGCAGCATTTGATGGATCTGGCTGAGTCTTTGGGGATTCGTAAGTCGGTAATCTTCCCTGGCCGGATTATGCCGCCGGATGTGATGCAAATTTATCGGGTGGCAAAAGTGTTTGCGACTGCTAGTGAGACTGAGACTCAAGGCATTGTTTTGATTGAAGCGGCGGCTAATGGTTTGCCTTTAGTGGCGGTGGATGCTGGGGCGGTTCGGGAGCTGTGTCAACATAAGAAGAATGGTATTTTGTGCCAGCCGGGTGATGTGAACGAGCTAGGCAATGCCCTGGTGAAGATTCTGAAAGATCCGGAATTATGGCAAAAATATAGTGAACATAGTCTGGAAGTGGCAAAAAAACATGATTTGAATCGCACTTTGCAAAGGTTTGAAGAAATTTATGAGGAAGCGATTGTGCTAAAAGGCAAGCCAAAGCCGAAAAAGCCACATTGGTGGAATCAACCTAGAGCTTAGGGTTCGGACTACCTTTTGAGAAAATCGATAATTACTGCAGCGGTTTCGTGGGGTTTTTCATAATTATGTAAGTGCCCGGACTCTGGCAAGAAAACAAGCTGAGCTTTGAGACCTTTCGCTAGTTTCTTGGTGTCGATTTTTTTAACTAATCGATCTTTTTCACCCGCGATAATCAGGACTTTTTTTCCTTCAAGGGGAAAGTCTGGAACGGCATAATTAGTAGTAAACTTAGTAACTTGGCTAAGCATTTTTTTGCTTGGTGGACAATCATTGCTGCAGGCATGAGTGATCTGCAGAGATTCTCGGAACAAAGCTTTATTATGTCGGGGCACGAACAAGTACTGCGTAGTAACATAGTCGGAGACCTTAGTCGGCACAATACCGGCCAGGGGCGAAACTGCGCTAATTGCTTTAGAAGTTTTACGCGAAATCGGTGAGAGTAAGACTATCTTATGATTAACTAGTTCAGATTTCAAGCTAGCAATGGCACTGGCAATAATAGAACCCATGGAATGCCCCACTAATACTGGACGATCTAGCTCGTGTTCAATAATATACTGAGCAAAATACTCAGCATATTTTTCAGGGCTATATTCAGTCAGATCTCGAGCTCCGGCGAATGGTGGGACGGCCGGAACATAGACTGGGTAGCCGGCTTTTTGTAAATCTTGGGCGATGGCCTCTAGACCTAAGGGCGAACCACGAAAGCCGTGCAACAGGACAACACTAGGCAGCTTTTGTCTCGTCATTGTTTTCCTGTTGGGCAAGATCTGCTAGGGCTTTTTTGATAGCTGGGCGGTCAAAGCCAACAATGCGCATGCCATTGATTTCGGTAACTGGCACCGCTTGAATATCTGGCATGTTTGATGCGTCGATTTCTTCGTATTCTACACCTTGCTGGTCAAGCCAGTCCATGAGAGCATGGCAGTAGGGGCAAGTAGTGGTTGAATAAACTTTAATCATGATGTTTTCTCCTTTATATTATATTTTTTGGCAGCATCCATTTGTGGATCACGACTGTGATTAGCATCGTCATAGGTAAGCTCGACTTCGACGTCTGGCTGGATGCCGTCGCCGTTAATGCTATTACCTTTGGGGGTGTACCAGCGAGCGGTAGTAACTTTGAGCATTGTATTATGAGAGAGATTAAGTAAAGTCTGCACTACACCTTTACCGAAAGTTTTTTCGCCAATAATTGTAGCTTTATCGTAATCTTTGAGTGCGCCAGCAACAATCTCGGAAGCCGAGGCGGTGCCACCATTCACGAGCACGATAGTTGGCATGTTGGCTAGTTTAGCCTGACTCCGATTGGCATAGGTAGTGGTATTATTCATGTGAGCTCCTTTTTGGATTAAGACCGCTTCTCCGTCGATCCAGAGTGAGAGGAGATCCTTGGCGGCAGAGACATAGCCGCCACCATTACTGCGTAAATCAAGGATGACTTTTTTGATATTTTTACCTGGAAATTCTTCATTCACGATTTTCTGTACTCTGCTACCAGTATCGTTGTCGAATCTCGAAACAGTAATAATAGCCGTGTTACCATCATATTCAGCATAAGCTGAGACGTTATTGATAGTTTCGCGAGTTAGCTTGAAACTCTTTTCTTCCCCGTCTCGCACTACGGTCAATTCCACTTCGGTGCCGGCTGCTCCGCGTAGCTTGTTTGCAATTGTTTCGGTAGATTCACTATAAACCTCTTCGCCATTCACTTTATAGATAATGTCGCCGGCTTTGACCCCCGCTTTACCGGCTGGGTTGTCTGGTAAAGTGCGAATCACTCGCACATAACCATCGCGCAGCCCCATTTCTATACCGATGCCAGCACCAACGTCACCATGTAGCAAAGCCTCGTACTCTTCAGCTTCAGTATCCGTCATGTATTCAGTATAGACATCCCCTATCGCTGCCACCAAGCCTTTTTTGGCACCCTCGACAATAGTCTTTTGGTCAATTTCGCCATCATAATTAGCTGCTAGAGTATTATAGACTTCGTCTAGAGCTGACCAATCATGTGTGGCGGCGGATTGAATTCCTAGATACGGTAAGAATTTCGGCGCAAAAACATTCCAAGCGATACCTAGCGCAATCCCAACTACCAAGGTAATCGCTCCGACAACAATAGTGCCGCCTAAACTAACTTTCTTTTCCTCCCACTGTTTTGCCATATATTTATTATAGCACGGTTTCTGTGGCAGGAACAATTTCCACTTCGGCTGCGAGTGCTAAGTGATCCGATAGTAAATCATCTAAAGCCTGGAAATCGTTGACTTTAATTTGATCATTCACCAAGATATGATCGCAAGCAACTTGGCCATTATATTTTAAGCCTGATAAAGTATTATTAATATGATATTCATCTGTTAAATCATGCAAGAAATCTAGCGCACGCATGGCCGGAGCGGCATGCACGAGATTTAGGTCGCCACACATCACAAGTGGCTCATGATTATATCCTTGGACGACTTCTGCAACTTTCCGAAAAGCTTTGACACTCTCCTCATCACCCATTTCATTTGGTCTCCAGAAGCCATGATGATTAACAATAATCATGCCAGTTTTTAGTCTAGCTACTTGAATGTTCAAACAATTAGCGGGCTGTTTGCCGAGGACAACATTTTCGCGATACTCTCCATGAATAAATTCACTAGTCTGCATACTGAAGGGTATTTTGCTGAGAATTAGGTTGCCGAGCTCAAAACTGCCATCAGCAATTTTGCTGCTCCAATTCGGGGCAAAGAAGCTATATGGCATTCTGCTCGCTTTGATAATTCCAGATTTATCAAAACATAATCTAGACAGATGGGTTGCGGTATCTTCTGAGGCCATTACCTCCTGCATGCAGATAATATCAAAATCGTTTTGCTCCAAAAAGCGACGTAAATTACCTTCGATTTTCCCCATCCAGACATTTAGTTGTAGGATACGCATCTGATTTACCACATTTTTTGATCAAAATGGATATAACGATAGGCTGCAGGGTTGACATTATATCTAGCTCCGAAATCTCCTGGTAAACCGCTGGCCGAGCTAGAAGAATTATTATACTCGGTGAGGTTGATGGTGCCATTAGCATTAATGCTTTCGACCCACATTACGTGTCCGTATTGACCAGCTGTATTGTAAGCGACAGTGTGTGGTGCAGGATTATTATCTACGACGTAACCGAGACGTGAAGCCGTATTGCCCCAGTTTTTAGCATCGCCCCAGGCCGTGATATAAATTCCCCAGCGCTCTTTGACTTTCCAGCCGGCATAACTTGTACACTGGCAAACATAACCCCCGACTACGATATAAGCAACATTGTCTGCTGGACAGCGATCAGCCCAAGGGTAAGTATTATAACCTTCGCCTACGACACCACCACTGTTATATCGAGCGATTTCGGCAGCTATTTCTTGTTGCATGGTTTCGCGGGCGCTGGCAGCATCGCGTTCGTATGCCAAGGTATCGTTTTTATATTTTGCAATCAAGGCATTTTGTTGGTCGCGCTTGGTCGAAATCTCGCTGCGACTTAGCTCAGCGCTCGCAATGAGGGCATCAACACTAGCTTTTTGCCTCTCTAAATCTTCTTTTAGTAATCTAACAGCTTCAGCAGATGCAGCAATTTGACTCTTGGCATTAGCTTGGCGAGCCTGTTTCTCAGCCAAATCACCTAGTGAGTCACTACCCGCAAGTAAAATAATTGCATCAGGCTCAGATTCAAAATGCATGTTAACTAATAATTTTGCTAAGGCATTTTGTTGTAGGCTGAGCTTGGCTTCGTTCTCGGTAATCTGGGCGGATAAGTCGCTGGCGATGGCTTGGTTAGCGGCAATTTGCGCTTCTAGTGAAGCGATCTCGGCTTCTAATTTTGCTACTTCGCCTTCCAAAGTTTCAGCATTTGCAGCGGCATTTGCAGCGGCTAAATCGGCGGCGGCTGCCCGGTCTGCGGCATCGCGGCAGGCTTGAGTAACACAGGCGACTGGATAAGCTTGAACAGACTCATTGTTATTGGTAATCAAATAAGCACTAGTGAATACTCCAGCCAGTAGTACTGCGGCTACGAAGATTGTTCTCAAACCTATAGTTTTGTGTTTGTGCATTCTCATGCTTATTATATATCATGCTTATGTTAAAAAGTAAAGTACTACTTTAGGTATTTTTTGATAGCCAATCTAGCAGAAATTGTGCCTATTACCATGCCAATCAAAATCATTACGGCATAGACTGCTACTAACATATTAGTATCCATCAGCTTGCTAATTGCTGAGACGTCAATACCGTAGCCGGACAGATTCGGAGCCAAGAACCTAAATCCAGCCAATACTGCGGTAGTAGCGAGCAGCCCCGAAATCACCCCGCTGATCTCGGCTTCGACCAGAAATGGCCCACGGATGAAACCAATATCCGCACCAACTAGCTTCATCATATGAATTTCTTCGCGGCGAGAAAAGATTGCCATGCGAATAGTATTGAAAATCACCAAAATCGAAATCACCAAGAAAATTGCTCCGAGAATCAGACCACCGTTTTTTGCGATTGTAGCCCATGAATTAATCGTTTCGATCTCAGCCTGGTTGACATTATAAGTTGGCTCTTTTTCATTATCGAGATTTGCCTGGAAGATGGCATTGTTTTCGACAATATCTCGCACCCCATCAAGATTATTAGGGTCAAGAACCTTGATACGCATAGTGGCTTGCATGGTATTAAGCATGAGCTCATACATTGTCTCATCCTCAAGGGCTGCCAATAGCTCAGCATTATCAGCATTATCGTCCAAGAAATTCTTATATTCAGTTAACGAATCGGCAACCTCCACACTTTGGACATTAGGATCACCTTTCATAATCTCGGCCATACTATTCAGTGTACTTTGCGGTGTACCGGGGCTGAAAAATATCGTAATATCAATCTTCTGGCGCATGGTATCAGCGGTAGCGGTCAGAATCATACTGGCAAAAACGGTAATCATCAGAATGATTAGAGTAACTGTCATTACTAGGGTGGCGGCAATAGACAACCAAATATTCCTAGTAAAACTGGCGGCTCCGTATTTCAAAACCCGAGTAGTATTGCGTACATGGCTCACACTGCTATTCTCAACCAAAGTCTTTAGATGGGCTTTGGTTTCTTTGCGTGATGGTTTATGTACTTCGCGATGACCGGCTTCTTCAATAGACCTTTTATTAATCATAACTATACTACCCTCTTCTGGCGCACTCTAGGGCTAGCCGGTTGGCGCCTGATCCCCTGCATCATGCTGGGGGCAGGTTTGAGCTTGACGGTCTGACCAAGACCGAAATCGCTAAGCCGGGGAGCCGCTTTGAGTGGGCGGCTAGCGGTATACCATTGATTAGCAGAATCATGGGCGAATTTTTTGGTTGGTACAGGTGGCTTAGGTTGCATTGACGTCTTGGTGGCTTTCCCTCCTGTCGCCATATTAGTATTGCGCCGCGGAGCATGCTGAATTTTAAGACCATTGTCTCGCACCGCTCGAGTATTTGTTCCTCCTGCGATTCTATTCGTCACCAGTGGGCTGCGACCAGTAATAATATGTCTACTGCCAGGTATCATGACTTTCTCTGTAACCTCAACTTCTGGTTCAGGCTGGCTTTCGAGACGATACACACCGTTCCGTTTTTGATCGTCAATAATGCGACCATCTTTGAGGGTAATAACTCGTTTACTAAGATTATTAACGATGTTTTCATCGTGAGTAGTAACGAGCAGAGTGGTACCGAAATCGTTAATACGTTGCAAAAGCTCAATAATTTCTTGGCGCGTGAGTACATCCAAATTACCGGTAGGCTCATCGGCAATCAGAATTTTTGGTTGCCTTGCGACCGACCGAGCAATGCTAACTCGTTGCCTTTCACCACCGGACAAGCAAGTGGGAAATTTGTTCGCTTTACTCTCCAATCCAACTAAGTCTAGAACTTTTGGTACAGTCCTAGCAATATCGCGACTGCTCATGCCAGCAATCTCTAGGGCAAAAGCAACATTTTCAAATACAGTGCGAGTGGGCAACAATTTATAATCCTGAAATACGACTCCGAGGCGGCGGCGATAGTGTGGAATGTGGCGCTTTTTGACGTAATCTAAATCAATACCGCCAATAATGATTTTGCCCGAGTCGGGCTGTTCTTCCTTAGTGATCATCTTGATCAGAGTGGATTTGCCAGCGCCAGATTTACCCACCAAAAAAACAAACTCGTGTGGTTCGATATGCAAAGAAACGTTATCGAGTGCGGGTTCTTCGTCGCCTGGATAGGTTTTGGTGATACGATCAAGCAATATCATGCTATTATAATAGCACAAGCTCTATAGCTTTTCAATGTCTCACTGTTCTAAAAACGCATCAATAAAGTCATCAATTTTGCCATCCAAGACACTCTCAGGATCTTTACTCTCGAATTTGGTGCGAGTATCCTTCACGAGTTTATAAGGTTGCAAGACATAGTTGCGGATTTGCTGTCCCCATTTGGCTGATTCTCCGGCTCGAAGTTTATCAATACTTTCAGCTTGTTGTTCTTGTTGCATTTGAGCAAGTTTACCACGGAGGATTTCCATGGCTTTAGCTTTGTTTTGTAATTGTGACCGTTCATTTTGGATAGCCACTACTGTGTTAGTGGGCAGATGAGTAATACGCACAGCTGAGTTAGTAGTGTTGACACTTTGCCCACCATGGCCGCCAGAATGATAAACATCGATGCGGAGATCTTTGTTGTCAATCTTGACATCTTCTTGATTCTCGATAATAGGCAGTATTTCGACTAAGGCAAAAGAAGTTTGGCGCAAATTATCAGCATTGAAGGGTGATAATCGTACCAAACGGTGGACACCGTGTTCGCTTTTTAGCAGGCCATAGGCATAATTCCCCTTAACTTCATAAACTGCAGTTTTGATACCGGCTTCTTCGCCTGTACTGCGTTCAAGATTAGTAACCTTAAAGCCTCTATGCTCCGCCCATCTTAGATACATGCGCTCTAACATACCGGCCCAGTCCATAGCTTCGGTGCCACCTACTCCAGAGGTAATGCGCAAAATAGCATTGCCGCGATCATACTTGCCGGTGAAACGTAGGGCTTTTTTTAGTTCTTGTAATTGGTCTTTTAGGGCTTGCAGTTGCTCCTCAAGTTCGGTGGCTAAATCTTCTCCACCAAGGTTTAATAGTTCATCCAGATCATCGACTTGGGCACGCAGGATTTTCCATGGTTCAATTTCGTCATTAAGATGAGCTAAGGTCTCGTTTTTTGTGCGAGCTTCGTCTGGGTTCAGCCAAATTTCTGGCTCGGCGACTGCAGCCTCCAGCTCGGCGGCTTGTTGTAGCTTTTGCTCAAGGTCGAGTTTTTTCCAGGCCTGCTCGACTTCGGTACGTAGATCATTAATGGTTTTTTTTAGTTCATGATTCATGTAAGACTCCAGTGAGATTAAGTAAATTTTGGAAATATGGTTGCATAGCGGTAATTTTCTGATAATTAAATTTTGATTTCGGTACGGCAAAAGGCAGTTCTGGGTATCCTGGTAGTTTAAGTTCGTAAGCTTGACGCAGCTCGTCGATTTCGCCTACGCATTCAAAGGGCTTCATGAATCCATCAACTCCTAAAAGTCCTTTAAATATATCCGTAAGCTCTGGTTTGGTAAAGAGGCTTTGGCCGCCATACAATGAATCTAGCACCTCTGCTTTTATAAAAGGTGCAAACAGTAGATAAGTATTGGCACATTTAGCGCAGGCGCCACACCAGTTAAGCTCACGATTATTTTTGCCTTGACGATAATTGGCGACATTGCAAGAACTGAATTTATGGCCATATTGGTCCCAGCATTTTTGACTAAATAATTCGGCGATTCTTAGTTCTGAGAATCCGCGTAGAGGTGAACCAATATGTAAGTCTGGTGAAATATAGCGCATGACGTACTCAGAAAGTAGTTGTTCAGCCGCCCAAGTTTTAGACCATTGATGATTGACGGCTAAATCGCCGATATAAGCATGCGCTTCGTTACCCTCGCGGCCGATGCTAGCCATGACGGTATTTTGATGATTGATAATAGCTTGCACTAGGGCTAAACTTTCTACGATGTAGGTAATTGGCACATGCCCATTCAAACCGCCAGTTTCATGCAGAGCAGTTTTATCGATTTGGCGCTGCAAGATTTGCAGATCGCTACTGAGCTCATCAAGCACCACAGGGTGATCCATACTACTGCTGATATATAAATAACTAGGTTTCTGGCTAGCGAATATCGTGGCTGTGAGTAGCGAATCTTTACCGCCGGATTGCAAACTGAGGATGCCTTGATATGACTCAGCCGGAATAGCTGATCTAGTAGTTTTTGCTTGAGCTGAAAAATGAGCCAAATAGTCCCGAGTAAGTTGATTCTCAAAAGCAAATTGCGACAAGCCTTCTTGATAAACCTTATTAAAAAATTGAGCTTGGAATTCATCTAGGTGTGTTTCTAAGCTAATCTCTGCCGTAGGATGAGCTTTGTAGTACGAGGTGCCGATTAATATAAAACTAAGAAATAGCGCACGGTTGATTAATCCGAGATCTAGTGGCTGCTCACTCGGACAAAATTGTACTTTTTCGGTAAAGTCTGTGCCATCGGAGCCAGTGTAATGAAAACTCGCGCTGAAGGCCTCTGGGTCGAACTGGTAAGATTTGAATTCAAACATGCTAAAGCTCCTGTACGAGTTTTTGGAATTGCTCACCGCGGTCACTGAAGTTTTTGAACATATCAAAAGACGGTGCCCCAGGCGACATTAGTAGGACGACGGGTAAATTATGCTTAGGGTTTTGTGCGAGTTCATTGGCGAGCTTACGAGCGGACGCAAAGGCCCCATCTAGTGAATCGCAAATTTGGTATTTAGTCGGATCTTCGCCTTTAGCCAGAATACTACTAGTTTCCCCAATTAAGAAAACTTTTCGTACATTAGCAGTCTGAAAGATACGATTTTTGGCGGGTGCAGGGTCAATACCGCGGTCTTTACCGCCGGCAATCAAAATGATATCTTGCTCAGGGAAAGCCGCTAGAGCTACATCAAGAGCTGGAAAGGAAGCTGAAAAATTGTCGTCATAGTAGGCTACCTGGTTAACCTCGCGCAGAAATTGCAGGCGGTGCGGCAAACCTTTAAAATCGTGTAAAGTTTGTTGAATGGTTGATAAATGTTCTTGGATAAATTGGCAAGGATTTTGTCGGTAATAGGCGGCGATAGCGAGTAAGGCAGCTTCGGCATCTTCGCGATTGTGCTGACCGGGCACGGTTAGGCTGTTAAGCACTTGGTCGATGATTTCACGATCCTTAGTCTTGGGATAACAGTATTTTTGACCTGGTGAAAGCTGGGCGATTTTTTTCGATTCAGCATTATCGCGATAATAGATACAATAGTCATAGCTGGTTTGATGTCGAGTAATATTACTTTTTGCGGCGACGTAATCGTCAAAATCTTTGTGAACATTAAGATGGTCAGGCTCAATGCGTAAGACTAGGGCGATATGAGGAGAAAAATCTAAATCCCAAAGTTGAAAGCTGCTTAATTCGTAGACTACGACGTCTTCTGGCTTAACCTGGTCTAGCACGTCCAAGGCTGGGGTACCAATATTCCCTACTAGCCAGACTTTGTGGCCGAGGTGTTCGAGAATACTAGTGATGAAGGAACAGGTAGTGCCTTTGCCTTTGGTGCCGGTTACTCCAATAATTGGGCAAGGGCATTTGGCGAAAAAATATTTAGTGACACTCGACCAATTACCTTGAGGACGCACACTGGGGCTGCGCATCACAAGATCGTAGTCTGCTAAGTGAAAACTTTCAAGGTCTTGACCTTCAAAATGGTCAAAAATTTTGGTTTCATGGTGGGCTTTCTGAAAGTAGGCGGCGGCGCTTTGGCCCTCTGCCCCATAACCGAGGATTGCGATTTTCATAACTCTAATTATAGCATATTGAGCAGATTAGTAGAGCTTCGTCCGTAGCGACCATAGGTCGCGTTGACAACGCAGCTAGACTGTCATTTGAGCTTTTGGCTCAAATGACTTTATACTCGTCCGGTTAAGTATCGCCGAGTAATTTTTGACGATAGTGTTGATGTAGTTGTGGTGCAGACTTGTGAAGAAATAGCCAAGTGCTACGACATCAATGTTTTGGAGCTTGGTGCTGATAGAGATCATATGCATTTCTTGATCCAGTCTGTACCAGATACGGCCCCAGCTGATATTATAAGAATAATAAGTCGCACTGGTTGTGAAGATCAGGGCAAAAATTACGTCAAAGGCCAAGGTGAAGAATACCACAGACTCTACCGCGGTCAACTTTAAATGTTCGAATAGGACAAACAAAATACCTCGCCCAGGAACCCAAGCGCAGAGCGAGGGCTCTGCCCCGAGGATGTTTATTGGGTCCTGTTTGTTGACGGCTAATCGTACAAATGATAACTGCTGAGGGCAACTTTGGCGGTTTTTTAATCTAGTACAAATTTCAATTTTGCTGCTAGTTCGTTAATAAGGGCTTTTTCTACTGAGCTAACAGCTACGAGCGCATCAAGACCACCGCCAATGAATTCGCGGGCGAGCCTCACGATGGTTTCTTTATCAATATTGCGAATCAAATTCGGCATATGATCATACTTTTCTAAAGTTCCATTAGTGAAATACCCATCAGCATAATAATCGCAGATCTGCCCTACGGTTTGGGCACCCATCTGATAACGTCCAGTAGCATACGATTTAGCCGCCTCAATATCCTCATTCTTGATATTGCCCCGCAGGATTTTATTGATTTCGCGGTGAATTAGGTCAAATAATTTTTCAGCACTTTCGGCATTCACTTCACCATCAAAATCCCATGAAGCATTGTGCCAACTATTGCTGAGCTCACTACCCATGCTATAGACTAAACCATTTTTGCGGGCTTGCCCAAGAATTTTACTGTTCATAGTGCCATTTAGAATATGATTAAGACAGTTCATGGCATAGACTTCGGCTGGCAGGAGTTTACGATTGATCATCCAAGTAAAGGCAAAAGTAATATTAGTGGCATCTTTGCGTCTAATTAAGACTGGTGCCGAAGCATGGAGTTCGTCAACTGGTATCTCAAATCTTTCGCCGGGTTTTAATTCCCATTGGTTGAGCATTTTAATAATCTTATGCTTACGATGTCGTAAATTCCCCGCAATAATGAAACGCATATTATGGGCGGTATGGGTGCGGCGATAATGCTCACGGATATCTTTGAGTTCAATATTGGCAATGGTCTTGATGCGCTCTTGTAAACTAGGTACATCTTCACCGACAATTTGTTGCAATTTGGGCCAGAGCAACCTAGCATAATCATTCATATAGCCAGTCAGCTCAGCGCGGACATTGCCTTTTTCACTCTGTAATTCATCGTCATTAAAACGGGGCTGAGTAATTGCGACTTGCTGCAATTCCATAATGCGATCCCATTCAAAATCAGCACATTCACTTTCGTAGCAGACGGAAAAATCCGAAGTCCAAGCATTGTGGTAGGCTCCGTTCTTAGTAAAATCAGCCTCATAAGCCTGCTCATTGCTATACCGTGCGTTGGCACCAAAAGCTAGGTGCTCGACAATGTGGGCAATTTCGTAAACTTCTGGACGTTTGGCATAGCGCATACCAGCACGAAACTGCACACGGAGGTTCATGACACTCGCACTGGGAATATCAATCAACAATCCTTTTGCGCCGGAAGCCAGAATAATTTCTTCGGCGGAGTGTTTTATCGCTGTTTCCCTTTCTTCTTATTCTGACGTTGCTTCTTCTTGTCTTTGCGAGCTGCATTACGTTTTTGGCTATAATTTGCTCCGCTTTGGTTACCGTGCGATTCGCTACCTTCTTCAAATTCTTTGTCAAGATTCTTTTCGCCGGCCGAAACCTCATTCACACCTTTTTCGGTCATGCCCTCAGCCATTTTGGTAAGTTCGGTATCATATTCATCATCGGTGATACCTTCAGCTACGGCTTCTTGGCGAGTAATACTGAGCAGGATCTTAAGGACTTCTTCGCGCAAGTTCTTCTCTAGTCCTTCAAATAGCTTTTGTGACTCACTACGGTATTCTACGAGCGGATCACGTTGACCAATACTGCGCCAGTGGATGCCTTCACGCAAATGTTGCATGTTTTCTAGATGTTGCATCCACAAGGTATCTAAGACTTTGAGATAGACTTCGCGTTCAATAATACGCATGGTTTCTGCGCCAAATTCCGCTTCGCGTTCTTGATACTGTCGCTCTAATTCTGTAACTACGGCCTCTGTACGATCTTTTTCTTTGCGCATGTTGCCGATTTTATCTACTAAAGCTTCATCGAATTCAAAAACTGCCAAAAATTCTTCTTTAAACTTCTTATTCACTCGGGCGCTATCTCTAGTTAGATCCTCGGCAGCTAATTGCATTAGGTGTTTAATTTCGTTATGGATATTCTCTCCATCTAGAATCTTGCGACGCATGCCGTAAACAACTTTACGATGGCGGTTAATCACATTATCGTACTGGACAACGTTTTTACGCGAGTCGAAGTTAAAACCTTCAATGCGTTTCTGTGCGGATTCGAGTGTTTTAGAAACTCTTTTATTCTGAATCGGAGTATCCTCGTCAACTCCCAATCGAGCCATAATCATGGCAATTCGGTCGCCTTGGAAAATGCGCATTAGATCGTCTTCGCAGCTAACAAAGAACTGGGTAGTGCCAGGATCGCCTTGACGTCCGCCACGTCCACGGAGCTGGTTGTCTACTCGTCTGGAATCGTGCCTTTCGGAACCAATTACGACTAGTCCGCCTAATTCCTTTACTCCTTCGCCAAGTTTAATATCTGTACCACGTCCAGCTAGGTTCGTAGCTAAGGTAACCGCGCCTTTTTCTCCGGCTTTAGCAACAATGGCGGCCTCGCGTTCATTATTCTTAGCATTGAGTAGTTCATACTTAATTCCCTGACTGTCCAAATATTTAGCAATTAACTCATTCTTAGCAATACTGGCTGACCCTACTAATACTGGTTGACCACGATCATGGTATTTTTTAATCTCAGCAGCGATAGCCTTGAGCTTGCCAGCCTCAGTACGGTAAATTAAATCATCCTTGTCAACACGTTGAATTGGCCGATTAGGTGGAATCTGGATAACGTCTAGAGCATAAATCTGCTGGAATTCCTCAGCTTCCGTAAAGGCGGTACCAGTCATACCGGATAATTTATTATAAAGCCTAAAGAAATTCTGGAAGGAAATAGTAGCCAAGGTCATACTTTCTTGTTTGACTGCCACACCCTCTTTGGCTTCAATTGCTTGGTGTAAGCCTTCATTATACCTGCGACCCTGCATTAACCTACCAGTATGCTCGTCTACGATTACTACGTCTCCACTATTAGTGACAACATAGTCTTTATCCCTTTGGAATATAACCTGAGCACGCAAAGCCTGCTCAAGATGATATACGAGCCGAGTATGCTTAGTGGAATAGAGGTTCTTGATTCCTAAAATAGCCTGGACTTTATCTACTCCGGCATCAGTTAGAGCTACACTACGGCGCTTTTCGTCGAATACATAATCATCTGGTCCCAGTCCGGCTACTACTTTGGCGAACTGGTAATATGCATCAGGATTGTCGCCAGCAGGAGCAGAAATAATCAGAGGTGTGCGGGCTTCATCAATTAAGATTGAATCTACTTCGTCAACAATAGCGAAATTTAGTCCTCTCTGACGTAAATACTGCGGGTCACTGACCATGTTGTCGCGCAGGTAATCGAAGCCAAATTCGTTATTAGTGCCGTAAGTGATGTCGGCTTGGTAAGCTTCTTTGCGAGTACAGGGCTTGAGATGTTGGAAACGTTCGTCCTCATGTTCTTCATTCTGGTATTCTGGATCGTAGATAAAGCTAGCTTGATTAATTATCACACCGGTACTGAGACCTAAGAAATGATAGACTGGAGCATTCCAACCAGCATCACGTTGAGCAAGGTAATCATTAACTGTGACAACATGTACCCCTTTGCCAGTTAGTGCATTGAGATAAGCTGGAGCGACAGTAACTAAGGTTTTACCTTCACCGGTTTTCATTTCGGCCACGCAGCCTTCGTGTAGCACCATACCACCAATTAGCTGCACATCATATGGCCGCATACCGAGTTTGCGCTTTGAAGCTTCCCGCGCAACTGCGAAAGCATCATTAAGGATTCCATCTAGAGCTTTTTGGTCAGCATTCTCACCAATCTTTTCTTTGAGAATTTTAGTCTGATTAGATAGCTCTTCATCCGACATGGCTTCATATTTTGTTTCAAGTTCCCCAATTTGCATGGTCTTTTTGTACATGCGTTTGAGGATCTTTTTCTGTGCATCACCAAAAACACCCTGCAAAATGCGGGTCAACAAAGTCTTATCCGCCAATTTATCAGTTGGTTTCTTTTCTTTAGCGGTGTGTTGAGGTTTTTTAGTCGCCTCCTTTTCTACATCTCCACTAGTCTGGTCCAATTCCTTAGCCATTCATCAAATCTCCACAAATTTATTCCCTCTAATTATACCACACTTCTCGCCAGAACCTAGGCTCTCTTGATAAATAGATTTTTCAAGCCCTTTTTCGTGAGGTGTGGGGTGGCTTCGAGCTTAAAACGGCGGATTTGCCCTTTGAGTTTCGCTTCGATAATATCAATACCGGCAAAGACATTGGAACATTCATCTTTAGCCGTGATAACTTTACCGCCTGGGATCTCCATCGCGACGGAAATCTCGTATTTATTATTATGGGCACGATCGACTTCAGTGACGACGATCTTTGCAATAACGTCTTTTTTATTACCACGAGGCAAGAAACGATCTAACTTTCCGATGCGTTTAATAGCATATTTACGAAAGTTATCGGTGACTTTGTAATTGTTGCCGCCACTTAATTCAATCTTGTCTATCATGGTATATTCCTTATTTATAAATTTATAATCCTAGGTTACCTAGATTACCCATTAAAGGTTTCATCTTATCAGTGGCGATTTCTTGTGCTTTTGCATACCCATCGCGCATGCAATCTTCGATCCAGTGCTCTAGCTCTTCAATGTCATCAAGATTAACTTTTGCTGGATCAATTTTGACATTTTTAATTTTGAGCTCACCCGTAATCTGCACGGTAACAGCTCCGTCACCAGCCTCTACCTCGACAATTTCGTTTTTGAGGGATTTTTGTGCCTTACGTAATTGATTGAGCATTTTCATTTGGTCCATAGTTGCACCCATCTTCTATCACTCCTCTGTTACTTGGTTAGTAGTATACATATATATTCTATCAGAATTATCGTATTTTGGCGAGGTTATAATGTAGTTAATTTCTCCTGGTACTTCGTGTAGGCCTAGAGTTGCAAAAGTACTAGGAAGCTTACTAGCTTCAGGGAGGGCTGATTCCACTTGGTACGATGTTTTATCTTCTAAAATTTTGTAAAATTGATAACTAATATCATCATCTAAAACGTAAATTGTTGTACCCGCGCTTAAATTGTCGTGAATTAGAGCTAAATCATCATCAAACTCGTTTGCAACCATCGGCACATAGCGGTAACCAAATAGAAAATGGGAAATACCACCAATAATCATGATTCCTAGAAAGATGCCAATTGGGAAAAAGGCGGAAATGCGGGCATAAGGATTATTAGGAAAGAGATCATACCATTTCGCTAAAATGTAACGTAGGCCATGCGCAATCAAAATTGTGATGGGTAGCAAAATCAGGATGGCTGATTCAGGGTTCAAACCTGAAAGAAAAACCGTAAAAACGATCAGACAACTAGCAATAGAATTGCGTGAGGCAAAGAAGCCTTTAGTAGTAGAAAGTAGTCCAATGATAGCTAGAGCGATTGAGGCTAGACCGATGAATGGCGATAGAAAAGGGCTTTCTAGAGTAGTGTTCCAGGCAAAGAAGGGCAAAAAAGCAGTTTGAATATTAGTAAGGAAGCTTCGGAAGCTTAGGCCTGGAGCTAGTAATAATTCGGAAATAATACTGGGATTAATGAAGGCAGCCATAATCATCGCGGCAATACCAACAATCATGATGAAAATGGTTAATACTAAAGGAAAAGTAGGTAAGGTCTTAATTGTGAAACGTAGGTGTGGGTGTAAGAGAGCAAATAAAACGATAAAAACTGCCAGATAAAGCAAGTGTGGGGTAAAAATGGAGGCGAGCAGAGCAAAAGCGAAGACAAAACAGTACATCGGCTTAGGTTTGGTGACACCTTGGATTTTGGATCCTAACCATAATAATAAAGTTGGCCAGAACACCAACATAATTAATGGAGTGCCGGATCCAGCCAGATATAAGAACGAAGCCGATAAGACTGCTAGAATCGAAGCTAATAATGCGACGTTGTTTTTGAACCAGCGATTGAGCAGTAAAATTAGTAATCCGCCTAGCATGGCTCCAATAATAATGCTAGGGAGCTTGACTGCATAAATGCTGAGTCCAAAAGTCATAATTGAGAGCTTTTGTAGGGCACGGTAAGGCAAGTCAACAATGTCATCCCGAAAAACTGAATCAAAGTGTAAATTGTAAGATTCGCTGGCGGAAATCATTTCGGCTTCGGACAAACCGTTAGGCGATAAAAGTGGCAAACCAAAAAGTAGGGTGATGTATGCCGTCCCTAAAACTAAAAACCCAATCACAAAACGATAACGATAGAGAAAGAGTTTCGAAATCACCAACTTCTTCACATAAGTATTATAGCATACTTTTGGTGATTTTGGCTTTTATGGTGCTCGGAGTTTTACTTTATCTTCTTCGCCAGCTCTCTACTCGTAAAGTTTCCATTTCCAATTATCACTGCTACGATTGCTGCCAATATCATTACTCCTATGATCCACCAAATTAAATTATTCCAGCCAATTAGCCAAATTTCTCCTGCCTGTGTTCCAAAGGCTAACGACCATACTTGCTTCATAGATTCCATGTTTACCGCGCTTAACATTGCGGCAAGCCCTAATCCTAGCAAAATCGCAAACCCTACCGCCATCAAACTTAACATTAGTAAATATACCGCATAAACTACACGTATCTGCCCTTTGGTCGCTCCCAGCGCATGATAGAGTGAAATGATCTTCATATCCTTACTAATTAATCTTGCATAGGTACTAAGGGCAATAATTAGTGCAATTACAGCGAGTATTGCTGCCACGATTTTAAATACTAGCCAAATATTTTGCAAATTTTCATAAGTCGTGAGTGGATCAGAAATTGCTGCCATTACCTGATATTTATATTCTTTGCTACACATTTTAAAAATCCGATCTTTTTCTGAGCAATAGTTTACTTTATCTCTATAATAATCATAAGCTGCTTCGATATTCTCAAATTCGGCGAACACTATACCCATTTCTTCCGCCTTCACATCGTCCATGGTGATGAATCCCGAATACTGCCCGTCATCATTGCTACCCACCTCTGGCTTCACCTCAGCGGACTTCGTAATGAAGTTTTGACTCATACCCGTTCGGATTTGTCCAAAAATCAAATTTAGAGGATTATTACCTTGTTCGATATTCATAAACGATAAATCGCTCGCGTAAACTCCACTTGGTAAGATTTTGGCAATGTGATATTTTGCTCCAGTTTTACTTGTTACGATTTGCTGTAAAGTTTTACTCTGTACTTTATCAATAGCTTCCAGTTTACCAGCTATTTCCGCACCCTGTTCAGGCATTTCTATTTCCGCGAGTTTCGCCGCTGTATCTAGTGGCACAATTACTTCCGTCACATTACTATTATTTTCACTATGCGCATTAACAAACACATCTTCTTCCAGTTTATAAAACATACCGTCCGTTGTCTGACTAACTTCTGCTGGAATCACTTTTCCATTATACTTCTCGATATTGCTGTTTATTTGCGAAACTTCTTTCTTAAGGTCACAGTTCTCCCCACAAGTCTCCGCATCCACACCACTCATAACCAAGATTTTACCTTTAGTTGGCTCTAACATTGTCTCGAGTACCATATTCTCCAGCCCCTGCAAGATAAAAGTCCCAGCCGTAATTACACTAAACAGCAGCCCAACTATAATCACGACCGTAAACGCGCGCTTCTTATGCGCCTTGACTCCGGCAAACCCTAGCCGCAGATAATCTACTAACCGCACTTCCTAGTCCTCTTTGAGTTTCTTCGCAATATGTTTTGCGGAAAACCGACGCATCGTCAAAAGCAGTGATAATGGCGCGACCAGCATAATTGACCCGATAGTCCAGAAGAACATGCTATTGAATCCAAATAGATTAACTTTTGGTAAATCTTTAAGAATATAGAACTCTTTTAGCCTTTCTGCTAATGCCCCAGCATTAGCTAGCCACATTACTCCGACAATCATAAATGCTATCAGGATACAGGACAAAACCGCCAGCAAACAAAGCTCTACGAGATATAAGAAGTAAATCAAATAAATATTCCCCGTACTCGCCCCCAGTGAACGATAGAGTGCAACCGTCGCCGCGTCGTTATCAATCAAATGCGCGAAAGTGAAAGTCGCAATCAGTACGGCGATGATAATAAACAATACCTCAATCGCCGTAAGCATGAATTGGAGATTGTCAAAGTCTAGTCTCAGATATATAACTCTGCCAAAAATATCCATATTTAATAAAGAGTATTTCTTCTCCCCAATTAGTATCTTCGCCGGTATATCTTTGCTCGCATTGCTATCGTAATAATAATTCACCGCATCATCATAATTATCAAACTCCGCTATAAAATATGTTTCTGGCGGCCAAGCTTCAAAAAGCTGTTCCACATTTTCATAATAATATCCATCTTGTTTTACCTTCGTCTCCGCCATTTCCTGAATGTACTTTTCTACTCTTTCTGTTCCATCATCAATGATGAGCGGAGGTGCAGTTGTACTAGAACCATAAACCATACTTAGAAGCAAATTTAGCGGATTAAACCCCGGCAAGGTTGGACTACCAGTTCCAGTAGAAGGATATGTCCCAACTTGTACTAATTGTTCATCCTTTTTGCCATTATTTGCTAGATAGCCCTGAAAATGCACATTTTCAAATTCAGGAGCAAGAAAAGGAATTTGATCTGGCTCCAACTTATCAAGATTTAATTCCAGACTTCCAACAGCATCGGCGACCGCCTGATTAATCACCCATCTCGTACTCCCAATCTGATGTTGGTAAACTGTCATCGTCCCCAAAATCTGCCCATCATAACGCGCGACTTCCTCCCGTATCATCTCTTGCGCCGTCTCCAGATCATTTACTGGTCGAAAATCACCCTCATTTATCTCACTAATATTCTGATACCCGGTCTGTAGATAAACCTTCCCATCATTAGCTTGCAAAGCCGCATCCAGAATCGTACCTCTTAGACCTTGTAGCATAAAGTTAAATGCCATAATAACCCCGAACAATATCGAAATTGTCAGGATTATTGCTGCACTGCGCTTTTTATGCTGTGTGATATTACTCCAACTAAGTCTTAGCGCATCAGAAAACTTCAACCCCATTCCTATTTCTCCTCACTCACTCGGCCATCTTTAATACTAATAATCTGCGTCGCATACTTCTCTACGAGCGAGTCGTGACTAGCTACAATCATTGTCGCTTTCGTCTCTTCCTGTATTTTCTTTAGCATTTCTATCACATTCTTCGCATTTTCTGGGTCGAGGTTATTGGTAGGTTCATCGGCCAAGATAATCTTTGGGT
>CANOTH010000003.1 GCA_947570505.1 uncultured Candidatus Saccharibacteria bacterium
GTGGCTAGCTGTATGATGGCGGACATTCAAAAATCTCGCGGTGAGAGTGCCGATCGGAACAAAGTTGGCATGCGAGGTAGCAAGTGGATGGAGTAGAGTTCGGAGACAAGTAGTAAAAATGAAAAAGAAGGAGGAATAGGCAGACTAAATTGGTGCAACGTAGTTGCCCATTTGGTCTGCCGTTTTGGGGCTTTAGCCCCAATGATGGTAAAAACATTTGCTTCCAGAAATGGAAGCAAAGTACGTTGGATCTGCGACTGATAAAGTCGCAGCGGGCTATCAGCCCGTTAAGCTACTTTTCCACAAGAAATGCATTCTTGATCATGCCTATGCTTGTTAATTTCTTCCAGTTTGTGCTAGGCTACAATGTAGGGCAACCGCAACTTGACAAAGAATATTAGCAAACTATGCAGGGGAAGGGAGGAAGAGTTTGTATGATGATAGAATTCGACTTTTGGATCTTTTATTTTAGCCTCACAATTATAAAGCTAAAAATTACTCGCGCTAGAAAGCGCAAGTAATCAACAAACTAATAATTCCATTCTCGCACAACTTTTAGACCTAGTCAAGAGGGCGGTTGTCCTGATAAGATCAGATAAAATATGATGGGACGATAATATGAAGAAATTGGAATTCGAAAGTGGTATTTTCATTCCCGCTAATCGTAAAGTATGGGAACATGAACGGCATGTAGCTGAAATATTAGCACAAGCAGGGCATTACGTTGAGTTTATATTGGAACATACTCAGAGGAGTGCGGACATTTTATTAGACGGAGTACCATATGAGATCAAATCGCCTAAAACAACTTCAGCAAACTCGCTAGAACATATTATAAAAAAGGGCTTACGGCAGTGTTCAAATCTTATTATTGATTCATCAAGGACGAGGATGCATGATGATAATTTAAGAAAGTTTTTGATTTCGCAGATGCGCTCTAGAAGGCAAATAAAGCATATGCTATTAATTGCGAAGCGCGGTCAAATTGTTGACATCTCTGAGCTGATCTGATAAGATAGAATTATCGAAACCTTGCACGGCGCCGAAGGTACCTACCGCAGGGTTTCTTTTTTGTTTTGCTGTTTTTTCAAATTATCTTCAATCGTATTAGACCACATATCGAGCTACATTTGTAGCGCAAAGTTTTTTAACCAGCTCTTAAATTCATCTTGGGCTGAAAGGCAGGTCTCGCGCAGATACTTGCCAACATTAAACCATTCTTTGCGGCTGTCGCTGGTGCCGTTTTTTGAAAATGAAATGTAATCGCTTGGGGCGCTCAATTGCCGATAAATTTGTTGGATTAGTTGGGGCCGGAGGAGAGCTTGGGCTTCTTCATGCGCTTCCTATATTCGCGATATTCCTCTTCCGAGAGCCAATTAAAGTCCCAGCCGAAGCTATCAAACAGTTGCCTGAGGAATTTACGGCTATTGATGTGCTTCATGTAGCCCATGCGCGAGAAGATCCCTTCCACATCGCCTTCACCGTTGGTGGCGAGACGATAAGCAGCTTTGTAGCAATTTTGGCGCACGCGTTTGCCGGGATAAATAAACCCAGGATAAACTACTGCTCCAATGAATGGTACTCCTTTATCTACTGGTTCGTGATAGATTTTCTTAGGATGGAGGGTAAGCTTTAGCTCGGTCTTAAGATATTTACGAATCACTCCGATATCGCGCAAAAGTTGAGCACGTTTCTCCATCGGGACAATGATGAAAAAGTCGTCTACATAGCGACCGTAATGCTCGTAACCGAGGTCGAAACGCACGAAACGATCCAGCTGATCTAAGAAAATATTAGATAAAAGTTGGGAAGTAAGATTGCCAATGACGATGCCACGTTCGGGCGGTTGGTTGAACAGACTTTTGCTTTTAGGTAGTTTGCGCCAGTCGGAGCGGCGACCGCGAATCGCAATATCGTCCATCGGGTGGTCAAAGATAATCTCATGCCAGAGATATTTGAGAGTTTGGTAATATTGGTGTTTATCGGCCGGATGACAATGAATACCATTCGCTGCATCGGGCAAGGAACTATGATAGAATTGCCGCTCTAAACCCCAGAGTACTCGGTCATAGAGCTTTTGGTGGTTGAGGCTCATGAAGTATCCTTGAATATCTAGTTTAACAGCGAAAGCTGGCTTGGTATAATTATCGGTAGCGCTGCGGATATGTCGGGCGAGGCGCTTTTGGCCGTAGAGGGTGCCTTTACCTTTGCGACAAGAATAAGAATCGGGAATGAAACGGCGATCCCACCAATCAACGCAATTATTATAGAGTAGGTGATGGACAATGCGATCGCGAAACGGGGCAGCCACGATCTCGCGGATGACTGGATCGCGTACGATGAAGGCTACACCTTTGCTAGGTTTATAGTAGCGACGGATAATACTGTCTCTTAGGTCAATGATGTCTTCCATATCATTTAGCTCAAAACGATGCTCATCGACGGTGTGACGTTTGCCTTTGCGGGCGGTGTGATAAGCTTCCCACAACTCACTGAGTAGGAACGATTCAAAGCGGGTATTATTTGTCATTTTTCTGTTTCGCTTCTTCGGTTTTGAGCTGCTTAGCATATTCGCGAGCGGTGATGCGCTCAATTTCTACTAGTTTTTCGAGGATGCTACAAAGTTCGCGGTGATGCATGAGCCGGAGATTTTCGATATTAGCCATATTGTTACGGAGATTGCGGGTGTAGATAAGAATATTGAAGAGATTTTGAGCTTGTGCGGAATGCGATCGTGGTTCTTTGACGGTGGAGACGGAGATATTTTGTAATTGTCGACGAATGATCCCGGCAGTAGGGCGAGCATTAGCAAAATTGAGATAGCTGACTAGAATTTCGTTGGCATCCAAAATCATTTGCTCAATGAGGGTGGCGCGGGCTAGGGAATCGGAGATTCTTTTACAGTTATGATAGAGCAAGCGGTTCATTTCTAGGATGGTAGTGTAGAGCTCGGGTACGGGCGACTTAGGTACAATGATAGAAGTAATGCGTTCCACATCTTGGCGGGAACGATCACGCAGTTTGGCAATTTGTTCGTCGCTGTAGGTGCGAGGTAATTTATAAAAATGTAGTTCAGTAGTACTAAGCTTGCGGTCGGGAAATATGTTAATTTCGGCGAGTTGGAATCCTAGTTGGTTCAGAGCGCGGATCGAGATGATACCATCTTCGGATCTTGAATAGTCGTCGGAATCGTTTTTGATACTATAACGACGATGAATCCGATCGGCAATGGTCAAAGTATAATAGAGGACGGAATGACCGCCAATTTTGGAGAAATTATCCGTAGAATCGAACAAGAGTAGGTGATGATCATTGGTTTGTTCGAATTCCATAGCCTGAGCTTTGATGTGCCGTTGGCGCTGGCGAAGAGCCTGACGTGCGGCACGCAAAGATGACTTAATCTCGCGCGAAGGCGGATTTTCTTGCAACTGTTTTATTTTGCTCTCAAGCTGGTGTAGATCCAGCTGAGCGAATTCATCGATTTCGGAAGTTTTGATAGGAGACAGCTTTGTCATTTTTATAAGTGTGTGTTTTTGGTTCCTTAGAGATATATTATCCCTAAGGATATTATAGCTTATGATAACTTAAAATACAAAAACATAAGTTGTATGATATAATGGTAGAAAAGGAGGGATATGATTAAGATTGATGAGGATTTTGTGGCCGAAGTGGGTCTCAGCGAAATGCCGCCAGCGGAGAAGGAAGTTTTTATGGCTGAAGCAAAAGAAGAATTGGAGATGCGGGTCGGCGAGCATTTGGGGCGAGATTTATCTGATGAACAGCTAGAAGAGTTCGTCCAGATTCAGGATCCGCGGCTAGCGGCAGAATGGTTAGAAAAGCATACTCCGGGTTATCGTGAGGCGGTGAAGCAGATTTTTCAGAATTTTAAAGAAGAGCTGTTTGCTGAGCGGGCGGAGATTTTGGGTGCTGCAGCTTAGTGATTTTTGGCATAGCCGTTGAGGAATGATTTTGCGTCCATTGGTTTTTTGCCTTCTGGCTGCAACCTGTCGATGACGACAAAATTGCGGTCTGCACACTTAATCATCAGGGGAGAACTCTGGTCGCCAATTCCGGCGGCTTCGCAGAGTATATCTGTCACTCGTAAGGTATGAGCTTGCAAAATGATACAAGTTTTGTTGTAGAATTGATATTTTGGTTTTGGAAAACCTTGATAGGCGACGATTTGGCGAAAGATTTGTTCGGCGGTGAATTTTTCGGGGTGTAATTCAGAATCAGATTTATCAAATTTAGTTGTATAAGTCGCTTCAGAAGCAGCTTGTGGTTGTGGTTCGCCAAGGTTGTTAAGGTGTTCTACTAGCCAGTTGGCTCCTGCTTCGGCTAGACCTTGATAAATATGCTCTTTATCAATCGGTAAATTTGGCACTGTTGTTTGATGATAAATCGGTCCCGCGTCCATGGCTTTAGCTAGTTTCATAATTGAATAGCCAAATTCATTGTCGCCAGCCAGAATTGCGCTCTCAATTGGGGAGGCACCGCGGTATTTTGGCAAGAGTGACGGATGGAGATTAATAATACCTTCGGGCTCGAAGAGTTCTAGTAAATCAGTTTTTATCATCACTCCAAATGAAGCCAAGATACCATGTGCTTCAGGATGTTGTTTTTTAAGCTTAATTACCTCAGTTAAATCATCTTTGGTTCGGGCATGAAATATTACGTCGGTATGTTGCCTTAAAACCGCTAGCGCATGGTTCGCGAGTGGTCCATTGCCAAAGAAGATTACCTCCGTACTCATAGTGTTCATTCTTCTGGAAATAGTTCGTGGTTATTTTTAATCTCGTTTTCGTAATCAGTCACGGGTCGAAGATTACCTTGATCGTCCATGCGATAAAAAGCTGTTTCATCGTCACGGATACGATCAATGAATAGGATACCGTCTAGGTGGTCAATCTCGTGCATGAGGGTGCGGGCTAGGAAACCATCGGCCTTGATACGCACCTCATTGCCATCTTCGAGCAGAGCTTTGACTTTGACCTTGTAAGGTCGGCCTACAAGACCATAAATTTCGGGTACCGACAGGCACCCCTCTTGCTCTTTAACGATTTTACCTTCGGTGCGGATGATTTCGGGATTAATTAAGGCTGTGAAGGAGTTATGCTTTTTATCGTCTAGATCATCACGAATAATGATAATGCGTTTGTTTTCGCCAATTTGTGGTGCTGCCATCGCAGCGGACAGTTCATAAGGGTGATCTTTTTCCCACTCAATCGATAGTTTACGCATATCAGCAATAATATCCTCAATTTCGGGAGTGATTTGGTTGACCTTGGTGGACTTTTCGCGCAATCTAGGATCGGGAGTCGTAATGATTTTTCGCATATCTTTTATTATACCATATTTATAATAATGACGGGGGATCTAATTCAATATGAAACTGGCTATAAGGTGCCAAAACTTTGGCGAGGTAGGCTCGAGAGGTTGACTTGATGATGATTTGCCAGGTGAAGCCGCGGCGGGTGCGCTCGTGAAAGGCGGGCATGGGGGGAGATATGGAAAGTTTGGGGTAGGATTTGAGCCGCATATAGGCTTGGTTAATTTTATCGAGAGTAGTTTTTTCGGTTTTATAAGTAATGGCAAGTTTGGCAATATAGGTAAAAGGTGGTAGAGCTTGCTCGCGACGTTTTTTGAGGAGATATTCGGCAAAGCTGGTAAAATCAGATTTAGTGGCGGTCTGAATGGCTGGGTGATCAGGTTGATAAGTCTGGATGACGACTTCAGCTCTAGCCAAATGACCGCGTCCGACTCGTCCAATGACTTGGTTTAAGAGTTCAAAAGTACGTTCTTCGGCAGCAAAATCGGGCAGAGAAAGTCCAGTGTCGGCCTGGACGATGCCGACGGTAGCTAGGTGTGGCAGGTCTAATCCGCGGGCTAACATTTGCGTACCAATGAGGATATCGATTTCACCATTTTGCACTGACCGATAAAGGGCGGCTAGACTATCGGTTTTCTTGTTGTCGCCATCGAAGCGAGCGATTCTGGCATCAGGGAAGATTTTACTAAGCTCGGTTTCGAGCAGTTTAGTGCCGAAGCCTTTATGAATGATGCCGGTTTTACCACATTCAGGACAGCTAGTAGGGACTTTTTCTTGATGTCCACAGAGGTGACAGCTGAGCGAATAATGGTCGGCATCTAGAGTCATCGGCAAATAACAGTTAGGACAGAGGGCCTGCCAGCCACAATCTTCACAAATGGTTAAAGGGGAAGAACCGCGGCGATTATGAAAAATGAGAGTTTGATGTTGATCTTGAAGACTTTTTTTGATAGCTGTCAACATAGCCTCGGAGAAATAGCGATTTTTAACGAAATTATTGCGATCTTTGAGATCGACGATGGTAATTTTGGGTTCGATGGCAGTCTGTTTGGCTTTGGTGGTTAATTCGACTAAGGTTTGATGGGCTTTTGCGAGGTGATAATCAACGATATTGGGTGTGGCACTGCCTTGGATGCAGGGAATGTGGAGTTTTTGGGCAATGAAGCTAGCTAAGCGCAGGGCTGAGTAGCGAGGGGCATTTTCTTGATAGTAAGCCCCTTCGTGGGATTCGTCGATTAAAACCAGGCCGAGGTTACCGAGGGGAGCCAATAAGGCAGAACGAGGACCAATTACGACGATGGGCTCGCTCTTGCAGTGAACTACGGTGTCAGAGGCTGTGGTACGCGGGAGTAGGGCCTTAAGCCCAACTCCCTTGCGTTCCGCGCCTCTTCCTTGTATTTCATCTGTAATAGTTTCGCCCTCAGATATTACGTCAGCTTCGCCCTGCACTGCCTCTGCGTTGGTTTTTCGCAAAATATCTAACCAAATTTGGCGCCGTTCGGTCAGGGTCTGTTGAGAATGAATTAAGACCACCCGATTACCAAAGGTCCGTTGGAAAATCTCTACTAATTGGCTAGTCAGGGCAATTTCGGGTACAAGTAAAATTACGGACTTTTGCTCTGAGAGAGCCGTAGAGGCTGTTTTTAGATAAATATTGGTTTTACCGCTACCAGTTACCCCTCGGAGGAGACGGGTGCTGCCAGAGGCTTCCTGAAGGCTCTGGAGGGCATTTTGCTGGTATTTGTTCAATGCGATAGGCTGAATGGGGTAATTTTCCGCTTCTGGAGGCTTAATATCACGATCGGTTTTGACAGTACTAGAGGTGAGGCCGCTGGGGATCATCAAATTAGCGCATGTTGGCAGGGGTGCCAGATAGTACTGAGAAAGCCAAAAAATCCCCTCAAGCAGGTGTGTGGGCAAAGGCTGAGGCTGAAGTACTTCAATGATAGCTTTGGTCGGAAAATTCACATGCTCGACTCGTCGCCAAACAATCCCTACGACTTTTTTTCTACCTAGAGGAATCAGCACAATTTGTCCGGGTTGCAGGTGTAAATGGGACTGATAAGTTAGCACATCTCCATTATCTCGAAAAACAGTTGTAGGTATCACCTCGAAAAACATATTGTCATTATACATTGTGCTTGTGAAAATTACAACGTTGTCATATAATGG
The DNA here is from genome assembly GCA_947570505.1 of uncultured Candidatus Saccharibacteria bacterium. GTDB lineage: Bacteria > Patescibacteriota > Saccharimonadia > Saccharimonadales > Saccharimonadaceae > Nanosyncoccus. Next base: position 7,502 of record CANOTH010000003.1, read on the forward strand.
GGTAGAGGAGAGGTAATACATACATGTTAGATATTTTCATTACATCACGAGTGCGGCGGAAGATTGTGGTAGTTTTTGCAAAATATCCTGATTTTAAGACTCATGTGCGTGCTTTATCGAAGCTGATTAAGGAGGATCCGGGGAATATTCAGCGAGAGTTGCAGCGCTTAGAGCGAGGTGGGTTTTTGGTGGTAACTCAGAAGGGTAATACTCGGATTTATCAGATGAACAAGCAGTTTCCGCTGCTCAAGGAATTGCAGAGCATGGTGATTAAATCACAACAAATGTCCAAGACTAATAAGGCCGACAAGACGATCGGGTGAGTGCGTTATTTGACCAGTTGTTGCGGGTGCGGCACCTTGAGGCAGATTTTTTGTCGCCAAAATATGAAGAATGTTATGATCCGGATTTTTTGCCTGATTTGCCGGAAGCGGTAGCGCGGATTGTGCAGGCGGTGAGCCGGGGTGAGAAGGTTCTGATTTATGGTGACTATGATGTTGACGGAGTGACGGCTAGTACAGCTTTGTTTGATGCGCTGAGCTTGACTGGCCTGAAGGACATTCAGGTGATGTTGCCGAATCGTTTTACAGATGGTTATGGCATGAGCGAGAAAATAGTGGAACGAGCGCATGAGACGGGGGTGAAGCTAGTAATAACAGTGGACTGTGGTAGTCGCAACCATGATATTATTGCGGAGCTAAAAGCGGCAGGGATTGATACGATTGTGACCGATCATCATGAATGTGGCGAGACTTTGCCAGCGGCGGTGGCTGTGGTCAATGCTAAGCGTGGCGATGCGACGGAGGTGGTTGCAAGGCAGTTGCCGGAGGCTAAGAATATTGTGCAGACGGTGCAAGATTTGCGGGGCTTGGCGGGGGTAGGAGTGGTGTTCAAGCTGGCCCAAGGCTTGGTAAAGGCGGGGGTGTTGCCGGCTGGTCAGGAGAAGTGGCTGCTAGACTTGGTGCTGATTGGCACGATTTGCGATAATATGGTCTTGATGGGCGAGAATCGTCGTTTGTGCTATTTTGGCATGAAAGTGCTTGCCAAGACTCGACGACCAGGCTTGAAAGAGTTAATGCGAGTGGCAGGCACCAAGCAGATTGATAGCGAGACGATTGGCTTTCAGATTGGTCCAAGGTTGAATGCGGCTGGCCGGATGGAGACGGCTGAGCATGCTCTGCGGCTGCTTATGGCGAAGCAAAAGGTATTGGCGGTCAAGCTGGCACGGGCGCTAGAAGATCTAAATTCCGCACGTAAACGTCAGCAGTTGGGGGCGATTGAGGAAATTCATCATCGGGGAGTGGGGAATCAGCCGGTGATTGTGGAGTGTGGTCAGTGGCACGAAGGAGTGCTAGGGATTATCGCGGGAAGGTTGCTGGAGGAGTACCATCGTCCGGCCTTTGTTTTGGCGGAAGTGGATGGTTGTCTCAAAGGCTCAGGGAGGAGTTTCGGTGAGTTTAATTTAGCTGATGCTTTGGCAGTCTGTGATCAATATATTCTAGGCGGTGGTGGGCATGCTGAGGCTTGTGGTTTGAGAGTGTCGAGTGATGGCTTGACGGGATTTCGGGAGGCAGTGAATAGCTATTATCAGAGTTTGAATTTGGTGGATCAGGAGCGATATTTTGAGGTACAGGAGGATTTGGTAGTAGAAGAATTTGAAGAATTTAGCCTAGAGCTGATGGAAAGCTTGCGTCTGTTGGAGCCTTATGGGCATGGCAATATGGAGCCGGTATTTTTGTTGCCAGAGGTGAAGGTGGTGGATGTGGCAAAAATGGGTAGCGATGGGCAACATCTCCGCTTGACGGTATGGGATCGGAATGGTCGGAGTTTAAAATTAATGTGCTTTTCGGCTCCAGAGAATTATTTGCGCCTTAGGGGTGGGGAAATTGTGAATGTGTGGATTAATTTAGTAGAGAATGAGTTTCGGGGGATTAGGAGTGTGGAAGGGCGAATTTTGAGGTTGGTTGTGGCCTAGAGCGGGTGGGTGTGAGATAATACGCAAATGTTGACAATTTAGTGATTCCATGATAAGATGAGAATAAGCCTCATGCAGGCTCTATCTGTAGTGTTAGGAGATAAGCATAAGGTTTGTTCTTTAAGATGACTAGAAGGACCATTTTTGATTTTCGGGATATTTTTGAGTGGTGCCAAGTGGGGGCTTAGCACCACTCAAGAGGTGGAAAATAAAAATGGAGGTATCTAATTATGATGAGAAAAATTGGTAACAATGAGCTTGATTTGGCGAGGGAAACATTGGGTTTGGAAGAATGGGACAAGATACACGCGACACGGGCCGGTTTCCGTTTTGAGGATGGGGTCAGTGGGCTTGAGATTGTGGCGCCGCGGTTTTACCATGTGGGTGTCGATCATCGGCTGATGAATCCGGCAAGTTTGTTGCCGGATTTGCACAATCGTATTCCGGCAGCGATCGGACGCGGGCTCATGTCTTCCGCATATGGCTTCCTGATGGGTAGCTTCGATAGTGTAAACCAGCGGTTCAGCTTGCTGGAGGCTGTGGAAGACGATGATCTGAGCAAGCTCAATACTTCTCATATTATGGTTTTCTCGTTTTTTGATCGCGCAATCGGTGCTCCGGGCCTCAAGGCGGCGGAGCGGAAGCAACTTAACCATCTCTACTTTCACGAATTCTATGACGATCCAGTTTATAAAGTGTCCGGGATACAGGTTTTCGTGTTAGAGGTGGCGAGTAGCTCACAGCTGCGGACTTTAGTGGAGCAGGCTTTAAGAACACGGGAAAAGGTTTTGGCCTATGCCGAGCAGTCGTTGCAGCAGTTTGAAGTCAATAAGGACCGAGTGGCGCAGTCGATTCGCACTCAGCTGAACAGCTTAATGGAGATCGCTTTACCGTGGAACTATAATTTGATGATCTATGACGACTCGCCGGATTGGACGGGCTGGGTGATTTATGAGTTACCCCAGCCGGGAACGAAGAGTTGTGCTGGAGTGGTAGGGCTGAGTAAAGTCGGGGCGAGATATTGGCATGACCAGCCGGGAACTAATAAGTGTAAAGCGGATGTGAAGAGAGCCAGAGAGAAAGCCATGAACGGTCAGTTGTTCTAGCAAAAAACGGTAACGGATTCTAGTCAAAAAAATGGGTCAGGTGTAAACCTGGCCCTTTTGGCTTGGCAGTCAAAACAAAAAGTGGTGTCATCGCTTGATAAACACCACAAAACATAGATGGCCACCGGAGTGACCATCTAAAATTATTTCAACCCAAGACGCATGCGCTCGGCTTTTTCGGCCCGACGAATTTCGCGGATAATAGCCTTGCTACGGCGCTCGCGCTTAGAAATCGGCTTTGCGAAACGCATCTGAGATTTCTTCAGCGGCATCATCCCACTCTGTAAAACCTTGCGGTTGAACCGGCGGATGAGGTTCTCATTCGCTTCGTTCTGATCTTTTCTTGTAACTTTGATTGCCATATTAGATACATTATAGCAAAATCATCTCTATTATGCAATACTTTTTGTGAAAATAGGTGTATAATGGAGCTATGATTATACTGATGGGTTTAGCAGGCTCCGGTAAAAGTACACAGGGCCAGATTTTAGCTGAGGAACGTAATGGAGTATGGCTGTCGGCGGGCCAGGTATTAAGAGATACCGATAATGAAGAGGTACACGAAGTCCAGAAGCGCGGTGAGTTGGTGGATGATCGCTTGACGATTCCTTTGATGGCAGAGGCGATTGCGGCGGTTCAGCAATCTGGTAAAGAGGTGATTTTGGACGGTTATCCGCGCACGGTAGAGCAAGCTGAGTGGGTGGCCGATAATTTGGCTGCACAGATTGAGGCAGTGGTACAGATAAATGTGCCGAAAGCAGAGTTGATACAGAGGCTGAAATTGCGTGGGCGGGCGGATGATGAAGATGCAGGGGTGATTGAGGAACGGTTTCGGGTGGTTGAACAAAATATTCATACAGTTTGCGAGATCTTGGCGGCGAAGGATGTGAGTATTTTACAGATTGATGGTGTGGGCACGATGGAAGAGGTGACTCGGCGCTTGCATGAGGTATTGAATACGGGCCGCGTAGCCTAGAGAATGGAGAAGGAAGTGAATAAAAAATTTATACAAGCCAAAGAGAGTGAGAACTTAACCGAGAAGGTTGAGGCGATGCGCGCTGGGGGTAGGATTTTGGGGCAGCTGTTGCTAGATTTGAAAGCTTACGTGCAGCCAGGTATGACGGGCAAAGAAGTGGATGCTTGGGTGAGATCAGAAATTGTGAAGCGAGGGGCAGAGGTGGCTTATGATGACCCAGATTTGAATTTTCCAGGGGCGATTTGTATTTCGGTGAATGATGAGCTGGTGCATGGTGCGCCAAATGACTATGTTTTTGAAGAAGGTGATAAGGTAAGTTTTGATCTGGATATTTTGTACCAGGGTTATTATACGGATTCGGCTTTTACGATGCTGGTAGGCAAGAAGGGCTCGCCAGCGGTGAAACAGATGATTGCAACGACGGAGCGGGCGATGTGGGCAGGAATTGATGTTGTGAAAGCGGGGGCGAAGACTGGTGATATTGGTTACGCGGTGGAGAAGGTGCTAAGGGCGGGGAAGCTTGGGGTGATTGAGAATTATGTGGGGCATGGGATTGGTAAAAAAATGCACATGAAGCCGGATATTCCGAATTATGGTACTAGGGGTCATGGTTATGTCTTGAAGGCGGGTGATACGATTTGTATTGAGCCGATGTCTTGTTTGGGTAAGCCAGGGAATTATGTGGATAAAAGTAGTAATTGGACCGTAAAGATGAAGGATGGCAGTATTGGCTGTCATTGTGAGCACACAGTGTTAGTGACGGAAGATGGGTGTGAGGTGTTGACGAAGGTGTAGGGGCTAGGTCTTGGAGCGAATTTCTTCGTCAGATTTTCCGGTACGCAGTCACCGTACCGGAAGTACGGTTCCTTTGCGTTCCTCTAATCTTCCTCGAACTTCATCTCCAATACCGTCGCTCCTAGCCTTGCTTCTAGCCGGAGTCTGATGTTGTATATTGCAATCTGCATCGAAATGTCGTTATATACCCATGGATTAACCACGGGTATTTTGACTAAATTAAAATTAGTGATATTATATGAGGTATGGGGACGGTGGATCCCTCGTTTCTGGTGAGTCAAACTCATCAAGAATTAAAAAGGAGGTTTGAATATGGACAGTAAGAATAGGCGAAAAAAGGCAGAGAAACTGGTGGCGGAGCTGAATAGGCTCTACCCAGAGCTCAAGGCGCACACAAACTTGGAGTCATGGAGATATGAGTTGAAGCGGGTGACGAATGGTGTAGTGGCAGTATGGATACTATTTTTGGAAATGATTCTTATCATAGCTCTTGCGGTTTTTAGCGACGAGACGGTACCGGTGGCTGTAAAGGTTTTTAAGGCGGTGATTTCTCTTGTATTGTGTGGCATAATATTGTTCGCTCTCATATCTTTACGTCTTACACATTTGGATAAGAATAATATAGACGTTAAGTTGCAGACCAGCTGGAGCAAATTCTCATTAAAATATTTGCAGGAGAAGTTAGACTTGGCGAATGAGGTTTTGTCGGAATATGACGAGCAGGTACAGGCGGTTATGCCGTTAGTTTTGCAAGTTGAGCGGCTGGGGGTGATAATTGAAGAAGAGGACATCGGCTGGCTACGTAGCATTTATGAGAAGCAACCGTTCAGTATTGAGGGAGTCATTTATGATGAGGCAGTTAAGTATGACCTAACTTCGGAAGGTTATGAACGGGTATTGCGTAGGGTGGTTCGTGCTTATTATGGTGGTGGTGACAAAAATATTCAGGCATTCAAAGAGGCCTTTAATCTTGAAGGCAAAAGCTGGGCTTAATGCTCAGCTTTTTTTATTGTGTTTTATTGAATTTTACATTATAATAAGCTTATGGATGAAATTTCGCGTTATGCTACCGGTATTGATGTTGGGACGAGTAACGTTAGAGCAGTAGTTGCGAGTATTAGTGATAAGGGGGCTTTGAACGTTATTGGTTATGGTGAGGTAGCGAACTCGGGGATGCGACGTGGAGTGGTGGCGAATCTGTCTGGTCCGGGTGAGGCGATTGATAAGGTCTTGGGCGAGGCTGAGCGGATGAGCGGTCACGAGGTGAATTCGGGTGCTTTGTCGATTAATGGAGCTTCGATTACTTCTACACGTACTGAGGGGATGATTGCCGTGGGAGCGATGGAGCATGAGATTAACGAGGGCGATCTAGATCGAGTAGAAGATGTGGCGATTCGGGGGCGGATTCCGGCTAACCAAGAGATTTTAAACATTGTGCCTTTGCAGTATATTCTGGACGGTCAAGGTGGGATTAAGAATCCACTGGGAATGGTGGGATCGCGTCTGGAGATGCAGGCAAATGTGGTGTCGATTCTCAGCCCGAATTACGAGAATTTGCGGCGTGCGGCGGAGGGAGCAAATGTCACTCCGGAACAGGTGATCCCGAGTGTCTATGCAGCGGCGCGGGCGGTTTTGACCGAACGTCAGCGCGAGAATGGGGTGGCCGTGGTGGATATTGGGGCAGCTACGACTGGGGTGGCAGTGTTTGAAGAGAATGATTTGCAGTATATTGGTGTGGTGCCAGTGGGTTCGAATAATATCACCAATGATCTCGCGGTGATGCTGGCGATTGATACAGAGGTGGCAGAAGAGATTAAGCGGCGCTTTGCGAGTGGTAATTTTGGCATGGTTGATAGCCCCGTGGTGATTCGCTGGCGCGGTAAAGAGGTGCGGTTTGAGCGCAGTCAGGTCGACGAGGTCGTGGAGGCACGGCTAGAAGAGATTATGGAATTGGTGCGCAAGGAGCTGAAGAAGGCGCATTACGAGCAGAGGCTGCCTGAGGGAATTGTCTTGACTGGTGGCGGGGCAAAGATGCGTGATATTGATAAATATGTGCGGGATATTTTGGAGACTTCGGTGAAGATTGGGGTGCCGTCTGGTTTGAATGGAGTAGCGGATGCGATTTGTAAGCCCGAGTATGCCGCAGCGGTGGGCTTGATGCTGCTCGCGGCGGAGGGGACACATGAGGGTGCCTGTGGCAAGAAGCCAGGGAGGAAGGCGAAGAAGAATAAGGAGCCGGGTATTATAAGGCGGTTTTTCAGCAAGTTCTAGGGGGCTAGCCATTGGAGCGAGCTACTGCGTTAGGACCTGCGGCTGCGGGCTGGTATAATAATCAGGAAGCGGCTGATGCGGCGGAGAGTGGACGCAACGTATTATAGGGTTACTTCTATGATTTCTGGACGAGAATCAATCGAGCCAGAGATAGATGTGGACGATTATACCGTAGATATTTCAACGGGCTATAGAGTAGCTTCATTACAGGAAATAGCCGAAAGTTGGAATGACGGAGTGGTAGAAGGCTTTTAGTTTTTTAGATAGGCTCATGAATTTTGTACTACCTAGGTAGTAGTGGCAGGAGCAATCCTGCCACTTTCTGTTTAAAGGATATTGGATTTTTTTTATTGCCAGACTAGCGACGTGTGTTATAATGGGGGTAGATAAAAAGTGGAGAATGAAATGCCTGAAATTAAGCCAACAGAGGTAGAGAGTGCAGCAAGTATTAAGGTTGTCGGTGTAGGTGGCGCTGGTGGCTCAGCCATTGATCGGATGAAAGAAATTGGTTTGTCGGGTGTGGAATTTGTGGCCGTGAATACTGATGCTCAGGCTTTGCATCACTCGACGGCAGAGACTAAGGTACATATTGGTCGTGGGTTGGGTGCTGGCGGTGATCCTGAGAAGGGGCGCGATGCGGCTGAAAGTGCGCGTGAAGCGATTGGTAAGTCCCTAGAGGGGGCAGATATGGTTTTTATTACTCTAGGTGCTGGTGGTGGTACAGGTTCTGGTGCTGGTCCGATTGTCGCAGAAGAGGCGAAGAATCGTGATATTTTAACTGTAGGTGTAGCGACGAAGCCGTTTACTTTTGAAGGCGCGAAGCGCCGTGAGAATGCGGATACAGCGATTGAAAATTTGTCACATAATGTGGATGCTTTGATTACGATTCCGAATGATCGGTTGCTACAGACGATTGACCCGCGCACTCCACTTACAGAGACGTTTAAGATTGCGGATGATGTGTTGAGACAGGGTGTGCAGGGGATTTCTGAGTTGATTACAGAGCATAGCTTGATTAACTTGGATTTTGCAGATGTAAAGGCGATTATGAAGAATGCTGGTTCGGCTTTGATGGGGATCGGTCGGGCGAGTGGCGATAATCGCGCGGTACTAGCAGCTCAGCAGGCGATTGAGTCACCTTTGATTGAGGTGAAGATTGATGGTGCGCGCGGGGTGTTGTTCTCGGTAGCTGGTGGTTATGATATGGCAATGAGCGAAGTGCAAGATGCAGCAGAGATTATTACTGGGGCGGTAGCTCCGGATGCTAATATTATCTTTGGTGCCAGTATCCGTCCGGAGTTAGAGGACGAAATTGTTGTAACGGTAGTGGCGACTGGTTTTGATTCGGAGTATTATCAGAAGATGGGTAGTACGGCGAGTGCGGTGACTGAGACGGCTAGCAGTACAGTACCGACGGTAGCCGATGCTCTAAGGCAAAGAGATTATGTAGACAGTAGTGTGAGCACCGGTGGATATAGTGCTGGTACGGGTACAAGTGTGAGCGGCACGAGTAGCTACGGTGGTAGTGTGAGCAGCTATGGCACTGCTAGTGGCATGTATGGGGGTGAGAGCATGAATACGATGAGTACAGCTGGGGCGGGATCGGTTACTAGCCAGGGGTATGGGTCTAGTGTGCAACAGGCTACAGTGCCAGAGCCGCGGCTGTCGATGCAACAGCCAGATACTGGCAATACAGCAGATTTTACAGCTGAGCCGCGGGCTAATATGTGGGATTCAATTCGTACGGATAGTACGGATGATGATTTGGATGTGCCACCGAGTTTGCGCGATCGGTTACGCGGGAAGAACCGGGAGTAATGTTAGCCTATGGGAGCGACTCCGAGGATTTGTGATAGTAAGGTTCTCGAGAGCCGAGAAACTGATGATGGCACGACGATTCGTCGTCGTCGCGTGAGTGCAGATGGGCATAGGTTTACGACTTATGAGCGAATTGAGTTACCCCAGTTGTTTGTGCGCAAACGCAGTGGTAATCGTGAAGTGTTTGACCGCGATAAGCTGACGAATTCGATTAAACGTAGTGTAGGCAAGTTTATTAATTCTGAGCTAGAAGTTGAAGAAGTGGTAAATGCCGTGGAGGATTTACTGCGACAGTGTGGTGATGACGTGGTGGCCTCGACGGAGGTGGGTAATGCGGTTTTGACGGTACTCGCGGAGCGCAACGAGGTAGCATATGTGCGGTTTGCGAGTGTGTTTCTAGAGTTTAAGACTTTGGATGATTTTGAACAAATTTTACGTAAAAGAAGAAAAGAGGAGGGAAAATGCGAGTAGTATTTGTATGGCGTGATCAGACCGATTATGCGCGAATGGTAGAGGAATGGATTACGGAGTTTGAACGTCGGACGGGCAAAGAGATAGAAAGCATGAGTCCAGATTCTCCCGAAGGTGTGGGGTTTTGCAAGGCTTATGACATTGTAGAATATCCAAGTATTTTGGCCTTGGATGATGATGGGTCGGTTCTCGCATCGTGGCGAGGAAAAATGCTGCCAACTTTTGACGAAGTGAATTATTGGACTATGCAGTAGCGAGTTGCAAGAAAAATGGCCTCTGCATAGAGAGACAGAAGCCATTTGAGGTGCGATTGAAGGTTGGTTAGGCGGGCGGGTTGCCAATGCGTAGGTCGCTGGAATGGATTTGGGCAAGCAGCGCAGTGTATTTTGGTGGAACATACTGATGCTTTTCTTCCAGACTACGAGTAATAATATCCGTGGTACTATAGGATAGTAAGAGACCTTCCAGTGAGTCAACTTGTTTGAGCGGATCAATCAAGACACGGATGATATTGTTTTCTCCAGGCAAGTAAAGCCGACTATCAATGTCCGGATTGTTATGATATTTCTCTGGCAGATTAAAGACGAAGCTACCATAGCGGACGGAGATGATTTTGGCAGTAATAATGGCGGCGCCTTTTTTGTCTTTGACTCCGGGACCTTCGACACATACAATATTGCAATTAACTGTGTAGTGACTGTGCTCGCCTAAAGCATAATCGACAATCTGGTTTCTTTCCATTACATTTAACATTGGCTGAATAGTCAGGGCGATTTTGCTGCCTGGAAATTTGATATAACGTGTACCCGTCACTTTAAAAATATATTCAAATTTGTTCCGGGCTGGCTCTTTGGGCGGTTTTCCTAGGGAATCAACCCAACTTTTAAAGTGACTGGACTGACGTAAGTCAGTCCAGGGAGATCGTTGTCTAGATTTTGTCTGACGATTGTATGATTGACGACGATCTCCCCAAGTTTCATGGTGTATACCTTTGTGATAGTTCATGCATATCAACTCCCTTCAATAATGAATTAGTAAAGAACAATATTTGTACTATGGTACCATGATAGTTCATTTTTGGCAAATAGGGAAGATTTTGAATTTTTTATCTACTTCTGGGCAGCCTATGATGCAAATTGCTTGACAAATTTACTAATCTATGCTACAATGGTCTTGTAAGTTCGTCATCCGTGGTGAGGAACTTGGTATTTTGATGATTACTACTGATAGCTATGAGATAGGGCAGCGCAGAATTCGTAGTAGGGTGCGGGTTGTGCGCTGCTCTATCATGAGTAGTTCTTCATTCGAAACAGGAGTAGGTTTTGCGGGTCGTGGCTAGGTGCTCAGCGACAGGAATTGAAACTTGAGTAGAACTCTAAGAGGTAAAAAATTTCGGGAGCCAAAAGGTATGAGCCAAATCCTCGCTCGTTCCCAAGAAAGGAGAGTTTAATATGAAGAAATTATTTAATGTAACTATTGGAGGCTATTATCTGTGCAGCATGGTGCTGGGAACATTATTGTTCGTGATTATGTTGCTCTTGCCGCATGACATGAATTATTGGTTTTACTATCACTCCAAGGGGACGTTTGAGAGGGCGATGGTGGCCAATAGGATAGAAAAGTTCCTGCCGTCGGTGTATCTCTATAACTGGCTCTTTATTGATGGGGATTCGTATTCGTCTATGGTAGTAGCATTGTGTTCAATCATGGCTGTAATGATCGCGGTGGCGATGATTGACGGTCGTGGCACTAGCAAGGTGTGGCGAACTAAGATATTACAATCGGTAGGTTGCGTCGGTCTTCTGATTTGCATAGAAATGGCATTTCAATATGCTATTGCACACATGTATGATCAGATGATCCCGCTGATGCTGTTTGTGCCAGTTGTCTTAATGATTGTTCCGCTCTTGATTTTAAAGAAGACACGGCAGCTAAAGCCGACGCAGGGCTTGGATCTCATTGTGGAGCCGGTAAAGCGGACAGTAGAATCTGAAAAATAGCCAAAAGTAATCGCTGGCGATTAGGGACGGTAAAAGTTTTACCGTCCCATTTTCATGGAGATGTGTTATAATTGGTTTAGACAAAGCGCTTGAGCGGCCATCAACCGCGATGCTGGCGAAAGAACGGATAATCTTAGTAGAATCGCCCGTGAGTCTGCGTGAAGGATGAAATGAGAGTTTTTCCGGTTTAAGGAAAAGAAGTTAGATGGTACCGCCCGCTGGGTTCTAACGGCATTGATTTAGAAGTTAAATTAATAGCCGGGAGACGGCGGGAGTTGTTATGAAATATCAGGCAGGAAATCGACGCAAGGCTGCGGAATATGAGAAGGCTTTGGTCGAGTGGTGGAAGAAGAATAAAACTTTTGAAAGGTCAGTTGAGCAGCGGCCAATTGATGATTCGTACGTGTTTTATGATGGTCCTCCCTTTATTACTGGGATGCCGCACCATGGTACTTTGCTTTCTAGTATTGTGAAAGATGCCGTGCCGAGGTATTGGACGATGCGGGGTAAGCGAGTGGAACGGCGCTGGGGTTGGGACTGTCACGGTTTGCCGGCGGAGAATTTTGTGGAGAAGCAGCTGGGGATTACCGATCGTCGGGAAATTGGTACGAAATGGTCGCTAGAAGATTATATTTTGAAGGCGCGGGAATCGATGGTGGCGAATTCTGAGACTTGGGAGGGAACGATTGACCGAATTGGGCGCTGGGTGGATTTTAAGGGTGCGTATCGAACGATGGACAAGAATTTCATGGAGTCGGTCTGGTGGGCATTCAAGACTCTGTATGATGCAGGGAAGATTTATGAAGGTCGCAAAGTATTGATGTATGATACGAAGTTCGCCACACCGGTCTCTAAGTCGGAGGTGACGATGGATAATGATGCCTATCAAGAGGTGACTGATCCGAGTGCGTATGTTAAATTTAAGTTGACACCGGGGCAGAAGTGTCATAATGGTGAGTGGGAAATTAGTGACAATACCTATATGTTAGCTTGGACGACGACACCTTGGACTTTGCCGGCGAACCTTTGTCTTGCGGTTAATCCGGAGATGGAATATGCTGAGGTGGAGGTTTGGGCGCCGGATGGTGTGAAGGCGAAGGCACCGCAACCGGAGGTGTTTATTTTGGCAAAGAGTCGTCTCGAGGAGGTGCTAAATGAGGTAGACTATAAGGTTATTTACGATGATATTAAGGGAAGTGATCTTATTGGCTTGACATATGAGCCAATCTGTGCTATAATAGATGTAGAATCCAAGTTGAAAGACACTTGGACGGTTCTTGGCGGGGATTTTGTGTCAGATGAAGATGGTACAGGGATTGTACATATTGCGCCGTATGGTGAAGACGATTACAGGATGATTACTGAGAATGAGATTAATTTTTATGACATCTTGGACGAATATGGGTATTATTTGCCCGAGGTGGCAGAGAAATTGCACGAGCTGGGTGTGCGTGATACGGACGAGCGGGGAATTGAGATTTGGGCTGGAAATAAGTTTATCGCCAAGTGCCTGGAAGAAAAAGGTGTGGTTTGGAAAATTGAGTATATTAAGCACGAGTATCCCTTTAACCCGCGCTCGAAGCAGAGGATTATGTACCGGGCGTTCCCGAGCTGGTTCTTTGATGTGCAAGGTCAGAAGGAACTGATGATTACCCAGAATGAGAATATTAATTGGTTCCCAGAATATTTGAAGCATGGGCGGTTTGAGAAAAACATTGAGCAGGCCCCAGATTGGAATTTGAGCCGTGATCGTTTCTGGGCGACGGCGATGCCGGTCTGGAAGGGGGATAAGGGGACGGTGAAAGTGGTGGGGAGCTATGCTGAGCTGAAGGAACTTTCTGGTGTGGAGCTGGAGGATTATCATCGGCCGTGGGTGGACGAAATTGAGTTTGATATTGATGGGGAACATTTCAAACGGATTGAAAAGGTGCTGGATTGTTGGTTTGAAAGTGGCTCGATGCCCTTTGCGCAGCTACATTATCCGTTTGATAATAAGGAGAAGTTTGAGCGGAATTATCCGGCAGATTTTATTGTGGAATATGTGGGGCAGGTGAGGGCTTGGTTTTATTATGTGCACTGTGTGAATACAGCGCTGGCTAGTGTAGGAGCTTTCGGTGATACATCGCAGGCGCGAGCAGAGAAAAACGCATTCAAGAATGTGATTACGACAGGAACATTGGCGGGGAACGATGGGCGGAAGATGTCGAAGTCACTAGGAAATTATACTGACCCAAATGTCCTCATGGATCAGTATTCGGCGGATGCGCTGAGGTTTTTGCTACTTTCTAGCCCAGTGCTGAGCGGTGAGGATTTTGCGCTGACGGATAAGGATGTGAGCGACGTGCAGCGGAAGTTGGCGATGATTTGGAATGTGTATGACTTCTTTGTCACCTATGCGAGTGTCGACAATTGGGAGGGGCCGGAGATTGGTATACCAAGTTTCGGCCACATGACGGCTGATGTCCACTGGCAGGGCGAGCTGAAGAATCCACTGGATATTTGGATTATCGCGAGGTTACACGAGTTGAAGCGTGATGTAATGGCAGGAATGGAGGAATATAATATCCCGAAGGCGCTCTCGGTGGTGTTGCCGTTTGTGGATGATCTCAGTAACTGGTTTGTGCGCAGATCAAGAAGGCGTTTCTGGAAGAGTGAAGATGATAATGACAAAGCAGAAGCTTATTGGACTTTGTGGAAGACTTTGACTAATTTGGCACGAGTTTTGGCGCCGTTCACACCGTTCTTAGCGGAAGAGCTGTGGCAAAATTTGGCAGGAGATTGGGATCCGGAGATGAGTGTGCATATGCAGGATTTCCCGACCTGTACGGAGTTGGGTGAGGAAATGGGGCGCATACTGGAACAAATGGCGCGAGTGCGCGAGGTGATTAATGAAGGTTTGAAACTTAGAATGCAGAAGAATGAGAGTGAGGTGCAGGTGAAAGTGCGGCAGCCGCTAGCAAAGTTGGTTTATGCGGGTGAGAAGTTGCCAGAGTGGGGCGAAGAAATTGTGAAAGATGAGGTGAATATCAAGGCGGTCGAGCAAGGTGAGGAGACTTGGATTGATAAGGATATTACGGATGAGCTGGCGCGTGAAGGCTGGATGAGGGAACTAGTGCGGGCGGTACAGAGTGCGCGCAAAAGAGCTGGCTTGAATGTCGATGACCGAATTAAACTAAGTGTGGGTGCTGACGTTCCAGAGGAATGGCAAGAGATGTTGAAGGCAGAGGTGTTGGCTGAAGAATTAGTACAGAATGCGAACTTCGCTTATGACGAAATCGTGAAGGTTGATGGGGAAAATATTACGATTAGTTTGGAAAAGATGTAGTATAATTTATTTTTTCGTCCGCTGTTTTTAATATATAGTTTATAGTCCTGACTCGTAATATGGGTCTATGTATTTCTGCTACTACTTTCTCAGTCCGGGTGGAGCAAGGCTTATCTAAAGATGCGCCTTAGCTCCAGCCTTCCGAGCCGTCATGACTTCGAGAAGTAGTAGCAGAAATACACTAACACTCATCTGCTGGCTAAACTAATAGGTAAACTAGTATATCAAACAGCGGACGGGGTCACCGATGGCACGACCAGTAATATCGGATGAGTGAATAACCCGAGGAGCAAAGTTGAGGTACAGTGCACGAGGTAAGTCGGACGAGCTATCAGTAGCAGAGCGAGACCACATACGACCATCAAGACCAAAGTGTCTCAAAGATCCGCTAACTAAAGCAATAAGCCCGCTACGGACGTTATCCCCCTTGGGACGGATCCTGATAAAAAGGGCTGCAAATAGAGTAAAAAGTAGATTCTGCACAGGCTTACATTTTTTAAAAAATGTAAGCCACATCTACCACTAATAACAGGGGTGGAGATAAAATTTTAGGTTATCATTTTTTCATTTTTGATAGTATAAAATATACTAGCAATATTACATTACATCCCCACAGTAGCTCAGGCATCTTATCTTTTCTTCGATATCACAGATGCCGACAGCTCACGTAGCCGGTTACGTCTATACGGACGGGGAAACCGCGCCAGCGATAGTAATTGGTGGTTGTGCCGACACTAGAATCATTGAAGTAGAGGTATAAAGCACTAGTGGATCCAGCTGACGGTCCAGCATAATTTTCGGCGATATTTGACCAACTGTCGCCATCTTCACCAGGCCCACGTATGCTACTATTTTGGAGATAAACATTACCGCTACGGACGAAGTTTAACATGAACACGAATCATTTATGCAGGGGTGGGAAGGATATTTTTTGACTTCTAGGCAAGAATTAAGCATAAAAGGTATTGACTTTTTTGCTGATGTGTGCTAGACTAAAAATAAGTTAGATAATAAATAAACACATCTAACAAACAAAAATAAACATTACGAAAGCTAGAGTGTAGGCCGTAGTCAACAAACATAAACCTAATAAAGGAAAAACCATGAGCGAAAATACTAAACTTAATATAGAAGGAGCTACCTATGTAATACCAGGAGAAGAGCCGTATAATGAGGCGGAAACTAAGCACCCTCAAGACGCAGATTGGAATGACTTTCAAGTCATGGGCAGTGATGATACAGAGGAAGGAGAATATGTGCCCCCAGTTGATGCTGATCCAAAACAGGTAGCGGAAGCTTTAAGAAGAGCTAAAAGTATTCGTTTTGGTAGAGGAGTGTTAAGCCTCTTTAGCCAAACGGCTTAGATAGAGTAAGTATAAACGTAAAAGGATTTTAAGTATAAGTTAGATCAGAAAAAAATCAGAATTAGCGACTAGTAACTTTAAGAGGAAAAAAATATGATGAGATAAACCCGAACTTAAGTTCGGGTTTTTAGGGCTTGTGCGTTGAATTTCGATCCTGATTGTGCTAAAATGGAATTAAGATAAGAGGTAAGATAAAAGTGGCAGTAGCAGAATCGTTTAATTCGTATCATAATTTGGGGAATGGCGACTTGCCTAATACTCCTAATGATGTACAGAATGCCTGGGATGAGTTGGCTGCTTTGGCGAGAGATGGAGCTGAGTCTGGTCCTGTTGATATGACTTTTGCTAGTGCGGTGGAGACGGATGATGTCAATCGTTATGATATAGCCGAGATGGGGCAGACGGTAGATTATAGTCATGAGCTGGTCGAGGATGTGAATGAAGAATTGCGGCGGGTTGCTCCAGAAGGTTATGATGTTAGTGTTGATTTGGATTTGCAGCCGAATACTGATGCCATAGAATTGGCAGAGGATGAGCCAGATAGAGTTGGGGCTGAAGAAGCGGAGTCACCAGATGTCCGTGAAACGATGGTGAAGAGTTTGCGTGAGCGCTTGAAGTCACGTCCAAGTTTCGTGAAGCAGGTTGGTCGAGCAGTGCAGGGGATGATTGAACGGGTGCGGAGTAGGCTTGGTCGTACTGAGGTAGAGGATGATAGTGCAGTACAGTCCGCGGAACAGGAGATGCCGGCGGGTGATGAGGTGCAGGAGCAGGAGGCAAACCAGCCAGTGGAATATGGGGTATCTGAGCAAGATATGGAAGAGCAGTTTCGGAAGGGCGAGGGGGCGACTCAAGAGAAACGGCGCCAGAATATTCGGAGATTGGAGGGTATTAAGGCGGAGCTGGAGAGGCGGATTTGGCAGAGCCGGGATAATTTGATGCAGGAGCGCTTGGCGCAGATGCTTGATCAAGTTGAGGCGAAGATTTTGGCCACTAGGGCAATAATTGTAATGGTAGAACGTCAGGAACAGATGAGGTTTCGTCCGCGCACGGAGATGGAGAGTCATGGACAGTTTGCTTTAGAGTATTTGCAGGCGAATGGGATTTTTGAAGGACCGTATGACGAGGAAGGCCTAAAGGATTTGCGAGACTTGCGCGAAAAGTTGGAATTGAAGGTAGTAAAAGCAGCAGTGGATCAAGATGAGATGGCTGGCAATGAATATGTAACGCAGTTGGAGTATATCCGGCCAGCGATTCGGGAGCTAGAGCGGGCGATTCATCATCCGGACGAATGGAAGAAGATTAAGTTTATCCAGACTGACCAGAAGGCAGGGTGAGATATGGTTTTGACAGTTGAAAAAGCTTGTGGTAAATTAAAGATAAAGAAAGTCATGTAGAAAGGTATTAGAATGCCAGTAATAACACCAACTAAAGATTCATTATTAACTGCCTTCGTAAATAAAATGATGGAGGAAAAGGGTACGGGTGATTTGGACTCGGAAGCTCGTTTGAGGCTACGAGTGCAGCTTCGAGAAAAGTTGGAGCAACGTGTAGAGGAGAATATGATCCGGATGTTGACCGATGAACAGTTGGTGGAGCTAGAACGGTTGCTGGATGCGGATGTTTCCGACGCGGCTCTAGAGCAGTTTTTTGACGAAAGCGGGGCGGATTTTGCGCAGGCCGCTACTCAGGCGATGATGACTTTTCGGCAAGATTATTTGCAGGCGGAGGCGATGTAGATGGCAGTGGGAGAAAAGTTTGATGCAGGGGCGGATGGAGATAATGTTGGAGAGCAAGCTCTAAGTCCGGAAGAGCGCGCGGCAATGGAGCAAGAAGCGGGGCGCAAGGTGATTGATGCAGCAAATAGTACTGAGGGGCAGCGCATAGGAGATAAGGTAGAATGGACTCCGGAAAACTTGCGTAAGTTTTTTGGAAAGATTCAAGACAAAAGTGGCCAGCCTTATTTTTCTAAGGAGACGATAGATCGTCTGGTGGACAGGGGTGAGGCGGTGGATCCGGTTCAGGAAGAACAGGATGCGGCTATAAAGAAGGCTCAGGATGCTGCTTATAAGGCAGCACAAATGGAGATTGCCCGGACCTTGAATGGACGGAGTATTAATAAGTATTTGACTGATTCTCACCGTGATTTGGTGAAGTTACAAGGTGAGATTAAGCGCCTCAGCGAGAGTGTCTATAATGATCCCTTGCTCAAGAAGATGCAGCAGCGCCTCTTGGCTGATGCTGAGGGTGAATTATTATCGATGAATCGTCGACGTAAGATGATTGAGAATCTGAAAAATGGTGAGCAGGCAGAGCCGGTGGGTTCGGAGGAATATGGCGATTTTAATGCTGTGAATGCTGAGTTAGAGATGAATCAGCCCGAGACAGTTACGGCGGTCAAGATGGATCTTGCAGCCTTCGATCGAATTTTGCCAATGTTTAAGAATGATCCAGAGGTAGCAGCAAAGTTGTTGCGAGCGAGAGAGAAGTATGTGAAAGCTGCAGAGGCAGAGGACGAGGAAGCGGAATTTGCGAGTACTGAGACTGGTGAGACCACTGATGAAGAAGTGGCAAGTACGGCTGCGGCAGCTGGGGGTGCAGCAGATGGGAAAGCGGAGAAGCCAGTCAAGGACACGAATAAGGAAAAGAAGAAGTCTGCGAAGAAGCAGAAGAGTAGGGCTGATGAGAAGAAGACGCATGCTGAGAAGTTGGCGGATATAGCTAAGGAAACACGTGCGGGTTCTTGGATGTCGGATGAAGAGAAGGCTGAAGCGAAGACGCACGAAAAACAGGTTGAGCGAGTAGCCAAGAAGGCTAGGAAGCGCAAAGGGTTTAAGCAGACCGTGGCGAGAGTATTGGCCGTGATTGGTTTAGGTGCGATGTTAGCGGGGGAGGCTGGAGAAACGGCGCAAGCGGCTGAAATGACTACAGTGCAAGAGACTGAAGAAGGGCGACAGATGCGTGAACAGGCTGAGTTGACTGCCATGGCAGCTCAGCTGGGAATCACACCAGCTGAGCTAGTCCAAAAGAATTTATTGGATTTT
This sequence comes from uncultured Candidatus Saccharibacteria bacterium, assembly GCA_947570505.1. Lineage (GTDB taxonomy): Bacteria > Patescibacteriota > Saccharimonadia > Saccharimonadales > Saccharimonadaceae > Nanosyncoccus. The sequence continues at coordinate 26,644 of CANOTH010000003.1, forward strand.
GATGCAGTGCCAGAGCAAGCGATAAGTGATTTCGGAGCGAGCTATTATGAAGGATTCATGAATCGGGAAAATAGTCAAGAGCTATCTAATGGTTTGCGTGCAAATTATACTTTGTATGAGTCAAAGAAGAATAGCAAAAATAGTTATGGACCAGATCAGTCGTATATTTATGATATGGCTGAAGGTCGCGAGGCGGAAGCGAAGAAGAAATTACTAGAAATGATTCGCGATCAGCCGCAAGCACTGGCTTCGTTTACGGCTAATTACCCACGGTTACTGAAAGCTTGTGGAGTAGATGGGGCAATTTTGCAGGAGCAGAATTTGGAACTTAGGTCGCAGGCGGTAATGAATTTGATGCTTGGTGAAGGCGGAGGGGAACTACAGAATAAGCTGATGGGGGCGGCAGCGATGGCTCTTAATAATGAGAATACTTCGTTTGATTTTTACCTAGAGAATGGAATGGAGCGGTCGTTCTATATGAAGAAGATAGATCCAAATGGTCCGAACACACCAGATAATATTATGCTAAAAACCTCAAAGATTTATCGTGATAATGTGCCACAGGTGCAAATTACCTTGACATATGTGGATGGTATTCAGGAATATTCAGACCAGAACTTAAAGTGCTATTTCCAGAGTAATATGACTGTGAATACTTATCAGAAACGAGAATCTGTGATTGAAGTGAGGCTTGATCCACAGACTGAGCAAGTAGCCGTACAGGAGCAGCATACGGACGATGAACCGGGTGGTGGAACACCGGATGATGGGATGCAGGACGACGAGACAGACGATGACGGTGGCGAAGATGATGAAGATGAGGACGTGGAGCAGAAGGATCCGGATAATCAGAAAGAGAAAGTAGAAGAAGGCGGGCAAACTAATCCGGTCACACCGGATCCAGAAGATGGCCTAAAGGAAGAAACAGATGAGGAGGAAGCAACTCCGAGCGAAGATAATAAGGAACAGACTGAGAATATGACTGATGACGACTTCTTGGACTTTGTGGAAAGTGTGATTAATGAAGTCGATGCTGATAATGCAAATGTGAATGTGGTTCAAGCGGATCAGCAACAACCTAGTGGCCAGCAAAGTTAACAGACTCAGCAATCTCAAGGGTTGACTGAAACAACGGGCCAAACGCAGCAGCCAGGAGAACAAGGTGCAACAGTTAATGCGAATAATGTAAGTTCTTAAAATCAAAAGGAGTAAGAAAATGAAACATAAACATAAAAAAATAATAGCTTGGGGGCTGAGTGCGGCTTTGATGTTGCCTTGGATGGCCGGAATGCCAGTGCAGGCTTGGGGCCCCAATCGCCCGACTTATACTAATGAGAAACCGGCCGACCACGCAGTATTCAATTCAATCACTAATAATGCAGCGGTGGGGGATGAGCGGGATTTTGTGCGGATTGAGGAGAAGAGTTCTGGTCGGCCGTATACGAGTGAGATTGAGGTCGAAGCTGGAAAGCAGTATGAAGTATACATTTATTATCATAATGATGCTTCGGCGACTTTTAATGATAAGGCTCATAATTATGTAGGGATTGCACGCGATGTGCGGCTCGCTAGTAGCTTTCCGCATGAGCTGAAAGCTGGTGAACGTGCGGCAGTGACTGGTAAAATTACTTCGACTAATACGAATCCGGCAGCGGTCTGGGATGAGGCCTATGTGACAGCCAAAGAGGACATGACTTTGCATTATGTGACCGGTTCGGCCAAGATTTATAATTCACATGAGACTAATGGGTCGATTTTGTCGACTAGCTTGTTTTCGAGCGCGGGAACTTTCTTAGGCTTTAAGGAGCTGAATGGGGTAATTTTTGGCTGTGATGAATACTCTGGACAAGTGGTATATACAATTCAGATTCAGGCGGTGGATAGTCCTGATGATCCGGAGCCGGACGAACCGGAACCTGATGATCCCGTGCCAGATGAACCAATCCCGGATGAGCCTAAGCCGGAACCAGAGCCAGAGGTTCCGAGTGAGTTACCAGAGACTGGTCCAGCTGAAATCGTTCTCGCGGTGATTATCGCGCTGTCATTGCTGGCTGGTGGGATATATTGGTATCGAACGCATAATGCTGTGCAAAAGGCGACTAAGAGAGCAAAAGGGCGCAAGTAGTTTTATAGCTATTGACTTATGCGGCAATGTGTGCTATAATGGAGGTATAGGGGTGGTCCTTTAGGGAATCACCCTTGCTTCTGGTGGAGAAGTGTGCTAAAATAACGGAAGATATTATAAAATTAAGGGAAATTATGAAAAAAGCAGTTGTACTCATCGGCGGTAAGCAATACTTGGTCGAAGAGCAAGAGACCCTACGGGTGGACCTCCTCCCGGCAGGAACCAAAGAGCTCGAAACTGGTGCTTTACTTGTAATTGACGGCGACAAAGTTAGTGTTGGTGCGCCAGAGGTTGCAGGTGTCAAGGTAAAAGCGAAGGTAGTCGAGGAATTAGTTAAAGGTGATAAGGTGCGGGTAATTCGTTATCACTCAAAGAAACGAGTTCATAAAGAGACTGGTCATCGCCAAAAGTATTCATTGATTCAAATTGAGCAGATTGGATAATCTTGATGAAAAATCCTCTGGGAAACTGGAGGATTTTTTGATATACTGAGAGCAATGCAGGGAGCAAAGGTGGCGCAAGGTGCGAAACGAAATTGGTTTGGGAAACATTTAGGTCTGATTTTGATTATTTTGGTGCAGACAGCAGTGTATATTTTGGCGGGAGTTAATAAAGCCTATCTACATATGGATGAGGCTTTTTCTTTGGGCTTAACCCATTTCGAACAGATTGATCCGGCTAGCCAAGCGGATTTTTACGATCATTGGCATAGCGGGGAGTACTTTGAAGATTATTTGGCGGTAGATAAGGCGGAAGTGTGGGATCTTGGCCCGGTGTTTCGGAATCAGAAGAATGATGTACACCCGCCGTTGTTTTATTTGTTGCTGAGGTTGAGCCAGAATATGGTGGCGGGGCAGTATTCGAAATGGCCGGGAATTATTTTGAACATCTTGATAGCGGCTGGGAATACGGTGCTGATTTTTGCAATTTTGAATAAACTTCTGCAGAAGGAAAAGCAGAGTAAGATTAAAACACTAGTGATGACGGCGGTAGTGGCATTGACGATTGCGACAGTTAGCGCTGTAGTGTATATACGGATGTATCAGCTGTTGACTTTTTGGGTGTTGCTGACGACTTGGCTACATTTGCAGCTGTACGAGAGGGAGAAGCTTAGCTGGAAATTGTTGGTGACGATTGGTGTGACTGTGGTAGCGGGCATGTTAACACAGTATTATTATTTGTTCTTTTTGGCGCCATTGTGGCTGGTATTGTTAGTGAAATATGTGCGAGCGAAGCGGTGGAAAGAACTAGGATGTTATACTGGGACTTTGTTGTTGGCAGGAGGGGTTTCGCTGGCGATTTGGCCGGTGATGCTACAGCATATGTTTTTTGGTTATCGTGGGCAGGGTGTGTTAGGAAGTTTGTTGGATTTGTCGCGACTGGTGGGGCAGGTGTGGGAGTATATTTTGATTGTGGATTATTATGATTTTCATCGGATGTTGATCATAGCGGTGGCGATTTTGGTAGTAGTTTGGTTGATGCGAAATTTAAAGATGGAACGTAGCACAGCTCAGACGGCGGAAAAAACGACTTGGGAAATGAAAATCGGTCTGAAGTTTAAGGTGGGTGCCAGAGAACATGGGGCGGGGAATCTATGGCCGGTGATGGGGTGGCCGACGATGGTATATTTCTTGATTGTGGCGGCAGTTTCACCATATATTGAATTAAGATATGTGATGCCGGTGTGTGGATTGATAGTGATAATAGTGGTGTGGTGGCTGTATCGATCTCTAGGGCAAGTTTTGACAGAGAAGATGCGTAATGCAATAGTGGCGGGATTTCTAGGGGTGATGTTGGTGGCAGCTCCAGTGCAATTAGCGACTGGAGCGATGCGCATTGAGCTTTTATACAGGGATAAGGAAGCGCTGATGGAGGAGCTACAAGCCAATAATGAGGTGCCGACAGTGTACTTTATCACGACGGAGAATAATAGATTTCTGGATAATTTGTTACCCTTCGTAGTAATGGATCAGTCGTATTTGGCTCTGGACCGACGGCCAGGCGAGTTGAAAGTGGAGCAGATTGTGCGAGGTAGGGATTTGTCGCATGGTTTGTATGTGTGGATTAGTGATCAGTATAAACATGAAGAGATTTTGCAGGAAGTGCAGGAAGCGACAGATTTGGATAAGGTAAGGCATGTGCGTGGGGTGAATACTTGTGATATTTATTATCTAAGTAAGTAGTATACCAAACAGCGGACGGGGTAACCGTTGTAACGTGGATAGTGACCAGCGGGCCAAACAAGGTTGTAGTCGAAATTATTACCAAAACTGCGGGCTGCGGTAACAGAGGTATAATCTTGTAGGGCACTACTCCAATGAAAGCCGTTACGACCGAAATGACTGAGACCACCATGTTGAGAATAAGTTTCTCCGCTACGGACGAAGTTTTTCTGCTCATCATCTGGACCATGTGTTATAATGGTAATAGTTATGGCGAAGGTGATTTGTATTACGAATCAAAAGGGTGGTGTAGGTAAAACGACGACGTCGGTGAATTTGGCTTATTTTTTGGCAAAGGACAAGTTTCGAGTTTTGCTGGTGGATGTTGACCCTCAAGGCAATGCTTCTAGCGGTTTGGGCTTAGATAAAAATGCTCTGGAGGCTACGATGACTGAAGTGATGATTGGTGTGAGTAGCCTGGGTGACGTAATTCAACATACGACTTTTAAGAATTTTGACTTGGCTCCAACTACTCCGCAGCTCGCTAATGCAGAGGTAGAAATGGCGGGGATGAATGGCAAATTCGGGATGCTGAAAAAGGCAGTGGCGACGGTGCAGGACGATTATGATTACATTATTATTGATTCGCCACCAAGCTTGTCACTTCTAACTGTGAATGGGATGATTGCGGCCGATTATTTGATTTTGCCGGTACAGACAGAGTTTTATGCTCTAGAAGGTGTGGCGCAGCTGCTTGAAAGTATGGCAATGGTGCGTAAGGCTATGAATCCGCAGTTGAAATTGTTGGGAGTAGTGGCGACGATGTATGATAAACGCACGAGTTTGAGTGTGGAGGTTTTGGCGGAAGTGGAGAGGTACTTTAAGGATAAAGTTTTTGAGACGACAATTCCGCGGAATGTGCGGGTGGCAGAGGCGCCGAGCCATGGTGTGCCAGTAGGGGCTTATGATAAATTTAGTAAAGGTGCCAAGGCTTATAAAGATCTGGCGCGAGAGGTAGAGGAAAGGACGGCAGAATAAATGGTAGCAAAGAGGAGTATGGGCCTGGGGCGGGGTTTTGATAGCTTGATTCCGACGAACTTGGTAGAGGAGGAGTTTGATCCGACTAGTAATGAGGATGCTAAAGTGAGCCAATTAGTTGAGCTGGATCTAGATAAAATCGTGCGGGACGAGGAACAGCCACGGAAGAATTTTAGCGAGGACAGTTTGCGTGAGCTGGCGGATTCAATCGTGGAGCATGGAGTGTTGCAGCCGATTGTAGTAGTTAAAAAAGCTAACGGCTATCAGATTGTGGCCGGTGAGAGGCGTTGGCGCGCATCTAAGCTGGCTGGGCTTAAGACAATCCCAGCGATTATTCGGACTTTGAGCGATCAGAATCGTCTAGAATTGTCGATTATTGAGAATGCGCAGCGCGAGGATTTGAGTCCAATTGAACTTGCGACGGCTTATGCAAAGTTAAAAACACAGTTTAATTTGACGAACGAGGAAATTGGCCGCAGAGTAGGGAAGAGTGCGATTAGTGTAATTAACACTATGAGGCTGTTGAAGCTGCCGGAGGAAGCGAAAAAGGCAATGCGCGAACATCATTTGATGGAAGGGCCGATGCGACCTTTGATTTCGGCAGACCCAGAGACGGTACATGAAATCTTGCCAAAGATGATAGAAGAGGGGTGGTCGGCTCGCAAGGTTGAGCGATATATTGCTGATCATAAGAAGAAGAGCTCCGAGATGATTGTGAAAAAGACCAATACTTTTGTGAAGGAAGAGGCGAGGTTATGCAAGAAGTATGGTGCAGAGGTCAGGGTACGGGGACGCAGTGTGACTTTTAGTGCCAAAAATGATGAGGAATTACGAAAGCTGTTGGAGAAGTTGGGATAAGGGTTCTGGGAAAGTTTCGCAGTTAATTATGGCTGTGTGAGATTCTTCTTTATTAAAATTAAGATCAGTATCGTAATTAATAAAAATAAGTTACCGTAGCTAATACGGCAACTTACAAAAACTTCTAATTAGAGTATAGCTTAATACTATAATTACTGTCAAGCTTAGAATTGGCCGTTTTTCGTAATTAGTATTACCAAACAGCGGACGGGGGAGACCATACCAACGCGTACCATAATATGATGGGTTAACACCTGAGGCACTGAAGCGCAGAAAGATTCCTGTGGCTTTAAAAATATCGTCAATGTAGTCGACGGCAACACTGGGCAGACCATATCCATGGCTACCAAAAGTTGCTGGCAATCCCGTTACAACGAACAAATCTATATACCCGCTACGGACGTCCGTAGCGGAGAGATCCGTCATGATGCTGGCACATTAAAGTATCCTAGCTTACGTGGTCATGTCTGGTCTCGTCTTGCCTTGGGCTATGGTTATAACGGATGGGCTAGTCGAGCATATACTCTGTATGCTGGTGATAATGGTACAAATCCTTCAAGCTCTGATGCTCGTTGGTACGGTGTCCCCGTCCGCTGTTTGGTATACTAGTTGGCTAACTGAGGTAAATTATGATTTGAGGCTTGACGTAGGATAAAAATATTGACTATTTTGTAAAAGTGTGCTATAATGAAAGGAGAGGGTGAAAATTATCTTTTCTCCCTAGGTTTTGCGTGCCATAAAATAATAAAATGGGGGTGAGTTGAGTGTTTTTTAAACGCAAAAATAATTACTTCGACTGCATAGTCGAAGTAATAGATCGCGATGGATCTATTATTCGTACCTTTACTGAGCCTGATGATCAGGACAAATGGGTTCTCTGGTGGTTGATTCAGTGGTGGAAAAACAGACATAATGCTGTGGAAGCCGAGAAATACAAGCTGATTGTACTGGCAAAACTTTGGTTGGCCGCGCTGACAGTGCTCAGGGTTTTAGCCCTGATCGTTTTTATACCATTAGCTGTTGCGGTGGTGATCGCTGGTATTGTATTGGTACTGGCGGTGGTAGTTTTGCTGATTTTGACAGTATTGGTCAAATTCGTGTTTGAGAGGTTCTACCATAGGGATGCACATTAAAGAGAGCGATAGAGCCTGGACCGAGAGTCTGGGCTTTTTGCGTGGGAAGGTCTTGTGCTTTTAGTGATTTTTGATATAATGAAGATATCTAGAGGAACTTTGGGGGTTTATAATAACGGAAAAGGAAAGATGAGTAATAAAAGTGAAGATGAGAGGCGCGCGCGCCTCATGAAAATGCGTGATGAGCGCTTACCGGATATTAAGAAGCAGTTTGAAGAGTCGCAGAAGCGCAATTTTAATTCTAATTTTGCCGAAGGTGGTAAAGACGAGGCTTTGGTGCGGAGAACTGGACGTGGCAAGGGAGCAAGAGCAGCTCGGACCAGTGATAAAGCAGTGCGGCCGGCGAGTAAAAAAGCCGCGGCTGGGAATGTTGGCAAGACGACGAGGGGTCAGGGCAGTGCGAAGGCGGCCAAGACCGCTAAGGTGCCAACCGCGGCGCAGAGTAAACGCGCCGGCCTGGGAGTCTCAGTACGCAAAGGAGAAATGGTGCATCACCAGAGAATGCTTTCGCAAGACGTCAATGCTCAAGCTACGCAGCATATTATTGGTGTGCCAGTGAACAAAAGTCGCTATAATGGTTATGGCGGACAACAGGTGACCAATGCACAGTTGAAAGCGGCGCGGCCAGATCCAGAAGCCGTAAGAATTATCCCACTGGGTGGTGTGGGCGAGTTTGGCATTGGTAAGAATATGACCATTATTGAGTATAAAAAAGAGATGATTTTGGTCGATATGGGTTCACTGTTTGCGGGTGCGGATTACCCAGGTGTGAATTATATGATTCCAGATATTCAATATTTAGAAGACAATAAAGACCACGTGAAGGCAATTTGTTTTACCCATGCTCATCTTGATCATATTGGAGCTTGTCGCCATTTGTTGCCGAAATTTAATCCTTTAACTCCGATTTATGCTACGCAGTTTACGATCGGTATGATTGAAAAACAGATGTCGGAGCTTGACGATGTACCAGAGCTAAACTATCAGGCGGTTGATCCTTTGAAACACGAAAAGATTAAGGTTAGTGAGCATTTTAGTATTGAGTTCATTCATACTCTGCACAGTATTCCGGGCAATACTGCGATTGTGGTGCGGACACCGAATGGAGTGATTTATCTTTCTGGTGACTGGCGCCACGAGGAGAATCCGCTGGGGCGGCAGACTGATTATGAACGGATCGACGAGATTGTGAAGAAGGAAGGGGTGGCTTTACTTCTAAATGAGAGTACCAATATTGATAGTCCGGGGCGACATCCGCATTCGGAGTATGATGTGGGTGAGAATTTGGGTCGAGTGATGGATCATTATGCCAATGGGCGGGTGATTGTGAGCTGTTTCTCCAGCCAGATTAAACGGATTGAGTTGATTTTGAACGAAGCATATAAACGCGGCCGTAAGGTAGCTTTTGCGGGATTCTCGATGATTAATAACGTTGAAGTGGCTCTCAGGACGGGAGTGATTAAGATTCCCAAAGATACCATCATGAAGATGGAGGATATCATTAAGCTGCCAGATGATAAAATTACGGTGGTTTGTACGGGTTCGCAGGGTGAGCTAAATGCAGTGTTGAACCGTATGGTGAGCGGGGCGCATAAGTATATTAAGATTAAACCTAGCGATGTGATTGTTTTTTCTAGTAATCCGATTCCGGGCAATGAGCCGCACGTGGTGAGTACCGTGGATGGGTTGTTGCGCGAGGGTGCGGGAGTGATTCAGAATGGCAAAACCCATATTACGAATTTGGGGCCGCTGCATTTGTCAGGCCATGCGTATTATGAAGACCATGTGGAATTTTTGGAGCGAGTGAAGCCAAAGAATTACTTGCCATATCACGGTGAGTTCTATATGTTGGAGCACAATGCTGAGATGGCGGAGAATGTGATTGGGATTCCGAAAGATAATATTTTGGTAGCGGATGATGGTGATATCATTGAGCTGATGCCGGATCAACATATTCGTAAGAATGGTCGGATTCACGTGGGTAATGAGCTGTTTGACGATACGGATAAGCCAGTGCATGAAGCGGTGGTGAAGGATCGGATTCATATTTCGCGCGAAGGTATTTTTGTGATTGTGCTGACGATTAGTAAGAAAAATAACCGCTTGGTGAAGACTCCGGATATTGTGAGCCGTGCCTTTATTTATTTGGATAATTCAGAAGAGTTGGTGGCGAAGATTAGGCATTATCTGCGGGTGCGGACGGAGAAGTTGCAAGGTGATGACCTGAAGGCTTTTAAGGAAGAAATTAAGGAAGATGTGACTCATATCTTGTTTGATGCGACGGGGCATACTCCGATTGTGATTCCGGTGATTAATCGAGTATAGTGGATGCTAAGTGCTAATAAATATCAGAAACGGGCAATGCGGACGTTGAATCCTGAATTGTCGAAGTCTGAAGGCATGTTGATTGATGGAGCTTTGGGTTTGGCGGGTGAAGCCGGCGAGGTGGTGGATTTGATTAAGAAATGGTATGCTCAAGGCCATGACTTGAAACGGGACTTGATTCTGGAGGAGCTAGGTGATGTTTGCTGGGCGGTGGCGGAAGTGGCGATGGCTCTAGATATAGATTTTGAGGAGATAATGCAGGCGAATTTGAAGAAAATAGAGAAGCGCTATCCGGATGGTTTTGAGGTGGAGCGATCGATAGAGAGGGGATAAATTTCTGCCCGCTGTTTCTTAATGCTTATAGGGAATATTTTTAGCTCCATTATTCTCATAAGTAGTATATCAAACAGCGGACGGGGAAACCGAGATAACGATTATTTGGTCGGTCTGTTGCAGATACGGATGTTGGCCAAAAAGTTGGATAGTAACTGTTAGCCGAAGTAGCGGATATGTAATTTCCGCTAATTGATGTCCAGAGATTGCCGTTTTGCCCCAAAAAACCTAAGAACTGATTGACATCAGCCAAGTTGACGTGCCCGCTACGGACAGGATTTATTAGTAAAAATAGACCCGCGAGTGCAGGTCTATAGTCGATATGGTTTAGGGGTTTCAGGTGGTGGGCCGCGATTCAGGACACCTTGAGCTCCTCTTTGGGAATACTATTGCCGTGGAGATCAGTGACGCGGTAAATAATACCATAATGATTGGCCAACTCGTCAAGTGCGAGGTGACTAGCAGTGGCCCAATTACAATTATGGCGCCGGGATTGTTGAATTTTCTTAATTAAGATACTGTATTCTTCAATCCATTCGTTGCCCTCAGGCCAGCCTTTAGTGGGGCGAAAGAGGTAAAAATTATAGCTTGGTGTGACTACGATGCTAATGCCGAGGTCGAAATTTTTGCTGGCGATCAAATCACCTGTCGAAAAGGTGCGGTCGATGACGTGATTATGCACCATGAGATTGGCTAGATCGCGCCATTCATCTGGCATGGCAACTACCACGGCTTCGTAACTATGGTTGGTTTTTTCGCAGATTTTTTGTCCGCAACAATCAAACATAGCGCCCACCTCGTAAGGACGATGACGGATATTGGTCATGACTTCTTGGAGGTTGTTGCCACTTTCGGAAGTGTTGTGCTGAATGTTGTTTATTGCTGATTCGATATAGGTTGATAAAGTTTCTTCGGTCATTTTAAGACCCTCCTTTGCTGATTTTGACAAGACACATGAATAACCCGCTCCAAGCAGAAAAATCCACTGGGGGGGGGGTGGGCATTTATGAGCATACAAACTTCTAAGTACTCTTAAACCATTAAGGTGCGATGGCTGAACCGCATGCCAAAACAAGACATGAATCTATGCCGTTATCTTTATTTTATCATATGATGCGAAAAATGTCAAGTAGAAAATGGAGAAATACGGGGATTTTGGGCCAAAGATGGGCTATTTTGGAAAAATGTAGGAGAAAATTAGCATTTGGTGCTGATGATTATGAGTATGGTTTGAAGGCTTTTGGGGATAGCCTAATATGTATACGATTGGCAAAGTCGAGAGTTGAGCGAAGCTTTAACTCATTGGTTAGGTAATAGTGTATATTATAGCGAACTTGCCACAGGATAGCAGCGACGATAAGTCTGCTACTCCACCAGCTTTGCCGAACACTGGAGCAGTCGGCATGGGGAATCCGACGGCAGTTTTGGTGAACGTGAGTGCCGCGGTGATTGGTATAACGTAACAATAGTGGTATGGGGAAAGTGGTGAAGCTACATACGAAGCATCTGAAGCTTAAAAAGTACTAACTTCGCAGAGAATCACTAAATTAGCACTCTTTACAAATGAGTGCTAATTTGCTATAATGGGGCTATGGATAGTGAATTTAGTGAAATGATGAATCGGTTATCGGAGAATGCAAGGTTTGCACTTCAGAAAGCGGATCTTTTTAGTAAGAAATATAATAATGGCTATATGGGCACGGAGCATATTTTGCTGGGGATTTTGTCACAAGATGCTTCGACGGGGGCGCATTTGTTGAGAGTATATGGGGTGGATTTGGACAAAACCGAGAAGGCTTTGGGTCAGGAGGCGAGTGAGGTCAATACTAATTCGGCGATGGCGATGATGTCGCTTTCGGAGGCGGCGGTTTTGACTATCCGAATGGCTAGTCATTATGCTGCAGAGAAAGGGGTGCCGGTAATTGGCACGGAGTATTTGCTTTATGCTTTGCTCTGTCAGCCTAATTCGCGGGGAGCAGTATTGCTACAAAAGATGGGGGTAGATGACGAAGCTTTAATTAATGAGATTGAAGATCAGATGGATCATGCTGCGACGGCGGAACGTAATCAAGAGAAAAAGAAAGAATATCACAAAAAGCCCTTGAAGTGGTTGAAGCGCTTTGGTACGGACCTGACGGAATTGGCTAAAGAAGACAAGCTAGACGTGGTGATTGGACGGGAACGTGAGATTGAACGGGTAGTGACGGTGCTTAGCCGGCGCACGAAGTCTAATCCGGTCTTGATTGGTGAGGCTGGGGTGGGTAAGACGGCGGTAGTAGAAGGTCTAGCTGAGCGGATTATAAAAAACAATGTGCCAGGAGCCTTGATTGGCAAGCGGATTTATCAGGTGGATTTGTCGAATATGGTGGCGGGTACGAAGTTTCGTGGGGAATTTGAAGAGCGGATTAAGGGTGTAATTGATGAGGCAGTGGAGAACGAGGACGTGATTCTCTTCATTGATGAATTACATTTGCTTACGGGTGCGGGTTCGAGCGAAGGGACAATGGATGCGGCCAATATCTTGAAACCGGCTCTGGCGCGGGGTAAGATTCAGCTGATTGGGGCGACGACTTTGGACGAATATCGTAAGAATATTGAGAAAGATAAGGCCTTAAGCCGACGATTCCAGATCGTGATGGTGGAGGAGCCAAGCCCGGAAGTAACTTTGAAGATTCTGAAGGGTATTAAGGGTCATTACGAGAAGCATCACGGAGTGGAAATTCCGGATGAGATGCTGGAAGTGGCGATTAATATGTCGGGACGGTATATTAATGACCGTTTTATGCCGGATAAGGTGATTGACGTGATTGATGAAGCTGCGGCGATTGCTAAGGTGGAGGCAGATAAACGGGGTGGCTCGCAGTATAAGAAACTCAAAGTCCAGCTGAAAGAAGCCGAAGAAAAAATGGCCGAGATGGCTGATAAAGAAGATTTTGAGGCGGCGGCTCTGTGTAAGACTGAGGCAGAGAAAGTCAAGCAGCAACTCAAGGAGATGAAAAAGAAAGGAGCGGAAAAGAAGCCGGTCTTGGTCGAGGATGATTTAGCGATGGCGGTGAGTCTGAAGACGGGGATCCCGGTGTCGAAGGTGCATGGCAGTGAGCTGCAGCTGTTGAGTAAGCTAGAGGAACACTTGAAGAAGGCGGTGGTGGGTCAGAATGAGGCAATTACGGTGGTATCGCGGGCGATTCGACGGGGGCGGAGTGGGATTGCTAGCCCAGACCGGCCGATTGGTTCGTTCCTCTTCATGGGGCCGACCGGAGTAGGTAAGACTGAGCTTGCTCGGGTGATTGCGCGAGAAGTGTTTGGGGGAGAAAATGCTTTGATTAAGATTGATATGTCGGAATTTGGTGAGAAGCATAATGTTTCGCGCTTGGTAGGTGCGCCAGCGGGTTATGTAGGATATGAAGATGGTGGTAAGCTGACCGAAGCAGTGCGGCGCAAACCGTATTCAGTGGTGTTGTTTGATGAGATTGAAAAAGCGCATCCAGAGGTCTTTAATATGCTGCTGCAGATTCTGGAGGACGGAGTACTGACTGATGGTCAGGGTAATAAGGTAAAGTTTAATAATACGGTAGTGATTTTGACCTCTAATCTTGGGGCGGAGGACATGTATCGTGAGAATGAGCTGGGCTTCACGGCTAAAACTTTGAAGAATAAGCGCGAGCTGAATGAAGAATATGAGGCAAGTAAGGAAGCAGCGATGAAAGCCCTGAAAAAGGTGATGAAGCCGGAGCTAATTAATCGTTTGGATGGGATTATGGTGTTTCATCCGTTATCGGCTGAGAATATTGAGCGGATTTTTGATAATTTGCTAGAGGAGCTGCGTAAGCGCTTGGCGGCAAAGAAACTAGGTTTGAAAGTTTCTCCAGAAGTGAAGAAATATTTGATTCGCGAAGGTCACGATCCGAAGAATGGAGCGCGACCATTGCGTCGGATGATTGAGGATCGGATTGAGGCAATTATTGCGGAAGAAATGATTGCTGGAACTTTGCAACCAGGAGATATTGCGGCGATTGGTTTGGCCAAGGGAAAAAATGCAAAAGAGAAGAAGTTGGAGTTGAAGGTGGTGCATGAATAATGATCCTGATCAGGTCGAAGCTGTAGCGAAGCCGAGCTTCTGGCGGCGATATGGCTGGTCAGTATTGTTGGTAGGTTGTGTTTGTGGGGTGGCGGTATTATGTACTCCCATAGTGCGAGATTGGTGGCAGGGATGGTTTTATAGTCCCGAGGCAGAAGTAGTAGAAATGCGTGCGGAATTAGATTTGACCGCTAGGGGGAATCGAATTTTTAACGCGACTCATCCCGCTCTAGAGGATAGTGAGGTTTTTAACCAAGTATGCAATAGTCATAATGCTGATATTACGTTGCTAGGCTGTTATACAGAGGGGAAGATTTATGTTTACGAGATTAAGGAAGACCAGTTACGTGCAGCTAACAAGGTGACGATGGCGCATGAGTTTTTGCATGCTGTCTGGGAACGTTTGTCAGCTTGGGAACGGAACCAGGTTGAAGGTTGGCTAAACGAGGTCTATGAGGGTCGCAAAGAGTGGTTTGACGGAGAATTAGAAACTTATGATGATGCGGATCGCTTGGAAGAAATTTATGCACGAGCGGGCACGAAGCTGGAAGATTTGCCAGATGACTTGGAGCGACACTATGCGAAGTATTTTCGGGAGCGAGTGCGGATTGTGGCTTATTATCAAGAGTATGAAGCTCCGTTTCTGGAGTTGAGGTTGAAGCTAGAGGAGTTAGTGGCGCAGATTGAACAGGCCAAGATCGAGATTGACCGGGAGCGAGCAGAATATATGGACGGAGTGCAACAGCTGGACGAAAAGATTACATGGTTTAATCAGTGTGCAGCGACGGCGGGATGCTTTCAGAGTCAAGCTGAGTTTGCGCGGCAAAGGAGTGAATTACTGGCGGAACGTACGAGTTTGGAAGAGGTGCGAACCAGGCTAAACGAAAAAATTATTGATAATAATACTAAAATTGAAGAATACCGTGCAATTCAACAGAGTCTAGGGAGGTTAAATGATGCGATGAATTCAAATATTGAGCTGCTAGAGGAAGCTCAGGATATATAATATTAGGAAAGGAGAGAAAATGAAAAATTATTTAGTGCCTACGGTGGTAGAGGAAACGAATCGGGGAGAACGAGCTTATGATATTTATTCAAGGTTGCTGAATGACCGAATTGTGTTCTTGGGTGAGCAAGTGGATGCGCATACGGCGAATTTAATAGTGGCGCAGTTGCTGTATTTGGCTAATGAAGATCCGAAGCGCGATATTAAACTGTATATTAATTCTCCGGGCGGATCGGTTTATGATGGTCTCGCGATTATTGATACAATGAATTATATTGCGCCAGATGTGCAGACGATTGGGATTGGCTTGCAGGCTTCAATGGGGGCGATGTTGCTGGCTTGTGGCGCAAAAGGTAAAAGATTTGTATTGCCGAATGCGCGGATTATGATTCATCAACCCAGCTCTGGCACGGAGGGGAAGATCACCGATCAGGAAATTGCCCTGAAAGAGGGGATTTATCTGAAGAAACGGCTGGTAGAGATCTTTGCTAGGCAGACCGGAAAGAGTGCAGAACAGGTGGAGAAAGACATGGATCGCGATAATTGGATGTCGGCTGAGGAAGCTCTGAAGTACGGGATTGTAGACGAAATTATTGACAAATAAGCATAAGTGTGATAGGATGGGGGTGTGATGCGAATAAGGTTCGCGGGTTTTTGAGGCTGGGTCAACGGATTTGGTCCAGCAACTTTTGACGAAAAATAGGGAAGATTTTTAAGTCGGGCTGGGAATGGTCTGAAAAAGTGTCGCGAAGGGCGGCACTTTTTGTTATAATAAGGAAGTAATGGAGGTAGAATGGTAAAAGTGTTGTGGACGGATGGCAGTGCGAGTCCAAATCCAGGCCCGGGAGGGTTTGCGGTAATTGAGAATAGTAAGCCGGTAGTCCTAGGAAGCGAGAAGAAATCGACTAATATTCGCATGGAGGGGAAGGCGATAATTGCGGCGATTAAGTATGCTGATGGTGAGCCCTGCGAGATTCATAGTGACTCGGAATTTTGGATTAATGTGGTGACGAAGTGGGCGGCAGGCTGGATGCGCAATGGCTGGAAGAAAAAGACTGGTGAGATCGCTAATTTGGATATCGTACAGGAATTATATCAGTTATATTTAGATAACCCAGTGGAGCTAGTCTGGGTGAGGGGGCATGTTGGCACGGCGGAAAATGAGCTGGCGGATACTTGGGCGAATAAGGCTCGCCAGGGCGAGGAACTGTAGGGGGCTAGCCATTGGAGCGAGCTACTGCGTTAAGACCTGCGGCTACTCCCTCACCGTACTAAGAGTACGGCTCGCTCCGCTGCTCGGTCTTGCCTTGTATCTCATCTCCACTGACGTCGCCCCCGTCTTGTACTGCATCTCAGATGGCTTCGCTCCTAAGTTTCCGTGTTGGTTCCGAGCTAATTTTTGCTTCTGGAGTTTAGGCTTTGCGGCCAGGGCGATAGGATTTTTGGCGACTGCTAATGATAAGGGCAAGGATAATGCCAAGGCCAGCGGCAGAGATAATGATGAAAGCTAGTGGGTGGCTGTCGAGAGTGCCACGGTTGGACTTTTGCTCACTGGGTGTAGGTGTGCTGGTGGCTGGGACTTCGATTGGAAGGGTGGCGACTTCTTGAGGCTGAGAATTTTCTGCTACGGTTTGATTAGATGATTCGGCATTGGATGACTGTTGTGTGCTTTGGGGAGTGGTAGACGTAGGAGGAGTAGGAATATTTTGCGTAACAGAGGAAGTTGATTGTGTTGTGGTTGAATTAACTTGTGGGGTCTGAACAGGGGCGGTTGTAGGTTTGTCTTGCTCCGTAGTTGTTTTCTTGATTGTGCCGAATTTAAGATTATGAGCGATAATCGCATCATCGGCAGCTGCCATAATCATATCAAGGTCGGCAGGAGAAGTTTGCTCGTAATTTGCTAACATAGATTCGGCAGTATTAACAAGGGCAAATAGATAGAGATAATTCTCAGCATAGTCGGTAATGTATGGTAAAAATTCAGGATCTAAAGTGGAATATTCGGCATAACCTTCGATAGCTTTGACTTCGCTGATTTTGGCGGTCAGTTGAGCTTTGGTGGGAATTGTTTGAGTGACTTGTGTGTTTTGGCTGCTACTAGTAGCAGATGCAGGCCGCGGTAAAGTTGCAGTTACAGTTAAAGTTAAGAGTAAGGCGCTTAAAATGCAAGCTTGTTTCATATTAAATAATTCCCATTAAAATTTAATTGTATTCTAGCAAAACCGTCGATTATTTGCAAGCATAATGGAAATATGGTAGTCCACTGCTTCCTAATAATACCTAATGTGTTTCTGTCCCTACTTTTTCAGTCCAGGTGAGCCTCTCAAAATCGAACCCCTCGCTAAAGCTCGGGTCGTGATTTTGACCCGGCTCAGCCCTTCGAGCCGTCATGACTTCAAAAGTAGGGACAGAAACACAGCAAACTAGTATTACCAAACAGCGGACGGGGAAACCGTACCAACGAACATTGTTATCGGACGGGTTAACACCTGAGGCATTGAAGTTGAGGTTGTAAGCTTTAGCATTCCAGGTACCAGCCCCGTAAACAGTAGCAATACGAGACCAATCGTAGCCATTGATGCCGAAGTTCCTCAAAGCGCTATTATTAAGATTAATCCACCCGCTACGGACGAAGCCTAGACTATTATACCAAACAGCGGACGGGGAAACCACGGAAGCGATAGTTTTGGTCATATGATGGACGGATGCCGCTGGTATAGAAGTCAAGGCCATAAGCATTGGCTGTGGTAAGTGATGAATAGACTCTAGCAATACTTGACCAACCATAGCCCCGGTTACCGAAGTACACTATATGGCCATTGAGCAAATTTACCATCCCGCTACGGGCATTAGTTAAACCAAAAACAGATCAATTTTATCTCTGTTATTCTCAAGTTGAACTTGTAAACGGTTTACAAGTTGCCCTTTTTTGTTTTTGGCTTTCGCCCAGAGAATTCATATCAGTTACTTCGTCCGTAGCGGGAATATCAGCTTAAACAACGGCTCACTGAGGGACTCGGGCTACATTGGCTACGACTGGTCGCGTACCTCTGTAGCTTACTACTCTGCGACCTCGGCTAACTCTTACTGGTTTGACTTTAATGTCTCAGAGTCTCGCCCGTCCTACGGCCCGTACAGTCGTTGGTACGGTTTCCCCGTCCGCTGTTTGGTATACTAGTCGACCTTGAGCTAGGAGGTTCAGATTTTGATCTTTTCTAAATTTCCATTAAGGATTTTTGGTTCAAAAGCATGGATTTCATCATGAATATATGGCTGATTTGGCAGAGGAAAGAGAGTAAAGACGGGTTTATCAAAATATTTGGCCACAAACATCTCTGCAAAACTATTTGCACCAATATAGTGGTCGATGCCGTTCTTGGAATAATTACAAACTAAGACAGCATCAGCGGTGCGGATTTTGTCGGTGTGAAGATGGACGGGATCAGTTTCAATTTTGGTTTGGATGGGATCGTAATTTGGCTGTTCGGCTAGATGATTAATCACTCCGTTTGGCAGTAGAACTTCATGACCGAGGGCTTCAAGTTGTTGGGCAATTTGCAAGACTTCTTTAGTAAAACTTAGACTACAACAAATACATATTTTCATGAACCTCCTTTGAGTTTATTATAGCATGGCTGTTGTTTGAGATGGGTATTTCTATAATACTTATGCTATAATGTAATTGTATGAAGAAGTTGATAATCAAGTGTCAATTAATAGATCGAGCTGATTTTGAATGCAGAGCGGCAGAGATTGGTTTGGAATTTGGGTCGACGATTTGGCAGCACGAGCGAATTTATGTGCCGAGCGACTATCGACCAAACATGAATCATCCGCGGATGATTCTGCGTACTGAAGTTCGCCAAACTAATCAGCCGGCGAATTATACCATGTTTTTGAAGCGGCATATTGAAGATAGTGGGGTGGATATTGTGCATAAGACAGCGGTGGGAGATTATACAGAGGCAACAGCAATGATCCATCAACTGGGTTTTCGTAAGGCAGCGGAAGTGAGCCGACAACGGCAAGAGTTGGCATTAGATGAACATACAAAAATGTGTCTGGATATTGTGGAAGGACTCGCTGGCTCTTTCCTTAAGATTGAGGCAGAATTAGCGGAAAATGTGGCGGTTGAGGCTTTGAGGAGGGAAGTTTTTCGCACTTTGGAGCTATTTGGTCAGGAAACGTTTATTATGCAGACCTATGCTGATTTGATGACTGAGCAGATGCAGCCGTATTATTTGCCAGAATATTAGTATTTATCCTCGTGGTGGTTCGGTGTGTCACCCTTGACCACTACTGCGTCGCTCAAATAAAAATGCAGGCATTTTTATTGTTCGCTATCCTCGTGGTGGTTCGCCTTCGGGTTCGGACAGTAGCTTCTTTGATTTAATTTCGTAGCGACGACCATTAACGGGCGAAATATAATAGTCTTCACTCAAGAGATTTACGAACATGGTCAAGTCTTTATCGTCCATGATAATGATGGAACCATCGTCGTCGGTCATTAGTTCGAGCTGCATTTCGTCAGCATAGTCAATTAACTTGTCTTGGGGCATTTCTTCGGCAATGTCTAGAGCTTGAAGTTTTTTTACTAAGGGTTTTTTGTCTTGCAGCAGGCCATTGAGAGTGAGACCTTCTGCAAAGGAAAGTTTGTATTTGTCGCTGAGCTCTTTGGCTTTAGCATCGGCGATGACCTGAGATTTGTAATCATATTGGAAAAGATTTTCAAATTTTGTCTGGTTAAAGATGATTACGTTGTCATCAACAATTGCGACTTGATTGTCATCGGGCATTTTTAGGGCGACTTCGGCTGAAAAAGGCTCAAAACCCTCACCATTGAGCTCCCAGGACGAGCCGCCTTTGAGAGCAGCCGAAGCGGAAATCCCCTTAGCAATATAGAATGTTTTAGTGCCGCCTTCGTTGCCAGGATAAGTGAAGCGGGCGATAATGCCTTTGATTTTTTTGAATTCGTCGATGTGATCGCTCATAGAGTCAATATCGCGATATTCGTGTTCGATGAGATGAATAAGAGTTTCGGCACGACCGACATTAGTGAGTTTGGTGCGGTAAATAACTTTCTCTTCGCCGTCGGATTTTTCGTATTCGCGACACTCCAGACCTTTGTCAGCTTCTTTGATGATATAGCCGGTGGCTTCTTGCATGAAGAGGGCTTTGACACTAGCAGTGAGCTGGTCAGAATAACGTACTCGGTAGGGGGTGTAATTTTTGTTGAAGAGAAAGAGCTCTACGGAAACGTTATTTTTCATCTCGTCAACTTCGTTAGCCCAATGGAAAACATCAAAACTCGCTGGTGGTAGGGAAGTAGACTGATTAGCTGATTCGGTAGGAGTGTCTGGAAGTGCGGAGGTAGGAGTAGTATTAGTGGTATCTTGATTGGTGGTATCGTCAGTCGCAACTTCCATAACAACGTCCGTCTCTATTGTTACATCGTTGTTAGTTGCATCACCATTAATCTGTTCGTTATCCATATTTACCTCGCTTTTGGTTTATTATAATGCAAGCTGACTAAAAACACAACAAAAAACCTTAGTATAGGGGTAATTTATTGACTTTTATAGCTATCTGTGCTATAATGGTAGTATGGAATGACGAAAATCATTCTGATACGACTGTTTTTGAGGTGGAAGAGCCAGAATTTGGTAATTTTACTCTTAAAAAGTCAAGGAACAAAAAATTGCACCTTAATATTCTGAAGAATCTGAATAAGGGGTGCCTATCTATTTTTCTGGGAGGGAAAAAAATGAAGGATTTTAAGATTATTTTTGCGCAAATTATCCTACTGCTCGGCTTGACACTGATAGGTGCTGGGATCATTAGTTCATTTGGGGTACGTAGTGCGGGTAAAGCCTCAATTAATTACAACTCAGAAGGAGAAGTGATTGAAGTAACAGAGAAGGACTACTATGCCTACGCACAGTTGAACTTTCCGGTATCTTGGGCAATTGCGGCTCCGACTTTGTGGTTAGAACACGATAATTGGCGGCCTGAGCTGGCTTATCGTCGCGCGACTTTGCGGACGTTGACGATACTCGGAATCATCTGTGCGATGATCGCAGCTTGGATGATTTGGTATGAGTTTCACCAGCTCAAAAAGTCGCGCACTGATGCGGCAGATGAGGAGGCCGAAGAACTAAGAGCGAGGCTGCCCTTTAACGGTTGGACTATGAGCTACATGTTGATGTTCGGCATCGTTTCTCATGCTGTCACCGTGGGTTGGGGGATTGTGGTACTCGTGCCCTTTATGATAATCTGTGAAGCTATTCGCTCCATCCTTTATGCACGTAGAGGTAGAGTGAAGAAGCGCTGGAGGCTGGTACATGAAGTGAAACCAGCAGAAGATAGTAAAACGAAGAAGGTTCGTAGGGTGGATGATGTAGACGAACCGACTTTGCCGCCCTCGCGGCCGGTTAGGACTGGAAGAGGACCAATTTATCCGGTGCGGCCGAGAAGTTAGGCAGATTCTTCGGAAGAATCCTGGGAGATCATTTCCGATCTCCCTATTTTTTGTGTGAAGAATGTGGTGGAAAACTTTTCCACAGATACGTAAATAGGGGTGGATATGGGACTTTTACACACTGTGGAAAACTTTTAAGGGGATCAAACATTTTAGAAAAAAGCTGGAGAAAAATGAAAAAAGCACTTGCACTTTTTAAAAAAGTCGACTATACTGAAATCAGTGGACGAACACCCACACAAACAAGTGAAAAATTACAAAATATAAAAATAAAAAACGTAGCAAACACGATTAGCGGGGAAGTACCACAAGCAAACATATTAAGTATAGTAAATTAACAAGGTTTGAGATCGGCCAACTAGGAGTTTTTGCACGCGTTTAGGATACGCGTAACCGAAACCAATACGCACTTCAAATAAACACCTCCCAATTAACTCTATAGGTCGACATTTATTTGTAGACCTCAACCCACTTTTACACTTTAAGTCTCTCAACGGCTGTGAATGTGGTTGGCTAAGGCCGACCAGATCACGGTAGATAAATAGTGTAGCAACACAAATAAAAATATACGCAAAACACAAAAATGCGGAAATTTCTAGTTGAACGGTCTCAAACGAAATAGTGTATAATAATACACATGGAAGAACTTCATCAACCTGTATTATTGTCGGAAGTACTTGAAGTTTTGCAGCCGAAGCTCGGGGAATCTTATTTGGATCTCACAGCGGGGTATGCAGGGCATGCAAGTGAAATTTTGGATGTAACACAGAATTATAAGGATTCGGTCTTGGTAGATCGAGATCATAATGCGATAGAGGTGCTGAGGGCGCGGTTTCATGATCGACCCCTGAGGATTATCGAGGTAGATTTTTATAATGCGGTGCTACAGGAAATTGAGTGTGGAAACACTTTCGATATGATATTAATGGATTTTGGAGTTTCTTCTCCGCAGCTAGACAGGGCAGAGAGAGGTTTCTCTTTTGCTAAGGATGGTCCATTGGATATGAGGATGGATCAGAAGCAAGAATTGGATGCTGAAAGAATTGTGAATAAATGGAGTGAACGGGAAATTTGCAGCATCTTGGAGAAATATGGTGAAGAGAAGCCAGGTTTTGCGAAGCTAATTGCACGGGCGATTGTGCATGGGCGACCATGGAAGTCGACTTTGGAGCTAGGTGAGGCGCTGAAGAAGTATGGACGAGGAGGAAAAGTCCATCCGGCGACTCGTACATTCCAGGCGATTCGGATTGCCGTGAATGATGAGCTGGGTGAAATAGAGCGAACATTGCCGCTGCTTACGAAGGTTTTGAAGCCGGGTGGCAGGGTAGCGATGATAACTTTTCATAGTCTAGAAGACCGGTTGGTAAAGGATTGGATGAGAGAAATGTCCAGTTTTGGCGAGGAATCAGAGATAGAGGTTTTGACGAAAAAACCAATTACTGCGGAGGAACAGGAGTTGTTTATCAACCCGAGAGCACGGAGTGCGAAACTGCGCGCAGCGCTGAAATTGTAGAGTGTGGAGACTTTGCGAGAGCTAGCTGTGAGAGTGGAGTGAGCTGGGCTTCGGAATGATAAAGGCGACGAGGTGAACTGGCGATCGGGAGCTAGGGAACTGAGCCGTAAATAAAAACCAAACATAAAAAGGAGGCAAAATATGCCACGACAAATTATTGTAACCAGCAATCGTTCTCGCACTCAAAAAGTGCAAGTACACTTCCGCTAATTAGTCGCAGAGGCTAGTTAGCACGGAAAACTGAGGTATCGATTTTCCCACGAGCTAGAATATGGGAGGGTGCGTTCGCCGAGTTTTTGATACCTATATGGGCCGGATAAGGCTCACCACGGTTGGAGAGTTAAAACCGTAGAGTGTTTACCAAGTTACATGACCTTCCTGAGGTATGCCGCATGATTACTTATGGCTCTGTCATGCGCGCAGCCTCGGTCTAAGATTCTGCTGAGGTAACTGGAACTCGTACAACCTTTTGAAATTGGAATTATTAAATTTAAAACAAAAACAGCGAGGAAACAAAACTAATGAGACCACAGACATATGTGACAAGGCGCTCAGCGACCTCAAGTGGTTGGTCACGGAATTATAATACAGTACGTCATACACCGAAGACTTTAGGATCGATATCGAATTTAATGATTGTGGGCATGTTGGTTTTGATCGTGGGCTTGATTTACGTGGCGCAGGGGACGCAGGCAACTAATTATGACTATGAATTGTCGGCGATTGAGGACGAAATTGCGGAATTGGAAGCTAAGAAGGAAGATTTGGCAGTGGAGAAGGCTAGGTTGACGTCGATTGCAGCGAGCGAGAATAGTACGGTAGCGAATAGTATGGAAACGGCGGCAAATAGCGGATTTGTGGCAGAATAGTGTTTTCTGCACTACAGATAAGCCCAGTTGAGGTGGGATTATCTTAAGTTTAGCACAAGTAGTTTAAGTTGTCAAGATATGATATAATATAATCATGAGCAGGAACAAAGTCCTTAAGTATGGTCTTTTGGCAGTGCTGACGGTGATAGTCGTACGTCTGTTTTTTATTCAGATTATTCAGCATGATGTATGGACTGAGAAGGCTTTGGCGCAACAGACGAAGCAGAATGTTTTGAAGGCGAAGAGGGGGGAGATTTATATGATGGATGGTGATGAGCCGGTGGCGGTAGTAATGAATGCGACCGTCTATACGGTGATTGTGGATCCGATGTTGGCAAATAGGGAGGAAATTGCAGAGAAGATTAGCGGTATTGTGGGTGAGCGGCAAGTTGCGACGTGGGATGAGGTATTTTCTAATAAGACACTGCGCTATTATATTGTGGCGAAAAATGTGGAACGCAAGGCGGCGGAACAAATTGTTGAGCTGGATCTGACGGGAGTGTGGTTGCAGGCCAGTACAAAGCGAGTGTATCCAGAAGGGAATTTAGCGGCAAGTGTGCTGGGATTCGTGAATGCGGATGGTGTGGGTCAGTATGGGGTAGAGGGAGCAATGAATGAGACTCTGTCGGGTCAAGATGGCTTGTTGAAGACGATTAAGGATGTAAATAACGTCGCTTTGTCGATTGGTGATGACAATATCAAGGAGCCAGCAGTGGATGGTGAAGATATTGTGCTTACGATTGATAAGACGATGCAGTATAATGTAGAGAAAATTTTAGCACAGAAAGCTCTAGAAGTAGGTAGTGCGAATGCTAGTGCAATTGTGATGGATCCAAATTCAGGGCGGATCTTGGCGATGGCTAATTATCCGGGGTATGACCCAGCGGATTATGGCAATGTGACTAGTGCGGCGGCCTATGTAAATCATGCGATAGAGGATCCTTTTGAGCCAGCTAGTATTTGTAAGACTTTGACTTTTGCGACAGGTATAGATTTGGGAGTGATGAATGCAGAGAAGACGTTTGTAAATACGGGCGAGATCACTGTGGATGGGTGGCCGATTAGGAACTCCAATATGGATACGTCGTTGCTTGGAATACAAACGATGCAAAAAGCTTTTAATTATTCGATGAATACGGGGTCAACGCAGGTCTTGAAATGGTTGGGTGGTAGTGAGACGGAGATTACGGATTTGGGCAGGGCTAGGCTGTATGATTATTTTTATAACCATTTTGGACTAGGTCAGTATACAGGGTTTGAACTGTACGAATTACCAGGATTCTTAGTAGAGCCGAATGCCGACATGTATGGTTTGGCATCATTGTATGCAAATATGACTTTTGGTCAGAATATGCAGACGACGATGATCCAGGTGGCAGCAGCGATTAGCTCGGTGATCAATGGAGGCAAATATTATACACCAACGATTGTGGCAGGGAAGTTGAAGAATGGGGAATTAGTGCCAGCAGAGAGCAAGGGTGCAGTGCGTCAGACGGTGAGCGAGCAAACTAGTGCTGAGATGCGTGAAATGATGTATGGGACAAGAGTAGTCTCACGTTCGTCCGGCATGGATAAACCAGGATATTATATTGGAGGTAAAACTGGCACGGCACAAGTAATTAAAGATGGTGCGTATTCAATGGACGAGCTCCAGGCGACTTATATTGGATTTGGCGGGACGGAAGGGGAGATGCCAGAGTATTTGATTATGGTGCGCCTTTGGGAAGAGGGAAAGAAGCTAGAAGGCCATGTTCATGCTCAGCCAGTGTTTGATGCTCTGAATGTCTATCTGCAGGATTATCTGAGGGTTCAGCCAAAGTTAGCGGAATAAGTGTTATAATTAGGGATAGATATGCAAGATACACTGAATAACGAGACGTTTTACGGATTAATTTTAGCTTTGTCGGCTTTTTTCTTGGCCACCTTTTTAACTCCGATTTATACGTATTTTGCTTACAAATATAAGTTTTGGAAAAAGCAGAAGAAGACTACTTTGACTGGTGAGGCTTTGCCGGTAATGACGAAGCTGCATGCGAAGAAGTTTGCACGGCATTTTCCGACTATGGCGGGGATTATCGGGGTGGTGACGGTGTTTTTGGTGACGTGGATTTGTAACTTGAATCGTGAGCAGACTTGGTTGCCTTTGGTGGGATTCGTAGGGGGGAGTGTGGTAGGGTTGATTGATGACTTGATTAACGTGTTTGGTAGCGGTAAGGGAGCAGCAGGGCTCAGGGCTCCGGTGAAGTTTGCGATGATTACGGCTATTAGTGTGATGTTGGGCTGGTGGTTTGCGGTGAAATTGGGCTGGACGGCGATTGAAGTACCCTTCGTAGGTGATTTGCAAGTAGGCACGATAGGTATGATTGTAATCTTTACCTTTGCTGTAGTGGCAACTTCAAATGCCGTGAATATTTCTGATGGTCTGGATGGCTTGGCTGGTGGGTTAGCAATGCTAGCATATGGGTCCTATGGGGTGATTGCTCTTTTTCAGGGGCAATGGATGTTGACAGGGTTTTGCTTGACGGTGGTAGGTTGGCTGCTGTCGTATATTTGGTTCAATGTGCCGCCAGCGCGTTTTATGATGGGTGATGTAGGCTCGTTTGCGTTAGGAGCAGGTCTGGGGGTAGTAGCGATGATGACAAATGCGTTTTTCTTGCTGCCGATTATTGGAATTATGTTTGTGGTGGAGGCGGGATCGAGCTTGATACAGATGTTTTGGAAGAAAGTTTTTCATAAAAAATTGTTTATTTCTGCTCCAATTCATCATCATTTGGAAGCTAAAGGCTGGGGTGAAGCAAAGATTGTGATGCGTTTTTGGGTAATTGCCGGAGTCTTTGCTATCGTTGGGATATTTTTGGCGGTGCAGGGAGGAATTTTGTAGATGAGTAACAACATTAGCGATATGGTAAAAAATTTGTTGAAGGCAGTAGTGGGTATTTTGTTTGCTATTTTACTAGTGATGATGATTGCAACGTTCTTAATGGATAATCAATGGCTATGATGCGTAAACATAAGAGCGATAGGATTATTGGTGTTTTGACCGTGATTTTGCTGGGCTTGGGCTTGATTGTGATTTATGCGATTGGTCCGATGCGAGCTAATGTAATGAATTCAGCATATGGGACAGATTTGGACGAAAATTACTTTTTTATTCATCAGTTGATTAGTGTGGTTTTATCTCTGGCGGTGGCTTTTTTGGCATTTGTGGTGCCGTATAGTGTGGTGCGAAAGTGTGGTAAGTTTGTTTTGCTGGCTGGTCTAGGTATGTGTGCGTTGCTGATGATATTGTCGATGGTAAATAGCCCACTAGCGAAATGTGAGCTGGGGGCTTGCCGTTGGATTAATGTTTCTAGCTCGTTGAGCATCCAGCCAGCAGAGATTTTGAAATTGGGCTTAGTATTGTATCTGGCTAGTTTGATTGTAGAACGGAAGAAGGAAGGACGTCTGGAGTCGAAGGATTTTTGGATTCCGTTTGTGATAGTAAGTGTGTTGGCATTGGGTTTTGTGGTGGTGATTCAGAAAGACTTGGGGACGGGGGTAAGTATTATGGCAATTATTCTAGCCATGTTGTTCATGAGTGGAGTGAAGCTTAGGTATTTTATGATGGTTTTAGCGGTGATTCTAGTGGCGGGGGTGGGAGCGATTATGAGTTCGCCACATCGTAGGGAGAGGCTACTGACTTTTGGTAGTGCGGAATCAAGCGATTCTTACCATATTGAGAATGCGATGATTGCGATTGGTACAGGTGGATTCTGGGGGGTAGGAATTGGTAATAGTGTGCAAGCGACTGGGTATTTGCCAGAGTCCATTAATGATTCGGTGTTTGCGGTGATGGGAGAGACTTTTGGGTTTGTAGGGCTGTCGGC
The DNA here is from genome assembly GCA_947570505.1 of uncultured Candidatus Saccharibacteria bacterium. Taxonomy (GTDB): domain Bacteria; phylum Patescibacteriota; class Saccharimonadia; order Saccharimonadales; family Saccharimonadaceae; genus Nanosyncoccus. The sequence continues at coordinate 54,428 of CANOTH010000003.1, forward strand.
AATTGTGGCTTGTTTTGCAGGGTTACTGTTTAGATTGTTGCGCACGGCCAGATTTTTGCATGATGATGAACAGTCATTGATAGTGATTGGGATCTTTGCTTGGTTGACAGCACATGTAGTCCTAAATATTTCGTCAATGACTGGGCTAATGCCACTGACAGGGATTACTCTGCCATTACTCAGCTCGGGCGGAACTAGTATGTTGTTTTCGGCGGCGGCGCTGGGGTTAGCTTTGCAGATATCTTGTTATACGGCTAGGGAACCACGTAAGGAGACAACCGTGACGACAAAGACCGTAAATTCGGAGACGAATATAGTACGCAGGCAAGAGGCGAGGAGGGAAGTACGATTATGAAGATTTTAGTGGTAGGTGGGGGCTCTGGCGGGCATATTACTCCAGCGGTAGCGGTGATTCGAGAAGTACTAGAAGAGAAGCCGCGTACACGGGTGGAGTTTTGGACGGACCGGAAGTATTACAAGAATGTTGTAAAAATTACAACAGAATTGGGAGTGAGCTGGGGCTCACGGAGGCAACAGGGACATAACAGTCGTAAAAATGCTTATATTAGGGTGCGACGGATTTGGTCGGGAAAATTTCACCGTTATGCTGGCTGGAGCTTTAAGGACTATTTTGTACATTGGCAGGTGACTTTGCGAGATTTGGTCTGGGGAAATATTGTGGGATTTGTAGGGTTTGTCGGCGGGGTGGTACAGAGCTTCTTTAGGTTGATTTTGCCAGGGAAGAGACCAGATGTAATTTTCTTAAAAGGAGGTTTTGTGGGTTTGCCGGTGGGGTTAGTAGCACGATTAGTTAGAATCCCCTATGTAGTGCATGAGTCGGATACGGTGCCAGGGCTAGCAAATCGTTTATTGATGAAGCATGCTGCAGTAGTGGCTACAGGGTGGGGTGAGCTGAAAGGTGCGGAAAAGATTGTGCAGGTAGGGATTCCGGTGGCGGCGGAGTTTAGAGCTACAACGACGAGTCAACAGAAGAGTTTAAAGAAGTCTTTTGGCTTTGACCCAGAGCGATCGTTAGTAGTGGTGACAGGTGGAAGTCAGGGGGCATTGAGCTTGGATCAGGCGGTGGCAGAAATTTTGCCTGAGTTGCTGAAGTTTACTAGTGTTGGTTTGGTGGCGGGTCGCAAGCATTATGAAGAGATGGTCGAATTAAAGCGCTATGAGGAATGGGATAAGGCGAAATTGCAGTCGAATTTTCGGATGTGGGAATTTAATTCGGCGATGAATGAGCTGATGGGGGCTGCTGACGTGGTAGTGAGCCGGGCGGGTGCTACCACAATTGCTGAATTGGCGGCGCTGAAGAAAGCGGTAGTTCTGGTGCCATTTGAGATGTTGCCAGGTGGACACCAGACGAAAAATGCTGAAAGATTGCAGGAAGTAGGGGCCGTAGTGGCGATTCCGAATGAAAAATTGATTCAGCAGCCCAGTGTTCTGTTGGAAGAGGTGAGACACTTGGTGCGGGCGCCACGGGAACGGGAGAATTTAGCGGAAAAGTTGCATCTTGAGGTAGCGCGGCCAGAAGCGGCCAGGAATTTGGCGAAGATTATTTTAGAAGTTGGAGAGCAAAAGGCGAAGAAATAATGCGTGGGCAGAACAAAATGAAAAGGATGCGGGCGGGTCAGACGATTGTTGCGGAGCGAGAAAGGGCAGAATCTGAATCTGAGCGCATGCAAGCGCGTAAGAAGGCGCATCGCAAGAAAACTACCTCTGTTGTGATGGCACTGCTAGTGATGGCGATTATTGGACTGGTGTGCTATATAGCAATAAAGGAGTTTTCTGAACAGCATAGTCAAGTATCAGAAAAGGTAGCAGAAGACATTCGAGTAAATGCGCAGATCGTGGATGAAGATAATAGAGGCCAAATTTCGGTGCGAATCAAGGAGTATATTGCGCAGCTAGAGCAAGATTTGCAGGATTTGGGTTATCGAGTAACGAAAGTAACTTTACCGACGAGCACAAGTCGGGAGCTTTATGTAGACTTGGATGGTCAAGAAACGTATTTTAAAATTAATACTGATCGAGGAACCGCGGTCTCAGCTGAGGACGTTAAACGGATGATAAAGTATCTTGAGGAGCGAGATTTGCATCCAGAGTATGTGGATGTGAGAGTGGAAGGTAGGGCATATTATAAGTAGTTCACTATCTCCTAATAGTCCTCAGAAAGTAGAAGGACCTATTTGTGGCATGCAGTCACATCAGCCCGCCGCCCTGAGTGCTGTGCTGCTTCGTTCGACCAGCCTACGGCTGGCTGCGTCCCAAGGGGCAGTTCGCTCGTAAGCTCCGAAAGATCCACAAATAACTAACTCATAGTTCCTTATAACTAGCTATACCAAACAGCGGACGGGGAAACCATCGTAACGATCGTATGGCCCAGCCGATGGAACGATTGAGACTCCAAACCAAAGGTGGTAGGCAAGAGCATCAATATCTGAACTGTATTTTGCTGCGGTATTGGACCAAGTTCTACTAGATCCATTAAATCCCCTCAAAGCGCCGGTATTGAGATAGACGTTCCCGCTACGGACGAAGTAAAGAGGCATAAATCGGGTACCCGGTATATTGTTTTTAAGCTGTAGTTCTCTGTTTTTGTTCGGGTTTTGTTCGGACAATGGAGAATATGAAAAAGTAAGTTTTTTGCGCAAACTTGAATAATTAGCATACAGTGTGTGATGGGTTTGTTTTGTGTGAAAAAAAGAGGGGAATTATTGAAAAATAAAAAAGCTTACGGAGTTGGGGTGGCTGAGGGTGGCTGGTTACATAAAAGGATTTTTGATTGAATATATGTTGATACGTATACCCGTCCACTGATTGTATGTCGTAAAAGATATATTGTGCGACATAAGTAGTGTAGGTTCGATAACATATTAACATTAACCAAACGAGGTAAAAATAATGGATAATTCTCTACTAAACAAAGTAAAAGATATTAAATTAGTCACAAAGCAGAGTAAAGCTGGTAATACCTATCAAATGTTACAAATTATGTTTACTAATGGTTATGCTCTTGAAACTTTTGTCAAACACGAACAGTTATTTATCATCAATAATATCAAATAATCAACTTTAACACTTAGTCGTACTTCTGCGTTAGGGCGAGGCTAAGCATCCCTAAAGGGAATTACTAATTCCCTGCGTGTCACGCGACTATTGTAAAGTATCGGTTCATGCCTTTTAAGTAATTTGAGACATTTTATCTTGTAGCTGAATTTTAATCCAGTTGCTGAGAACTCGACAGGTGCTATCGTGAGCGCAATCATGAATCGCTTCATGGTAGACATGCTTTTTATCGGTGTTATTACGAGGAAAACCGGCAATAATCGGTACATATCCGAGGGAGACTGCGAGTTGATCGGTAACCACACGTGCGATACGACCATTGCCGTCAAAAAAAGGGTGAATACGTATGAATCCATAGTGAAATTCAGCCAGGAAACGGCAAACTTCATCGATATTGGTAATTTCAACGCAATTAATACTACCGCAAAGACGACGAGCAAGTGCGTAGAGCTCATTATAGACCTCGGCGCCACCAAGTGGGATATGATGAAGCTCTTCGTCTCCAGGTGCCCCAAAACGCACGTCGTAGCCTCTAGGACGCAATTCTCCGCATTTACGGTAAACATAGCCAAAAAGTGTGCGATGCATAGTTTTCCAACTGTCGATCCAGTCGTTTTCTTGGCGCAAGGCAAGTTGCTCACGGATATTAGGGGTATGCTCTAGTTCTTTTGCAAAGTTTAGGATCACGTCGTTTAGACCTTTTTCCTCGCCTGTACGCACTAAGGGGTGTATCGAACTAATGGAATAGTGGCGACCACTTTTGTATTCGGCGGTTTTGCGGTATTTGCGCCAAAGTGCTTTGGTGACATCTTCTGAAGCAATTTCGCAACGTTCCCCTTCGCTCATTTTTTAGCCTCCTGATCGTGTGGCGGAGTTTCATCGGGATATTCTAGATCGGTACTTTCTTTGACAATATCTTCCAACATGCCACGCAATAGATGGGCCTGCAGGGCACCTAGATGGCTAGGCTGGCGACGTTTGATGTGGATTTTGAGGCGAATATGGGGTAAGGGGAAGGTATTGCGAAGATCGGCAGGAGAAATCACATATTCTTCCCCGTTTTGGTGATTTTGCCAGCTAGGGTCTTGGCTAGCGATGACTAGCTCAGTTGTAGAATGAGTTTTGAGAAGCTGCAGAAGCCTCTGAATTATAGGTACGACATCTTCGGAAATAGACTCAGTATTTGGTTCGATATAATATTCCTCAGCGACATATAATATATGAGTAGGGATGGGTCGAAGTTTAATGTCAGGATGTTCCCTGGTGAGATTCAGAAAATTAGCTGGCACTGGCCCAAGTGGTAAACGGAGGTAGGGGATATCCTCGGGCTTCATCTGACCTTTGCGAATAAGCTCCTTATGGATAAAATAGATAGTTTTAGTAAAACGTACACGATCAATTGGCTGTTGGCTTACCGCGAGGATGGCTTTACTTAATTCATAGAGGTTCATTGGTTGGGCTTAGCTGAGTTGTTAGAATTGTTGCGATTGGGGCGATTTTTATTGAAACGTTTTTTGCGACTACTGTGGTTCTTGTTATTCCCCTGACTTCTGTTTGGAGCTTCTTGGTTCTGAGCTGCTACGTTATCTATTGGGTGTTCCGGTTGTATTGTGGGCGAAGTAGAAGGATCGTCATTCCCTACCTCGTTAGCCTTCTGAGCGGCAAGCATGCCTAAGTCCTTAAGCCCAAGTCTCTCCTTACCTTCAGCGGTATTAGGTGACATTTTTAGCTTACGAAAGTCCTGCTGCGGGCTAGGTATGAATTGGAAATTGGGTCGCTCGTGACTGTTATTATGATTCCCTGGTCGACCAGAATGTTGCGAACGAAGATCTAGCTCTGACCCGTTCGTTAATTCTCCGTCAGCTTCTTGACCTACACGGCCAGAATCGGAAAGTTCCTTTTTGTATTTTTCAGCTTGTTCAATGGCGGCACGGATTTCGTCTTCGACTTCTGAGCGGTTGCGAGCATATAATTTGCGTGAGCTTTCCACAATTTGATCGAAATTATCCTGAGGAGTAGTAGGTAGAGCTAGAGTTGTAGCTGAAAAGGCGGGAGTTTTCTCACCATTCACGATCATGGAAATTACGAAATGCCGGTTGTTCATCTGAATAAGATCGGATTGATCAAAAATGGGCTCAAACTGCTTGGCTAGGATGGGGGCATCATCGGCCGAAACTCGGAAAGAAATCGTAGTACCGACGTTACCAAAGACGGCATCGCGCACGGAATCAGTCATTTGGGAAATATATTGGTTAGCAACAGTAAGGTTCAAACCGTATTTTCTAGCCTCAGACAAAATCACTGCAAAAGAATCTGTAGCGAAGTTTTGGAACTCATCGACATAGAGGTAGAATGGGCGGCGATCAGCTACGTCTGGGATGTCACTCCTCGACATGGCGGCTAGCTGGACTTTAGTGACCAAGAAGGCTCCCAAGATACCCGCATTGTCTTCGCCGATTAGTCCTTTGGAGAGATTGACAACCAAGATTTTTCCCTCATCCATAATTTTGCGCACATCAAAGCTGGATTTGGGCTGGCCAATAATATTACGGATGATTGGATTAGCTGTAAAGGCTCCGACCTTATTAAGTACTGGGGCAATACTTTCGTTAACTTGTTTATCATTCCATTGGCCAAATTCGTGTTTCCAGAATTGTAATACGGTGACGTCGCGGCAATAATCCAGAGTCTCTTTACGAAAATCTTTATCTGTCAAAAGGCGCGAAATATCGAGCAAAGTTGTCTCGGGGCGATCTAGCAAAGCTAGCAGGGTATAGCGCAAAATATGCTCCAACCTTGGACCCCAAGAATCGCCAAACATGCGTTTTAGTACTCCAATCACCTCAGAACAAACGTTTGGTTTACGGGCGGGATCACTTAACTCTAATGGGTTAAAAGCTACGGGATAGGCGGTATCAGCAGGGTTAAAATAAATAACGTCTTTAATACGACTCTCAGGTACGAACCTTAAATTATTAATAGCAAAATCGCCGTGAGGATCAATAATACAATAGCCTTGGTTATAAAACGTATCGCTGAGGGCAAACAATTCTAGCATCCCAGATTTACCAGCACCAGTCTGACCAATAATATAAACATGTCTAGAACGGTCGCGACGTAGCATGCCAAATTGATGGTTAATGCCGCGGAAATTGGTCAAACCAAAGGCAGAGATATTCTCATCGTGGGCGGGGTCACCAGTAATGAGGGGTAATTTTGCGGGTGGTTCGGCTGTCTTAGAGCTAGCCCAGACGATGTTGGGGGTTTCGACTGAAGTATGTGGAAGATGGTAGACACTGGCCAGCTCAGAAATATTAAGAATAAAACCGCGCTGATTAAATTGGCGCATTTTGTAAGCATCTAAATCTTCAGCCTTAAAGCTGCCACCACTGAGACGGAAACCATTGAGATTGGTAGAGTTATATTGCTTGAATGTACCCACAAGAGCTTGCATATTAAGTTTAGCATTTGTAGTATCATTCCCTAGATAAGTTAAGCGGATCTTGACCTCATAGCCCAGCTTGGTGGCTTTTTCTTCGGCTTTAGCAATGCGAGTCTTGTCCCGTTCAGACAACTCGGGTTTTGATTCGCTGCCACCTTCTGGTGGTTTAAAGAGTGCGCCCAGTGCTTGAATAATCCAAGTCCAGTCTGGTCCGGAGCTGTTACCAAATAGACCCTTGCGACCGGATTTGACCTTTTTGACCCATTTATCAGTAGTCTGTTTATGCCAGTCATCTGGGATTGGACGAGTGAGAATTTGAATCCAGAGCTCCTCGGAGTTATCGGGATTGAGCTTAGCTAGGGTGCCGGTAATACCAGCTAGCGGGTCAACTTCAAAGTTCTCAAAAGTTTTAATTGGTAAGGCTTCGTTCTCAGTTAAAGTGAGCTCAGCAGAATACGAGACCGGATATTTATTGCGATCGTCGACATAGTCGTCCTTCATTTTATAGATTTGCACGGTAGGGTATTGGGCATAAATTTGCCCCTCGACGAAACTTTGGAGAATTTTTGGCACCCAAACATAGAAGCGGATTTGCCCGCCAGTTGAGACAATTTCGAAGCTAAGATGCTCTTGCACTCCGTTAGAATTTTTTAGTTCAGCTTTGTCGCGAAGGATACCATGAAGGCTAGCAAAAAGTTGTTCCGCAGCTAATTCCTTTTTGTCGTTGGCTTTAGGGATTTCTAACATTAACAGCACAGAATCGACGTTTAAGACTTTGAGCTTGTTAAGTTTTTTATAATTACGGTAAGTTAAGAATCCCAAAATTAGCACAATTGGTATCCAAACAATTGGCATGATAATAAATTGGATAATTTGAGAAAACATATACTTTTATTATAGCATAAGTCCGCGACTTATACTGGTGTCAACTAAATTATTGATTTTCTGGAGATAACTCGTAAGAATCTTTGTCGACTTTGGAAAAGAGTTTTTTGTTTTGCAGGTTAAGTAGGACTGTGGTCTCTTTGACTTTACGGGCTCGCAGCACACGTTTGACAATTTCTTCACGAGTTAATGGTTCGCCAGCTTCTTTTAAGATATTAGTGATGATGTCGGCTACCGTACCTCGGGCATAACCCCAAGAATTTAGGGCATAAATACCACGACCAATCAAGATGAAACGTGGGTCTTTGATTAGTTCATTATGAATAGCTTGGATGGTGACGTTTTTACGGCGAAATTCGGATTTAGAAATAGCCTCGGCAATGTCGGAGAAGTGCATTGGCTCTTTTTTCGCCTCCAATACCACGAAAATCTTATCACGAATGTTACGAGGGTTGACAGTAGGCCACTTCGCCAGACCCCATAAGCCGTTGAGCGAGGCCAGTAACTTTGAGATTGAAGCAACTGCGCGGATATGATCTGGGTGCTCGTAGTCTAGAACCTCATCAAGCTGTTCAATGGTCATAGGCTCTTTGTTTTTCTTGATAATATCGACGATTTTGTCAACTCGGGCATGTACAGTTTTGGCATCGCCATATTCCGCAATACCAATCGCGGCATAATAAAGGTCATTCTCGTCAATAGCGGTGAGATTATTAGAAATCGCGCTAATGAAGGTAAGTTTAGCGCGTTCGGCTGGGGTGGCTTTGTGTCCGTAGATGCGATCAGCGAGGTCGGTAGTACGGGCGACTCGGCCTAGCTCAGTCAGATTGCGGATGATGAGCTTTTCGGCCGCCGCTAAGTCTTCAATTTGACCTTCTTCCGCACCAATACGCAAGCGCACGAGAATGGCTTTTTCAAGCTGGCGTACCCGTTCACGAGTAATATTAAGTAGTTCCCCGATTTGTTCGAGTGTCTCTTTTTGACCGGATAAACCGAAGCGCCGAGAAATAATCTCGCGCTCACGATCCTGTTCGATGATATTTAGACTGCCTTTAATGGCTTTTTCGATAGTGCTGGTATGCTGATCCATCAGATTCCCTTTGTCCCCTTCGACTCTAAAGTTAATATTTGTCATTTACTTTATGATAGCATATTTTCGTGTTACCGTCAACAGCTGAAATTAAAATCAGGCTAACTTTCTATAGCTATTATATCACTTTTTGGTGAAAAAATGGGAAAATTGCTATAATATTTTTTTGGTCCGCCCATCATAACAGAGGTAAGTAATTTCTTTATCCTCTTATGCCTATTTACTTGGAATAGGTCTTTTATGATGGATAATTGGACTCTATACTACTATTTTATCACAGTTTGCTATAAAAGTCAATAAAAATACCTTTCCTCAATCTTCAAGTACTGGGCATACCACAAGAGGAAGTACAGAATCTGGGCAATACATTCTCGCTACGGAACGTTACTGGAAGCGCCGTAAAACTTTTCTGCAACAAAAGCACATACACTATACCGCCAAGACAGCAAGGAATTAAGCACTTGCCGGTCATACGAGAAGATTGCGCCGACTAGGGTTAAAATATATTTCCAAAAACCTTTTTCGGTTTTGGTAGATTTTGATTTTCTGGCGGTTGCTGCACTATGGGTGGTTGAGCCATCGGCGATTGATCTCCTTCTTTCTGACAATCATTATCATGAAACAGCAACAGCATAACTAGCTATACCAAACAGCGGACGGGGAAACCGTACCAACGAACATAGTCACCGGACGGGTTAACACCTGAGGCAGAGAAGTCGAGGTTGTAAGCTTTAGCATCCCAGGTACCAGCCCCGTAAACAGTAGCAATACGAGACCAACCGTAGCCATGGATGCCGAAGTTCCTCAAAGCGCTATTATTAAGATTAATCCACCCGCTACGGACGAAAGATTTCTTATAAGCGATGATTCCGTCCAAAATATAGGATTTTAAAAGATAATTCTCCAGGAGACTATAATTCTATTGTATCACGAGTTTTGTAAAAAGTCAATATTAATTTTATGATTTTGCAGATTTTCGACTAGAAGTCTTTTTGGCGCCCGTCTTGCCCTTACTTTTGCTCGTCTTAGCTTTAGTAGTCTTCTTGGTGTCTTTAGTGGTTTTACTACTTTTACCACTTTTACCACCTTTTGTACCGCTGGCGCTAGTGCCCTTGCTGCGACCAAACCTTCCCCTCCGCTCGGGCTTCTCATCCAGCATCTTCTTGGCTTCTTCCAGAGTAATTTTCTTTGGGTCTTGTTCTTTGGGGATTTTGACATTATTGAAACGGCCTGGACCCTTGATATACGGTCCATAAGCTCCCACGATAATCATGATATCGCCCCAATCAGCAATAATTGAATCTAGCTTTTCTTGGTATAATTTTTCTGCTTCTTTGAGGGTAATAGTATAGGGGTCGGCATCTTTGAGCTGAATATTGTATTTCCCAGCTTTGAGATAAGGGCCAAACGGACCACTGGAGGCGATAATTACGGCTCCGTCCTTAGTAGTACCGAGTTCACGGGGCAGGGCCGGGAGTTCAAGTTGTTTGAGCGCAGCCTCTAGGGTTACAGTTTTCTCCGTCATGCCCTTGGGTAGGGGGGCGAAACGAGGCTTCTCACCGGTAGTTTTCTCATTGTCGCCGACTTGAATAAAACCGCCGTTTTTGCCAATCTTAGCATAAATTGGCTGGCCGGTCTCGGGGTGCTTTCCGAGTTCTCGAGCATTATTATAACGGGCCGCATCATCGGACTTCGCAACTTCTTTAGAGAAGGGCCCGTAGAAGTCACGGAGCATCTTCACTCTTTCGAGTTGGTGTTCGGCAATTTTATCTAGATCTTCCTCAATATTGGCCGTAAATTGATAGTCGACAATATTATTAAAATTATCGGTCAAAAAGCCGGCTAGGAGCTCGCCAATCGGGGTAGGTAAAAGTTTGCCCTTGGTGGAGCCGGATTTTTCGGTAACGATTTCGCGCTTGACCTGGCCTTTTTCGAGGCTAAGCTGGATGACTTCGCGTGGCTCGCCCTCAGATTCTCCTTTGACGACATAGCCACGAGATTGAATGGCGGACATGATCGTAGCATAGGTAGAAGGCCGACCGATGCCTAGCTCTTCTAGTTTCTTCACTAGTGAACCTTCGGTGTAGCGAGCGGGAGGCTTGGCGAAATTTTGGCGAGCCGTGATGGTCTGAGCTTTGAGCGGATCGCCAGTACTGAGGGGTGGTAATTCCTCGTCTTTAGCACGTCCCGTCGCTTTCAAGAAACCGTCGAAGATAATCACCTCGCCCTTGGCCTCGAAAAGATACTTTTTCTCACTTTCCGTGGTAATCTTGACCACGGTTTTCTCCGTTTTGGCCTCGGCCATTTGGGTCGCGAGAGTGCGATTACGGATTAACTTATACAGCTTCTTTTCGTATTCGGTTTTGCCGGCCACTTCTTGTTCAATATGGGTGGGACGAATGGCTTCGTGGGCTTCTTGTGCGCCAGCAGATTTAGTCTTAAAATTGCGCACTTGTAAATATTCTTTGCCAAAATGCTCCTCGACATAGCGACTAGTCATGGCGATGGCTTGTTTGGAGAGATTAAGGCTATCGGTACGGTGATAAGTAATCAGACCGGCTTGATACAAGGCCTGAGCGGCTGACATGGTGGCCTTAGTAGACATACCGAGACGTGAGTTGGCTTCAATCTGCATGCTGGCGGTGGTAAAAGGCGGAGCGGGACGACGCACACCTGGACTAGTGGTAATGTCGGCGATTTGCCAATCAGCCCCGGCGACTTTTTCTAGGTAATTCTTGGCTGTGCGTTCAGTGTCAAAAGTTTTGTCGAGGGTGGCTGCTAGCTCAGCTTTGCCCTTGGTGAGGAATTTCCCGGTGACTTTGAATTTAGCGCTGGCAGCGAATTCTTCAATTTCCTTTTCGCGCTCCACAATTAGGCGCAGGGCTGGAGATTGCACCCGTCCAGCTGAGATGGCGCCTGGTACTTTGCGACGTACTACTCCAGACAAGTCGTAACCCACTAGCATATCTAGAGTTTGGCGTGCCTGCTGGGACGAGACCATATCCATGTCGACTTTGCGGGGGTTTTGAATAGCAGCTTCTAGAGCGGGCTTAGTGATTTCGTGGAAGGTAATGCGTTTTGTGCCTTTAGGGAGTTTTAAGACTTCCATCAAATGCCAAGAAATAGCTTCACCTTCGCGGTCTTCATCGGTGGCTAGCCAGACGGTGTCGGCGGCCGCGGCAGCTTTTTTTAGATCGGCGATGATTTTGGTGTGTCCGGGGTCGATTTCGTAAGTGACGTCAAAGGTATCTTTGTCAACTTTGGTATCTTTACGAATATGGCCAACTGAGGCCAAGACATGAAAGTCTTTTCCAAGGTATTTTTCGATGGTGTGAGCCTTAGCAGGAGACTCAACGATAACTAAGTTTTTAGGCATATATTATTTAGTATATCATGGTTGTCAAGTATCTGGACAAAAGAAGAGCTCGTCGGGAGCGACAAGCTCTGGAGGTGGTGAAAGATGTGCGGACTAGAGATTAACCGGTTCACCATTGAAGATAAAATTGCTATTTTCGTCCGTTAAATCCTGAGCATAGCAATTTATATACCACTCAGTTTTGAGGTCCTTATGCTCTTCGCTGCGCCAGTACAACACACAGTCATCCTGATCAGTGATATTTAGAGCTAAGCGGCCAGGCTTAGCAATGTTCTGCTGCTCAGAGTAATAATTCAACCGCAGGACTTCTGCGGAGGCACCATCAATGGTGTCTGAACTACTGACTTCTATGGTGCGACAGGGGAGGCGCTCGCCCGAGGTTTCATCGTAGAACTCACTCTCGTAACGTTCGCCGACTTGGAGATAAGGTTTAGTGAAATAATGTTCCAGAAAGATTCTTTCGATGTAGAATTCGGTCTCCTCGGGCTTTTTGTCGCCGAGGTGTAATTCGTTCTTGAGGTCGGCAGTTTTACTGCTGGAGCCTGGATGAAGCCGTTCGTAAAGGGCCTCAATGGTCGAGTTGACAATGGCCACAGAGGGCTTAGAATCGTCGTAATTAATTGTGTCCATAGGAACACCTCCTTGTGAAAAGTACCATCTTGCGATAGTCTGTGTTTAATTATAACATGAGAATATTGTGTGGTCTATAATGGTTTAGAGTTTTAAGCAACCAAAAAGCCCCAGGTAAGGGTGGGCATCACCTGGGGCTACTTGGCCCTACAACGCATCGTCGTTCGACTCCGGGAACCCGGAAGCGTGACCCACCTCACACAACGCGGGGTCCGCCGGTTATAGGGATTGCTATGCCTTCGAACTGACCCTAAAAGTGGAGGTAATACTTACAGTCGACAACCTTAAAGAAATTGTCGACCCTAGGGGTTTCAAAAGCACGCAATTTCTGCTAAGCTGAAAGAATTCAGTTAGCTGAAATTATGATTTATTTAGGTACAGTTGGAGTTAATAACCCTAACTGATAAGCATTATAGCACACGGAGTAATAAATGTCAATACTTTTTTCACACTTTCTTTCAAAATACAATGAAATTCGACCCCAAGAGGCCGATTTTACAGAGGTGTTAGATACCATTGCGCTAAAGCCTAAAATGTTATATTTTTATGGAAAAATGCCCGAAAATCGCGCAAAAAATAGTTGTCAAACTACCAAAAAATCTGCACTGAAAAATGTTGTAAAGGTTGCCTCGCAGCGGCCAAGAGTGGTGGCGGTAGTGGGTAGTCGCAAACCGACCAAATATGGCGAAGAAATGGCTTATAAAATTGCTTTCGAAGCGGCACGGCGGGGAGCGGTGGTGGTCTCGGGTTTGGCTTATGGGATTGATTCGATCGCGCACCGGGCGGCTCTGGAGGCTGGAGGGGTGACAGTGGCGGTGCTGGGGACTCCGATTGATCAGATTTATCCGCGGGCGCATGTAGGGCTGGCGGAACAAATCGTGCGCCAA
>CANOTH010000004.1 GCA_947570505.1 uncultured Candidatus Saccharibacteria bacterium
TAATTTGCCTTTTTTCTTATAAGTTTTGGTAAGTTGTTCTAGTTTAATTGTCATATTATGATTGTATCATGTATTTGAGACAATGTGGGAATTTTCCTATGGTTCCTCGCGTTCTTTATCAAGTGACATAAATCGTAGCAATTCCGGATGGAAATACAGTTCGATTTTCCCTACTGGCCCGTGACGGTGCTTGGCTAGAATTAGCTCTGTAATATTGGTCATTTGATAATCTGGTTCATTCATATGATAATAATCTACACGGTGCAGGAACATGACAAGATCGGCATCCTGCTCGATAGAGCCGGATTCCCTAAGGTCGGACAGAACCGGTCTGGGATCATCACGTCCAGTAACACCACGAGAGAGCTGAGCAAGAGCAACCACAGGAATTTCCAGTTCCCTGGCCAGGGTCTTGAGACCACGAGAAATTTCGGTCACTTCCTGTACACGGTTACCGGCATAACGGTCAGACCCTTGTAGTAGTTGCAAATAGTCGACGATCACCATGCCAACGTTATGATCGTGGGCAGCACGGCGGGCTTTGTTGCGTAGCTCAAGAATAGTCATGGAGCTCGTGTCATCAATATAGAGCGGCACCTCATTCATATCGCCTAGGGCATCGCCGATTCTAGCAAAATCTTCATCTGAGACGTTACCAGTGCGAATTTTCCAGTTATCAATGCCCGAGATATCTGAAATCATGCGGTCAACGATTTCGGCATTGGCCATCTCCATAGAGAAGAAAAGCACCCCTTTTTTATCGCCATTTCTAGTAGCAACATTATAAGCTAAGTTCTGCGCAAAAGTAGTTTTACCCATGGCCGGACGGGCTCCGATAATAATCAAATCGCCTTTTTGGAAACCGGCAGTTTTTTTATCGAGGTCGCGAAAGCCTGTTTTTAGCCCACGAAGGGCACCTTTGTTGCGATGGAGTTCTTCAATGCGATCGTAAGCATCTACTAATAGATCTTCCAGCGCAACGTATTCGGATTTGATAGTTTTATCCGAGACTTCAAAAAGATTTTTTTCGGCTTGTCCGACTAAATCTTCAATTTTGGTATTGCCGTTATAGGCTGCGGTGGCAATGTCAGTTCCTGCTTGAATGAGCCGACGACGCAGGGCAGCTTGTGCCACTAAATCTGCATAGGCTTCGACATGTGAGGCAGTGGGTACAAAATTAGTTAGCTCAGTGAGATACGGAGCCCCACCGACTTTTTTTAGTGTGCCTTGATTTTTGAGCTCTGAAGTTAGAGTCATGAGGTCAATGGGCCGATGATGCTCATACAGCGCTACCATGCCCTTAAAAATATTCACATGGCTAGGCTCATAAAAATCTTCAGCTTTGACCTGTTCTAAGACATTGGGGAACGCGACATCTGATAATAGCAGTGCGCCAATAAGTGATTTTTCAGCCTCTAACTCTTGTGGCGGAATGCGACCAGCCTCATTGACTGGAGACGTTTGGGATTGTTCCATCTACCTCCTACTGAGATGTCATCAACAATCCACCCTAGAATGGCATCTCTCCTTTTACCTCTTGTACTCCTCCCATTATAGCAGATATCTGGGAAATTGTCTGGTCTTCGGCCGCAAGGTGATCATTCACGTCATGGATAACTAAAGCAATTCCGCTGAGGTATTTAGTAAGAAGTTGATTATTGGCTGGTTTTTCAAGAATACTTTTAGTGAATTTTTGGCTAGGAAAAATATGTAAAGTCGCCCCGTCAAAATCATGCTCGACTTTGAGTAGTTGATTATAGACTGCCCCGCTTTCATTGCGGACATTTATGACGAAATCATCCCAGGCGAAAGGTTTGGAATTAATATTTACCGTCTGGCTCTTAGGTTCAGTTATGGTCTCTTCCCTAGGTTCGTCTGGTACGTTTATCTTAGTGGACTTACTCTTAGTACTTGGTGCCTTTGTACTTGACCGAGGCTTAGCCTCTGTTGGCATCGATTGTGTCGCTAGCTTCGGTTGCTCTACAACTGTGAGGTGCGCTGTTGTGTGCTGTACACTATTTTCGGCTTGCGTAGGCTTCAGTAGGGCGAGTAATAGCTTAGCTTCAGCAAAGGGAGCTTGAACATCGGGTAGCTTCTCGAGCAAAGGCAAAAGTTTAGGATCAGGATCGCTGATGATTTTATTAATCATTTCGCTAGCCAGCACTTCTGGTTTAAGCCCACTGTTCAGTAATTCCTTGAGGATTAAATGGATTGAATCAAAATCTTGGCACGTAAAAGCTTGCAATAAGTTTATCATGCTCTGATCTTGAGGTAATCCTAGAGCACTATTCAATAGCTCGGCAGTAATTCTCTTATCGGTTAGGGTAGTGATTTGGTCTAGTAGGCTTAAAGAATCGCGAAACGATCCTCCTCCGCGTCTTACTACAACCGCTAAGGCATCGTCGCTAATGTTAATTTTCTCTAAATCGGCGATTTTACGTAAATGTATCTGCATCGTTTCGGGACTAGCGAGACGGAAAGTATGTACTTGAGTGCGCGACGAAATCGTAATCGGTACCTTATAGGCATCAGTGGTAGCCATGATAAAAATCACATGTTCGGGCGGTTCCTCAAGGGTCTTAAGTAAAGCATTAGAAGCACTTTTGGTTAACATATGTACTTCGTCGATGATATAAACCTTGTACTTTCCCTCAGTAGGTGCAATGACGGCCTTCTCACGTAGCTCGCGGATATTATCCACCCCCGTATTTGAGGCAGCATCAATCTCAATAATATCAAGATAATGGTCTTCAACTTCGTAATCGAAACCATTAACTGCATGAGCAAAAATCCGAGCTACAGAAGTTTTGCCAGTACCTCTAGGTCCAATAAAAAGATAGGCATGACCAATTTTGTTTTGTTTGATAGTATTATCTAAGACTTTAGTAATATGTTCTTGTCCAACAACATCCTGGAGCCGAGTTGGACGGTACTTACGATATAAAACTTGGCTCATTTACAAAGCGGCCTCGACGGCAGCCCAAGCAGCTTGATCGTTGTTGGCAGGAATAATGGCGGAGACTTGATTCCCCTCACGTAGATGAAAATAGGTCACAGAGGCATAAAGAATTTCGTACTCACGACCACCCACTTCTATATAATACTTATCATCATGATGTACCAGGGTGCCAATTACAGCCTTGCGCTCAACTGGTCCAATTTGCTTATATAGGAATCTACCTTCTGGAGTAATAGTGAGCTTAAGGATGTCGCCTTCGATTAACTTTGACTTAGACGCATAGTTAGCTGGAACTGGGTAATTCTTGCCGTCTGGCCCAATCATAATCTGACCATCAAAGACACCTTCAATAACTTTGCCGTCAGGACTTGAAACTACAGTCTCGCGTGGAGCAGTGATAGCCTCACCATCGCCAAGCACAGAAATTAATAGTTCTTTGGCGGCAGCAAGATTAGTCTCGGCCTCTTGAATCAGACCGCGTAGTCTCTTGATTTGTTTTTCTGGTAATTCAGACATCACCTCGCATCCAGTCTGTCATTAACTTTAATACTGCTTCTATATTATACCGTCAGGACACAAAAGTCAAGCTGGGTTTTGAATGGTTTTCCACTGTTTTACAGGGTTGAAACTCAAAACGTTGTGAAAATTACATAAAGTGCTTATGAATATTAAAACCGAAAATAGGCTCCTAGTGGAGCCTATTTTCGCAACTTGAATTCATTAGTGACAGATAGCTAGATTTAAGCCAACTCGACAGTAGCACCAGCTTCTTCGAGGGCTTTCTTCATAGCTTCGGCATCAGCCTTAGCGACTTTTTCCTTGACGGTAGCAGGAGCACCATCAACGATGGCTTTAGCTTCACCTAGGCCAAGACCAGTAGCTTCCTTGACAGCTTTGATAACGGCGATCTTTTGTGCACCAGCATCTTTAAGCACGACATCGAATTCTGATTTGCCTTCATCGGCGGCTGCACCACCATCGGCAGGAGCAGCGGCGACAGCTACGGCTGCGGCAGCTGGCTCAATGCCATATTCATCTTTTAGCACGTTTTTGAGTTCGTTAACCTCAAGAATGGTCATGTTTACCAATTCTTCGGCTAGTTTTTTAATATCTGTAGCCATTTTAAATCCTTTCTAATATTATTGTAGTTGCTGAAGTTAAGCGGCTTTGGCTTCTAAGCCAGAGATAATCCCTGATAAACCACCAGAGAGCCCGGAAATGGTATCCGTAGCTGGTGAAAGCAGCTGTGCCACAACTTGAGCAATGAGCTCGTTTTTGGAAGGCATAGCGGCCAGAGTGGTGATTTCGCTTTGACCCATGGCTTTACCACTGTCATTAAAACCACCAATTAATTCTAGGGCTGGATGAGTTTTACTAAACTCGGCCAAAATCTTAGCTGGTGCAACTTCATCAGAATCAGAAATTGCGTAAATCAGCTGACCGACTAAATTAGTAGTATCGGTGTCTTGGTAGACAGCGATTTCGCCCATCGCCACACGGACTAAGCGGTTTTTGACAACTTTGATCTTGACTCCGGCTTCACGAGCGGCTTTGCGCAACTCTTGGAGCTCGGCGACAGTCAAACCTTGGTAACGTGCGTAAGCCGTGAGCTTAGCATCGTTCAACAAAGCAGTTAAATCAGCAACCAAAGTATCTTTTTTCGCTTTTGAAATTGCCATAAAAGTTCCTTGGTTTAATTGATATATTTGGTGCGTCACTAATGAATTGTTAACATTCGTTACCCATAAGACCTTAAGAATAGTTCCTCGGTAGCATGATTAAGAGGAGTGGGGACTTTTCTGGGAGAAAAGGTCCCAAACGTCAAAAGACCAGTAAGATTTTAGAATAAAATGGTTTTCTTTCTGAAAATACTAGCTTTTGGCCTCCGCCACTGTCTTTAGAATAACTATCCTCATTATAGCAAAGTTTCGCAAAAAATCAAGCCTCCCGCGTGCGGGAGGCTTACTAGTAAGCTCTTTATTGGAAAAATAATACATTTTCCTAAAAAACTTGGTTTTACTACTCTGTTTCAACCGGAATGTCCGTGCTGCATTCTTCTTCGCCAGCTTTTGCCGCTTTGGTCCTTTTAGCTTGTTTGGCTTTGTTGGCCATTTTTCGGGCACGTTCCTGTAAATATTCTGTGAGTTTAGGAATGAGCGAATATTCTCCGGCCAGATAAGCTGCAACTACCGAAGCAATCCAAAGTGTAGTGAGTATGATTCCCTTATGTGATGTACCTACATTGGTAGAGTCTTGCTCTGTAGTCTTGTCGTATAGTCCTCTTTCGGCATTATTATTTATGTCTGTTGAACAAAAACTACTGGCAATGATAGTGATTATGGCAGTTATGATTGTGGCTCCAGTAATTTTTTGGAGTTCATCCTGAGTAATCATTTGAACACCAAAAATGATCACTGCTGTATCAATCCATACGATGTAATGGTGACCATACTCATCAGCCGCTATGAGTGAGAGAATATACATAATTACTAAAAGCATGACGACGGCCCAAGGCATGCTAAGGATTTTTGTTCCAATATCGACTGCTCCGCCCTTCAGATTACCAAAGACGGCAGCGAAGACATTAATAGTAAAAATCGCGTAAACCATAAAGGAAATGGTCTTAGCATTACGATAAAACGTGCTGTCTTTTTGATGCTTCTCGCGAATCGCCGTGAGAAGCATGCGGTTCGCTGTGATGGCGACGATTAAGATTGTCAGGATTCCGGCAAAACTGCCACACCAATTTACGATCGCTCCAATGATACTGATACTCTGATTGCCCATAATTCTTACCTCCTATATATTTATTTAAAATAGTGGGTCTGGTCTATCCGTTCTGAGAGTAGCTAAATTTGTAATTTGCGCGGATGCGAAGCACCCTGTACTACCATTGTATCACAGATTTATGATTTTGTCAATAGATGGCGATACAGCTCACCAAAAAGCTGTCCTCAGCACTCCGAGGACAGCTCATAGCCAGCATTAATTAGTTATACAAATTCTCAACTTCAATACTTGGACCCATAGTCGTAGTAATATAAACTGACTTGACATAGGCACCTTTAATAGAGGCTGGCTTGTGACTCTTGAGGCTCTCAAAGAAGGTTTCAGCATTTTCGAGTAGATCAGCTTGGCTGAAATCAGTCTTGCCCAGGCCAATATGGATGATAGCTTGCTTATCGACGCGATATTCGACTTTACCAGCTTTGGCTTCTTGGACAGCCTTCTCGATGTCGGTAGTGACGGTGCCAGCTTTGGGGTTTGGCATCAAACCTTTAGGGCCAAGCAAACGGGCAAATTTACCAAGCTTAGGCATATAAGCAGGAGTGGAAATCAGTACGTCAAAGTCGATTTGGCCTTTTTCTAGTCGTTTCAAGAACTCTTCGTCTTCGGCGATATCGGCGCCGGCAGCAGCGGCCTTTTTAGCTTCGTCGAGTGGAGCAAAGACGGCGACGCGGACGGTTTTACCATTGCCGTGAGGCAAAACTACGGTAGCGCGGATATTTTGGTCGGCTTGGCGCGGGTCCACTCCGAGACGAACGTGAGCTTCAACTGTAGCGGCGAATTTAGCTGGGTTGGTAGCAACGGCCATTTCTAGAGCATCTTTCAAATTGTAGACCTTGCCAGCTTCAATCTTTTTGGCTGCTTCTTGGTATTTTTTGCCACGGCGCTCAATCTTGGGACGAGTAACTGGTGTAGCACCTTTGGGTTTTTCTCCGGCCTCTTCTAGAGCCTTGGTCTCGGCCTTGCGAGCTTGGCGCTCTGCTTCGGCTTTGACTTCCTCAAGATGTTTTTTGGATTTTTTGCCAGATTTGGCAAATTTTTCTTCGATCTCGGCTCCTAGCTCGGCACCGGTGATTTCCTCGGCGACGGTTTCGGCCGGAGGAAGTTGATTTTCTGCATGATCTTTGATTTCTTCTGCAGTCATAGAATCCTTTCTGTGGTCATAATGGGAATTTGGTAATCCCCTCCCAACATGGTTAATAATAGATACATTATAGCAAAAAAATTGAGCTTTGGCAAGCTTATGAAAATAGTAATTAGTATACCAAACAGCGGACGGGGTAACCGTAGCGACGATAATAGTTACCAATTGTGAGAACTTTTGAGGGGCTGAAATTGAGATAGTAAGCACTGGATGAAACGGCAGACGAATAGGTGGCTGCAATGCTTGACCACATATCACCATCGGCTCCAGCACTTAATAAAATGCTATCAGTGATGTTAATCCATCCGCTACGGACGAATCTTTTAGGACTTTGGGTGGTAACAAAAAGAATTAGCCCGAAACATCATGTCTCGGGCCGTTCCCTTATCACCTCCTTGGTTATTTTTCTAACAATTCTTCCAATTTCTGATTGATCGCGTCGGCAAATGGTCCACTATAGTCAATATCGGAACCATGAACTTTTCCTACCATATGTCCTTCAAGACAAAATACTTTTCTATTTTGAAAAAATGTGATGTCATGTTCGCGGTAGGCTATATCGTCGGGTGTGTCGGGCACTCCGCTTAATATGCATTTGTATTTGCCAATATCTCCATCGTCAGTGAAGATCCGACCGAGAGCCCATCTGTTCTCGGGATTGGACAGATCTGTTTTGGATAGAGTATAACACGCATCGCACCAGACTTCGTTGCCGCGCAGACTTTCTATGGCTACTGAACGCATTTTAGCTACATAGGCACCGTAAATACTGTGGTCGCAAGATACGATGTACTCGGTTAATGCATTGTAGTCCAAGCTTACATCAACCTCCTTCTTCGGCGGTGTGATGGTTTGCTCTGTGGCCTCAACTTCTTTCTGTGCTTCTCCCGGCTTGTGGAGCTTGGCTAAATATTTTTCACCCTCATGCCATGAGATATCGTGACCGTGCTGGTCTACCCATGTGCCACTCCATGTGCAATAGATTGGCACATGTTCATCCTCTTTGGCCAAGTCTTTTTTGACTGACAAGTCGGTGCAGATTGGGTCAATAGACTGATCGGCGGCTTCTGTAATTATGGGCCTTGATGTCAGTGTCATGATTCCGATTAATGCTGCTAATACTAATTTCTTCATATAAATTCCCTCCTAAAAATATGATTCTGTATGCAGTAAAATGCTAAAAATCGGATTTTGGCAAGAAATGTTTGAAAAATCATAAAAAAGAGTCCACCTCGGAAGATGGACTCAATTACCTCTGCGTTTTTGTAATTAGCCTTCGACTACTACACCCATAGACCTAGCGGTACCGGCAATGACCTTAACTGCACCGTCGAGATCAACTGCGTTGAGCTGATCCATTTTGACCTTGGCAATCTCTTCGAGATCAGCGCGAGAAATCTTGCCAACCTTCTCGAGGTTTGGTTTGCCACTACCTTTGTCGATCTTGATCTTTTCGCGGATCAAATCATCAACCGGCTGACCGAGACACACCCAGTCGAAGGTGCGATCTTCGTAGACCTTGATGTGTACAATGACGTTCTTGCCATTAAATTCTTTGGTTTTCTCGTTGAATGGATTGATGAAATCCATCATATTGAGGCCCCATTGACCAAGAGTAGAACCAACTGGAGGACCAGCGGTAGCCTTGCCACCAGGGATGCGCAACTTCAAGTTGCCGATAACTTGCTTTTCTGCCATGATATATTATTTCCTTTTCTTCTGGGTGAAGCTCCCAGAGACGATAATTAAACCGTGCGTAACAATATTATTGTAACTTTTGATTTGGTTTTTGTCAATCTATTTGCGGGCGGTGGAGCTCAATGGGTCGAGCGGGTGTAGTTTCCTGGCGGAGTGGCACGGTGTCGGAATAGCTATTTAGGACTTCAGTGCGGGCATTTTGGATCTCGTTTTGTTGATCGGCCTTGGTTTGGAGGTCTTCTAGGGTATTATAATATTCTAATCTTTTGCCATAAATTTTGTGTTTAAGATCTGCCATAGCTTGTTCGTATTCGGAGTACTTTTGGGGTGAATTGTGATCACGAATACTGTTGAGGAATTCTTGTTCGGTTTCGACTAATTCATAAGGAGTGGGAAATTTGTCCATGACATTCTCAACGTCGTAAATTGAAGCAGATTGCCAATATTGAAATCCAGTGCCGCTGAGGTGGGCTAAAATGCGTAGCTCATGCTTAGAATTGAGACTATCCATGGTTTGCTCCGGCGAACGGTCAAAGGGGCTAACAATGGGGCGAATGAGGTCACTTTTGCCACGACTCAGTATTGGCATCATGATGCTCGGATTTTTTCGTAAAACGTTCAAAAAACTTCATGTGATTATTATAGCATAAGCTCTAATAAATCTACTGCACTTGTTTGACTTGCAGAGCATCTAGCTCTACGGGTGTTTCGCGGCCAAACATCGAGACCATGACTTTGAGTTTGCCTTTTTGGGTGTCGATTTCGGAAATTGTACCTTCGAAGCCTTTGAATGGACCGTCAATAATTGAGACGACTTCTCCGATTTCGTATTGGACGGAATATTTAGGATCTTCTACCCCCATGCGTTTTTTAATCTTGGCGATTTCTTTTTCGGACACTGGTGTAGGTTGAGTACCGTTGCCGATAAAGCCGGTCACACCAGGGGTGTTGCGCACGATGTACCAAGTTTCGTCAGACAAGCGCATTTCGACTAGCACGTAGCCTTGAAAAATCTTGCGGTCGACGACTTTGCGTTTGCCGTTTTTGATTTCGATTTGTTTCTCTTTGGGCACGATTGCGTCAAAGATTTTGCCGTCTAGCTCAGGACTGCCTAAGCGCTGCCGAATGCTCTCGGCGACTTTATCTTCATAACCACTATATGTGCTGATAGTGTACCATGCACGGGTGTCATCATAACGATTGACTGCCATATTTTTACTCTCCTTTTGATAAATTTAGCTTATTTGTTAATGCCTAGCAGTAAATTGAAAATAAAGGTAAAGAAGGTGTCTAGCAAGAGGATAAAGGCAAAAAAGATTGCACAGTAAATTAGGACGGCTAGGGTCATTTTCCAGGTGGCTTTGCGATTTGGCCAGCGGACTTGGCGGATTTCGCGCCAAGAATCACGTAAGTAACGACCTAGAGCTACGAAGGGTCGTACTAGGATAAAGACCTCGCGTAGCGGTTTTTCGTTAGTTACAGATTTGGGAACTTTGGTTTTGGTCTTAGTTTTAGCAGGCGGTGTAGTCGTTTTATGACTGGGGGCCGCTACGACAGGTTTGTCTGTGGTGTGTTCAGGCTCGGAATGAGCAGAAATTTTGGTAATGTTCTGTTTGTTTTTGTGCACTTTGTTCGACATGTGACTCCTTTCCGATCTGGTGGGACTGATAGGCGCTGGTATGTGAGGTGCCTAACAAAAAAAGTCTGATACCAGACTGTCAATAGTATTGTAGCACGGGGAGCAAGACTTGTAAATGATTTTTGTGTAAGATGGCGCCACCTGGGGGGATGGCGCCGTGATGGGAGGTGTATTAGTTATGGTCTAGAACAACTGAGGAGCAAGCGGGGAGTTGACCTGGAGAGCGACTAAGTAACTCAGATTTGCGTTACAGAACATTCCACAATGCTGCAGGTCGAAGTTCTCCGTGTCGGTGCGCAGACGGTAATTGATCTGCACATTAGGATAGTAGACCAAGTCCAGAACTTGGCTGGGCTTGGTCTGATCGGAGTTCTCCTCATCACTATCGTGGTCGGTGATATTTCCGGTCAGTGCGGCCTTAAACAGAGACCAACGATTGCAAGAGAAGAAATCAAGCTCATCTTCGTAAAGGCTGGTCGGGATAAATTCTCTGGCTGATTCTTTGAGGTCGATTTCCGAAGCTTTAATTCCCCGTTCGTCGATAATGCGCTGCAGGCTCACACGGCCTACACGATCAACCATAGCCATATTGATGAGCCCTTGCAGTGGGGTGTGTCCATCGACTGCTAAGAGACGGACCGGCACATTTTGCTTATAAAAAACTACTGCGGTCTGTTTTGGACGCAGGCGCACCTTGATGGAATGGCAGTTGCAGGTTTGGGGCAGGAAGTTACAATTTTTGACGATCTTGTACCGATCGTATGCACATTCCCCAAGAATGTGCATGTCATCTGTAAAGGCCCCCTTGACCGCTCTAACATCGTTGGTGCCTACGGCCACCCAGAGATCAATGGACTGAATGGGTTTCTCAATTGTTTTCATATTAATTCCTCCTTAAAGAACGAAAGCCTAGCCTTTTGATATTTTTGGCGAGGCTATAATAGTTTCTAGGTTTCGTCAAGATTGACAATTTTGCTTGAAACTGTCATTTTGCGAGTACCCTATCTTTCTATTGTAGCATACTTCATTAGAAAAGTCAATAGAAGTTTGTGCTCTAGAAACGGTTATGGTTAAATAAGGATATGATTATTAAAATTTCGGAAAATAAATATAAGATTCGCGGTACTAAAGTGGTAATGCCCTATCCTCCAGAGTTGACTCCGGCGGAATGTCGGCTAGTATTTGGGCTGCAGAAGATTTTTGATTCGCGATATATTATGGTGGATGTGTATTTGCCGAAGCCCGATTCGAAAAAGTTGGACGATCGGAGGCAGGCGCACTTGTTAGCTGAGGCGGATCTAGCACAGATTGACTGCTTGGCGATGGATCAGCGCGGGATTTTTGTGTTCGAGTCGAAAGATTATGTAGGCTGGATTTATGGTCATGGTGACCGAGTGCATTGGACGCAAGTTTCGGCTTACGGAAAGAATAAACATCAATTTTATAGCCCTGTTAGGCAAAATCAGGCGCACGTAGAGGCAGTGAAAGGGATTTTTGGTGGTTTAGTGCCGGTGTATTCTGTAATTGTGTTTGGCAATGACGCGAATCTCAAGGTGGTAACGGATTTACCGGAGTGCTGCTATGTGGGGACGCAGGTGAACTTGGGGCGAATATTGGCGAAGGTCGAGGGAGCGCGGTTTTCCGAGGCGCAAATGGAAGATATCTGGGGTAAATTGGAAGCGAGCAGAGTGCGTCCAAGTACAATTGTACGAGACGAGCATGTAGAGGAGATCGCGGGACGAGATCAAGATTGACGGGTTTGTCGTTCGCCGTTCCCTAATACTACTCATAAGCTTCTTTAGTTCCTATTCTGTTCGAGACTCGTTATGGAAGGTAAGTGGAGCAGTAGAGTAATAATGATCCACTGCTAGTTTCTTTTAGTCTCTCACAGAATAGGAACTAAAGAAGCACTATACTAGTATCCCAAACAGCGGACGGGGATACCGTACCAACGAGCATCCGGACCGTACGACGGGTAGACAGTCGAGGGATCAAATGCGAGGCGGTAAGCATTAGCCGCCCAGGTACCAACCCCATAAGCCATGGCTGAACGAGACCAACCGTTGCCATTCCTACCGAAGTTCCTCAGAGAACCGTTACCTAAACCGACATCCCCGCTACGGACGAAGTAAAAATACGAAGTAAAAGTAAGCTCGCCATGCTCGATAACGAACCTGAATGAATAATCTTTTCTAAACCACATAACAACTTTGAAAAAATTCAAAATTCTTATCTGGCTGGAGCGGAGGGATTCGAACCCCCGAATGGTGGGACCAGAACCCACTGCCTTACCACTTGGCGACGCTCCATTAGGTTAAATCTATTTCATTATAACACAGAAGACTTAAAGTGGGAAATTTTTAGATAAATTGTTTGGTGGATGTATTTTTGCTTGACAAAGCATAGGTGGCTCGATATGATAAGGATAAGTAACTTGATGCAGCGAGGCTTCAGGATGCGAAAGGAAAAGAGTGTGAAGAAAATAAACTTGTGTTTTTTGGCAGCTACTATTGTTATGAGCATGTGTTTGGGGTGTCTGAGGGGACAGGAAGCCTACGCAGAAGGATTTTCATTGGTGCCTACGGGTGAGATGCTGGAGATTTCAGCTGGTCAAGCTCAAAGTTTTGCGACAACGGTAAATACAGCTGGGGTAATTCAGGCTTTGGATAGTCTGGATGGTCAGGCGATTTGCCAAGAGAAGGTTTGTGTTTGCAAGTATCAAATTAGGGTGACAACTCTGAAGCTACGAGCGGATGAGGTAGTAGAACAGATTGGTATGACTGATTCGATCAGTTACGATTGTCGTGATATTAAAGGTGGGGTTGGCCCGGCAGAACTGACTTATGGAGTATCGATTGCAGAGCCTGGAACGAATTATTATCTGAATATTGCGCAAATTGTCACGGCTGAAGGTGCAAGTTTTGGTGCTGAGGAAGGCAATACGCGTGTGTTGGGTGATTTAGAGGTGCATCAGGTTAACGTGATTGGTGGAGATTCAGTAACAGATGATCCGAACGATACGAGTGAGCAAGAGGTAGATGTAGTGGAGACTGCGAGTGAGGAGCCAAATTTGGATGGAGCGATGGAAGATGATGGGGCTGAGCTTAGTACCGTAGATGAGGATTGGGAAGATGTTACGGAGGGCAGTGTAGAATTTATTTTGGCGACTACTGATGTGGCGATGGATGTTTTGACGAATGCTTTGGCGGAAGAGCCGAGCAATGTTTTTACGGTTAAAATTGAAGATAGTGTAGTACTTAGTAGTACGGTTTTGGGGGCAGTGAAAGCGAGCGGTAAGAATTTGTCGATTAAAAAATACCAGGACGAGCAGTTAATTTATGAGTGGAAAATACGTAATGATGCAATTGACGTTACGAGGGATTTTGATCCAACGGTGAGTTTTGGTGTGGATGAAAAGTCTGAGATTGACCAAGCAGTGAGTGAGCTGGAGACAATGGGCGATTTGAGCAAGATGTATTTTGGTACGGCGCAAGTTGGGGCTTTGCCTGCTGGTACGAAGTTGCGAGTGCTAGTAGATGATTTAGCGGGAAACGCGGAGAGATTGAATTTATATAATTATGATGCGGATTTGAGTGAAGTCGAAGTGGCTTATGAAAGTATTAAGGTAAATAATGGTTATGCGGAATTTGCGCTGGCGCGAGGGTCTCAAGGTTATTTCTTAACTCCTGCTCAGATTGTAACCGTGCAGCCAGAAGAAGTAGCTACGGAGGAAGAAAGAGAGGCTCCAGCTGAGACAAATTGGTTGCTGTGGGGGTTCTTGGGGGTGATTGGCACTGGAGGAATTGGCTTTGCTGGTTTTTGGGTTTGGAAGAGATATCGAAAGAGTCAAAGTGGTAGTGATGATGTGTGTTCCGTAGTGGCTAACGAGGAGATTAATGTGGAAGAGGAAGATGATAGTTCGGCTGTGGAGCAGTTAGAACTTCCTGATAGATTGGTTGTAGCAAAGGCGAATATGATCCGATCAGTGGAACAGAAAAATGCTGGTAAGGTAATGGATATGGTGAGAGGGTCGCAGGAATATTGTGCTACTGAGAATGCCAAGATGGCCGTGAGAGGTTCAGCGCGAAGATTGGTTATATCATAAATTTGGACTCCGATGTGTGAGACATTGGCTAGGAAGTTGAAGCATGATGTAGTTTTGGCACCGATTATGCGGGCGGGTTTAGCAATGGAGGAAAGCATCCATACTTTGTTTCCCATGGCTCCAACTGCGCATTATGGTTGCTTTCGCGATGAGGAGACCCTTGAACCGCGGCAGTATTTTTGCAAGTCACCCAAAGCCGAATCTCAGGTTTTGTTGATTCTTGACCCGATGTTGGCAACGGGAGGTAGTATGGTGTCAGCGATTAAAGAGTTCAAAAGCCGGGGCTATAATGATATACGGGCTCTGACGATTATCTAAGTTCCATATGGCATTATGCGTGTACATCAGGAATATCCAGATGCGAGAATTTATACTTGTGCGGTGGATCAAGGGATGGATGATAATGGCTATATTCTCCCAGGGGCAGGTGATCTTGGTGACCGTATCTTTGGAGCAGCATAGCTAAAACATTATTAGAACGAGAGGTGGTAACCCGTCAGTGGAAAGACTGGCGGGTTTTGACATGTGTGGTTAAGCATAAACATGATACAATATGGTTGTGGATGTAAAAGTCCATGGGAGCAGAAAGCGGAATTGAGGTCAAGCTCCACCGACTGGAAGCTCCCTTTTTTAATGGAGGATTTTTTGTATTTTTGCAAAAACTTTACATTTTGTTAAGAAAAAGGCTTTTTCAAAAAATTTGTGATATGGAGATGGACTATACTGAGACTGGAGGAGAAGGAGAGATAAAATTGTGTTGAAATTGGTAGTTTTTGATGACGGTTGGGGCGGCGAGCTGGTAGCCAATTTTTTGATGGAAGAACTGAAAATTGCAGAGATCATTAGAGTAATTGATTGGTCAGAAGCTCCGTATAGCCATAAAACGGAAGCAGAAATTTGCGAGCTAGCCACTAAAAGGTTGGCTTCTTATGTGGGGATGGCGGATGCGATTATTTTGGCGGGCTATACAATATCTTTAGCATTAACGGAGCTGTGTCGTAAGTTCCCTGGTCAAGTTTTTATCGGTATGGGAGTAAATTATGATAAAATTTTGCGTAGTCGTAATTCGCTGGAAAATATTGTAGTATTGGCAGAACGTCTTGTGATAGAATCATCTCTACAGAATGATTTAAGGTTAAATTTGCCCTATTCGACACTTATTTTACCTGATTGTGATGGTTGGCAAGAAAAAATTGATCAGGGTTCGATGACGAGAGATCTACTGGCGATGGATTTGGCCACGGATTTTCAATTGGACGATTCGATACGATCCAGATATAGAAAAAATAAAAAATGTAATCATAAGAGTGAAACTACGTTGGAATCATTAATAAAGAAACGAGCTAGCCTAAACCAACAAGAATTGGCTCTTAAAGCCGCAATTAGTAAATTGAATTTGGCTTCAGAACAGGTAAAGTCAAACGAAGAAGCAGCTTGGGCAGAGAGATTGAATAATTATAGTAATATGGAAGGTAAAGATGAGCTACATGATAAAATTAAACCAAACACAGTATTACTCTTAAATACGCATTTCTGGGATATCAAAGAAGATTTGGAGGCGATCCTAGGTTGGAATGTGCGGGTAATAGATTTTCGCGAGAAGCTCCTGCGAGATATATGCCGGTCACTGCACTTGCGCGGAGTTGATGGTAAGCGACCAAAATAACTAAAGTTTAGTGCGGTTTTCGAGTGCGGCGGACAAGGTGATTTGGTCGGCATAGGATAAATCAATACCTAGTGGCAAACCACGTGCCAAACGTGTGACTTTGACTTCGGGATATTGATCGTGTAGCATTTTTTGCAACAACAGGGCAGTTGATTCCCCTTCCACAGATGGGTTGGTGGCAATAATAATCTCTGTGACTTGATCTGGCATAATGCGATTCAGTAGTTCTTTGATATGGAGCTGATCGGGTGTAATGCCATCGATGGGCGAAACGGCTCCGCCAAGGACATGATATGTCCCCTGAAATTGTTTGGTTTGCTCGATGGCATAAATATCAAGCGGCTCTTCTACTACTAAAATAGTTTGGCGGTCGCGTTTGGGGTCTCGATAAAATTCAGATACTTTCTCGTCAGCATTAATAAGGGCAAAAGTAACTGGACATGATTTTACTCCATCGTGAAGATTAGACAATGCTAGAGCAATATCGTCGCTGATTCGGGGGTTACTGCGAAAAAGATAATAAGCATAGCGCTCGGCAGTGCGGGCGCCTACCCCAGGCAAATGCCCTAAGGCATCAATAGCATTGTTTAGAGCTTGTGGTAACATATGAATGATAATAAGTTTTTAGCTCTCACAAAATACTTCTAAAAGCTAAAAACTTCCCAAATAAATCTTAATAATTAGATTAGCATGTGTCTGGAGGTACCCTCCAGACACAATACCGGTTGCTTAACGTTTGGAGAATTGCTCTTTTTTGCGAGCGGAACGTAAGCCGTATTTTTTGCGTTCTTTTTCGCGTGGGTCGCGCTTGAGGAATCCAGCTTTCTTGAGTACTGGCCTCAGATCGGCCATTTCTGTAGTTAATGCCTTACTTAATGCAAGCTTAATGGCATCAACTTGACCAGC
Organism: uncultured Candidatus Saccharibacteria bacterium; assembly: GCA_947570505.1. Classification (GTDB taxonomy): domain Bacteria; phylum Patescibacteriota; class Saccharimonadia; order Saccharimonadales; family Saccharimonadaceae; genus Nanosyncoccus. Next base: position 16,905 of record CANOTH010000004.1, read on the forward strand.
TAGTCCACCACCAGCGACTCGAATCGAAACGTTGTAATCGTTTTGCTTTTCGGCCAGTGCTAAAGGATCGGTGATCTCAGCCAGGTACGATTTGTTGCCAGACAGATACTCTAAGGCTGGTTTATCATTAATGGTGATTTCGCCATTTCCTTTATAAAGGCGCACTCTAGCAGTGGCAGCTTTGCGACGACCAAGACCGTAGATGTAAGAATCTTTAGTAGTCATTATTTAATCTCCTTTGGATTTTGTGCGGTATGAGCATGTTCTGCTCCATCAAACACACGAAGTCGACCTAAACGGTCTGCTGCTAGTTTGTTTTTAGGCAACATACCTTTTACTGCGTGCTCAATAACGATTTTAGGATCTTTTTCGATCACTTCTTCTAGTTTAAGCTCAGTCAATCCACCAGGGAAACCGCTGTGGCTGTAATACATTTTATCAACCATTTTGTTTCCTGTAACTTGTACATTCCTGGCATTGGTGACGACGACATAGTCTCCATTGTCAACGTGTGGTGTATAAGTCGTCTTACTTTTACCCATTAGCTTGTCAGCGATGACTACGGCTAGTTTACCGAGTGGCATGCTGCTGGCGTCAATAACCCACCATTCTCGATTGACTTCTGAGCCCTTTTGACTATAAGTTTTCATTTATTTTCCCTCCTTTTTGGACAGGTCGATATTATCTACGAAGGAGATGGTGCCCATTTCAGTATTATCGCCTTTACGGAAGCCAGCTCGCTCAATGCGCAGATATCCAGAATCTCGCTGGATTTGTGGTGCGATGACATCCATGAGCAGATCGGCTGCTTTAATATCATCCAATCTCGAGATGAGCAATCTGCGGTTGGCAAGACCACCTTTTTTGGCGATAGTAATTAATTTTTCAATTTCGCGACGAATCTCTTTAGCGCGAGCTAAAGTGGTCGTAATGCCAGTATCAGCATGTTCGATTAGCGCTTTCATAAGCCCACGCATTAGCGCTCGTCGCTGGTCGGTTTCACGGCCGAATTTGCGGCCTTTGTATCCATGACGATGCATTATAATAACTCCGTTAACTTTTCTTTAACTTCGTCCAGAGCCTTGCTGCCGAATCCCTTCAAGTCTTTCAGGTCTACTTCAGACAATGCCACTAAATCGCGGACGGTTTTAATATCATTGTTGACTAGTGCGTTGGCGGTGCGAGCTGATAAACCTAGTTCTTCGATTGGCAGAGCCAAACCAGAGTCATCGGTTTCTTGTTCAACACCAGGTGCTGGAGCACTTTCAACTACGGTTCCGTTTGCTAGTGCCGTGTATTGGTTAACCAGGATAGCATTAGCCTCTTCGAAAGCTTCTTGTGGTGTGATTGTCCCATCGGTATCAATAGTAATACTGAGTTGTTGCAAATTGGTGTCCTGTCCAACGCGAGTGTTTTCAACTTTGAAACGTACTCGGAGTACTGGGCTAAATACTGCATCTAGAGCGATCATGTCGCTATGAATGCGGTCTTCGGATGCCTTGTCAATCGATAGATAGCCACGACCAGTCTCAATAACAAAGTTCATCTTGAGTGTGAAATTTGGGTCATCAATATGGCAAATGATTTGATTAGGATTGCCAATTTCGAGTTCAGCAGGTAGCTTAATATCGCCAGCTAGTACTTTACCGTCTTCACTAGTGTCTTTGCCTTTGATTTCGAAAGCGACTTCGACTGGCTCGTCAGTGTGCGACTTAAAACGAATGTTTTTAAGATTAAGCATGATATCTACTACATCCTCGCGAATGCCGGGGATAGAAGTATACTCATGATTTGTACCCTCAATACTGAAGGCTGTAATTGCCGCACCCTTAATACTGGAGAGTAAGACTCGGCGGATTGAGTTGCCTAGAGTGTTTCCGTAGCCGTAAAACAGTGGGCGAATCACAAATTCAGCACTATTGTCACCCAATTGGTTGACTTCGGCTAAATTGGCCTCGTGAATAACTTTTGTAGTCATTTTCCTCCTTAACGTGAGTAATACTCAACGATTAGTTGTTCGTTAATTCCAGCTTCTGCCTCTTCACGTTTTGGCAAGCCAGTAATCTCAATTTTCATTTTTTTCGGATCTGATTTGAGCCAACTAAGTGGGGTATTTGCCGTACTACTAACGATATTGTCGAGATTCTTAAAATACTCAGATTTTTGTGATTTTGGTCGTACTTCAAGCACATCGCCTGGTTTGAGACGGATTGATGGAATATCAACCCTGCGTCCATTTAGCAAGAAATGTCCATGAGAAACTAATTGGCGAGCTTGACGTCTAGTGGTAGCAAAACCAGCACGATATACAGCATTGTCTGCTCGTCGTTCTAGGTATTGCAAAAGGTTTTCACCTGCGAGACCATCAGCCTTCGCTGCCTCAGACATAAGTTTGGCGAATTGTTTTTCTAGCAATCCGTAAAGTCGGCGAACTTTTTGCTTTTCACGTAGCTGAGTGAGATACAGACTACCACCGCGAACTCGCATATCAGAATGCTCGCCTGGAATGCCAGACTTTTTAGCCATGATTTTGTGAGCTTTTGGCGCTAGTGCGTAACCTTCACGTCGACTTTGTTTTACAATTGGAGAAATATCACGTGCCATTACGGTTTCCTTTCTCCCTTAGGACGCACACCACCGTGTGCGATTGGGGTGACATCAGTAATACTATCAATTTTTAGTCCAGTGCTAGAGACGGCGCGGATAGCACTATCGCGTCCGAGACCAATTCCGCTAACATAGACATCAACACTATTTAGGCCGTGTTCGCGCTTAGCTGTCTCGAGAGCTTTTTCGGCTGCGATTTGAGCAGCATAAGCGGTGCCTTTTTTACTACCACGAAAACCATTGGCTCCAGCAGAGCTTGCTGCAAGCGCACCGCCGTTTTTATCGGTAACGGTGATGATAGTATTATTAAAGGTGGCTTGAATGTGTAGTTGACCGGCGGTCACTACACGTTTATTCTTTTTACCTTTAGCCTTAGTTTTTGTGGCCTGCTCCTCTTGAATAGGAGCATCTAGATTTTTTTCAATCTCTTCTGACATATTTTACTCCTATACTCTAAGTCTTACTTGCTGCTTTTGGTTGTGCACCACCGACAGCAATAGCTTTACCCTTACGCGTACGTGCGTTCGTGCGGGTGCGCTGACCGTTGACTGGAAGACCAGCCTTGTGGCGTACACCTTTGTAGGAATTAATGTCTTTAAGACGTTTAATATTATTGGTAACGAGGCGTCGTAGATCACCTTCTACAGTCACTTGACTGCCAATAAGGTCATTGATCTTTTGAATTTCAGCCTCGGTGAGATCTTTCACCCGAGTGGTAGGCTCAATCTTGGCCTCCGCAAGGATGGCTTTACTCGTTGTTTGACCGATTCCATAGACATATGTCAAAGCAATCCAAACTTGCTTTTCGTTAGGAATGGTCACACTAGCAATTCTTGCCATGCTTAACCCTGCCTTTGCTTATTCTTAGGTTTTTTCTTATTGATGACTCTTAGCACTCCTTTACGGCGCACGATGATGTCATCAGGGGAGATTTTTTTAACACTTGCACGTACCTTCACAGTGTCAAAATCCTTTCCGTTACCTGTTATATCGTTTTACGAACATTAGGATGACATTGTATGCGTATATCAACATAATGTTGTAAAAAAACACAACAATTAATATTATTGCAATCTGAAGCTGATTCTACCCTTCGACAGATCATAAGGGGTTAACTCAACTTCGACCCGGTCGCCCGGCACCAAGCGGATAAAATTTTTACGCATACGTCCACTCATGTGTGCGATGATATTATGACCGTTCTCAAGCTCCACTCGGAATTGAGTGTTAGGCAAAGACTCAACGACCTTGCCTGTGAGCTTGATGACTTCCTTCTGGCTATTGCTTGACGCAGCCTTAGCCTTGGTAGTTTTATTTTGACTAGCCATAAATTACTTTTTCATTGTATCACAGATTTATCTTGATGTAAACCTTGGATTCTAATTAATTTTCTAAAACGGCTCGTAGGAAGAAGCGATGTGAGTAAGTCTGGCTGTACTGCCAGTAATCTCCAGTACAAGTAATAATTGATAATGAGCTTCTGGATCCATCAGGTGTTGAAAAGGCAGTTGCCATATAAGCATTCGCTTCATCACCAATAGCTTTGACGGCTGTATCCACTACACGATAGTTAAAAACTCGACCGTCACCCATTTCGATTTTGATGATGGCGCCAATAGCAATGCGAGGCAACGTCTTCAGAATACCATAGCCTATATCCCCACCATGACCGTCAAACATTGAAACTCCAACTTGGCCAGGTAGAGAGGAACCAGTGTACCAGCCCATGTCATAGATGTTCCATGGTGTTGCTAATTCACCGTTTTCTTTAACTCCCAACTCCATGATGCGGGCATTATAGATTCCTAAGCTAGGAATAGAAAAATACCTAGGCTTATCAGCGGCTACGATGTACTCCTGTATTTCAGCCTCAGTCGGTTCGGTTGTATCAACTTCTTCACCATCATCGCCAACTCCAGTATTTTCGGTGGCAGTAGTATGTCGCTCGCTGCCCTCCATACGATTCAGATAATCATGTTCCCAAAGCGCGACTCGACCAAAGAAGGCTGTCAAAACCAATACGACAATTCCGGCTATAACGTATCCAATTTTAATATGGATGCGGCGGAAAAATGGTAATTTGAGTTTTTGGTCTTCAGTAGTATTCGTAGCTTCTCCTTCTTTGGGTGATGCTTTCTTAGTTTTAGTATTTTTTTGATTAACTGATTTTGCTTGTGTGGACGAGATAGGCTTTGACTTAGTAGTGGTTGGTTTGGTAACTAATGGCTTTGAGGGCTCTTCTTTGCTAATTGGAGCTAGTACGAGAGCTTTAGCTTTAGGCTTTATTACTTCAGTTGGCTTCTGGGTTTCGGTAGACTTAGTAGTTTTGTTATCACTAGGTTGGGATTTTTCTTCCTTATTTTTCGGGGGTCTCTTTTCTTCTTTCTCAGTCCCCTTTGTTGCTTGTGGTATCTTATCTTCTGTGTGGTCGCCTACTTCGTTAGAGTCTTTGGCTGGAGTATCTTTTACCTCTACATTTGTAATCTTTGCGACTTCAGCATTATCGACTTGCTGACTTTTTTTGTTAGTACTGACAGAGAGTTTATCCTTCTCTGCTTTAGTTTGTTTGAGGTTTTCTTCTTCTTTGCCCACTTCTTGTCCTTTTATGTTATTTGTACTCATCGTAAGTGACCATCAGAGCTCTAGAGTTGATTTGTCTGAGATTTTCTAGTGCCACAGTAACAACAATCAGTAACCCTGTACCAGATAAAGATAGGCCAATAGGAGCTCCAGAAATAACGATAAAGATATAATCAGTGATGAACGGCAACATAGCAACGAAGCCAAGTGCTAAGGCGCCGAAGAGGTTGAGTCGATTGATAGTCTTACCTAAGTACTCTGCTGTTTGCTGGCCTGGACGCACACCTTCAATAAAAGCACCTTGCTTTTGAAGATTGTCGGCGATTTCCTTTGTATTGAAAATAATGCCAGTATAGAAATAAGTGAACAGTACAACTAGTACGAAGTAAACGGCTGGATAGAAGAACCACTGTGCGGTAATACCATCCGGGTACATGGTGGCAAAATTGTTTGCTGATGGCGCCGTAAATAAGGTCATGAGGGTGGTAGCGAAACCATTATCTGGATTGATAGTTTGCAATAGCTGTCCAATTAAGGCTGGCAAAGATAGAAAAGCTGTGGCAAAGATAACTGGAACGACACCTGCTGCAATTAATTTAAGTGGCAGGATAGACTTGATGCCACCATAGGCACTATTGCCGTGCACTCGCTTGGCATAATTGATAGTAATAACGCGTTGGGCTTCGTTAAGTTTAACAAGGAAGTAAATTACGATCAGGATGGCAACTGCAAATCCTAAGACAATCCAGAAGATAGTAGGGTTGACGGGGAGGTTAAACCAGCCAAAGAGTGAGAGAGTGCCCGCTGAAGTATCAAACAGGGCAGCACCTAGACTAGTGAGGGTGGCTGGTAACTGGGAAATAATAGAGGTAAAGATGACGATGGAGATACCATTACCAATTCCTTGTTCGGTAATGAGCTCACCAAACCACATTAGAATCATTGATCCCGCCACCATGGCCGTGACCGAAAGCATCCAGTCAGCCGTAGTGGGTGTGTAGGCCATAGCGACATTGGAAGAAATGACGGATTGGTACAAGATAAAGATATAAGCGATTGACTGGACAATTGCTAACGGTACGGCTAGAATGCGAGTCCACTGGTTGATTTTACGTCGGCCGCTCTCTCCATCTTGGGAAAGTTCCTCGAGACTAGGAATGGCTTTCGTCACGAGTTGAACCACGATTGATGCAGTAATATATGGAGACAAGCCGACCAATAGAATTGAGAAAGTGGTAAGACCACCTCCAGAGATCAAGTTAAGAAAACTACCAAAATCGGACTTTTGGATGAGGTTTTGAATTGCTTCTTGGAAAGTTGCTGGCTCGCCTAGTGGTACGGGGATATGAGCCAAAAATCGGTACATAACTAATAAACCTAGCACAATCATAATGCGCTTAAGCATGTCTTTGTTCTTGAATGACTTAAAAATGGTTTTGAAGTTCATAATTCCCTGTTCTCTCTGTATACCTCCTTATTATAGCACAGAATTGGTGTGTGGCTAGAGTTTATTCTGCGGCTTCTTGGCTACAAGCTCTCTAGTCTATAGCCAAGAAGCTTATAGCATTGTTTTAGGGTTGCGGGATAACAACGAGGCAACGTAAAATAATCCCGTCACTCCGGTAGTTAGACCCAGATGTGGAAACTAAATCATTATTAAAATAGAATTCTTCTGCTAATTTTGCCATTGCATTATTGTTTGCAACTCTGGACCAAAGATGAGCCTGATGAACACCGATGAGAAACCCCTATGCTTCATATATTCGTCCTGCTTTTGTAACCACTAGTATTGTTAGTATTATAATGTTGTAAAATTTACAACTTTTTACCAACAAAAAATGGTGACCTCCCGAAAAAGATCACCATTTGATACTGCAAATACGAATTACTCCGTAGTTTTTTGCGCAATTCTTTGGGGCACCGCCACCTTAGTAAAACTGCCACCCATAGCCTTGATTGCATCAACTGCAGTTTTGCTAGCAAATTGTGTCTCAAGGTTAACTTTACTAGTAAGCTCACCGCGAGAAATTACCTTAACTTTGGTATAGGGGTCCTCAATTAGCCCTTTATCTGCCAGGACGAAATTGTCAACTTTACCTGATAGATCATTTAAGCGGTCAGTATAGACTACTGCAGCCTTGTCTTGTAAGCTCTTAAAACCTTTGAGCTTTGGAATGGCTTGCATAATAGCACGTTGACCACCCATGAAACCGGCCGGCATTTTGCTGTGACCAGTACGAGCTTTTTGACCTTTGGTACCACGACCAGCGGTTTTTCCTTTGCCAGCAGCGATGCCGCGACCCGCACGAGTTGGGCGAGTATTGCGATTGACTTGTAGATCATTGTACTTCATTATTTATCCTCCTTTTTGGCGGATTTAGCAGCTGGCTTTACATCGCCTTTGTTGCTGTCTTTAGCTGTATTGCCAACCCATTCATTACGTGGTGTTTGTTCACGTAGGCCTTCAATAACAGCATAGGCAATATTGACTTTATTAGTGCTGCCAAGGCTCTTGGAAATGAGGTTTTTGATGCCAGTAAGACCAATGATACTTCGGACAACACCACCAGCAATAATACCAGTACCGGGAGCAGCTGGCTTCATAAGGACATTGGCGCCAGTAGCGCGAGTTTCAACTTCATGACAAATAGTTTCACCATCCATGTTGAACTCAATCATATTCTTTTTAGCCTTAGTAGTAGCTTTCTGCACTGCGCTAGTAACATCACCACCTTTAGCGATACCGATACCGATTTTATTTTTGTGGTTACCAATTGCTACTAGAGCTTTGAAGCGCATTCTACGACCACCTTTTACGGTTCTAGAAACACGATCAATATTGATGGTAACGGTATCAAATTCTTTAGGTGTGTTATCCATATTACGATTGCGATCTCGGCGGTTGTTGCGTCGAGACATAGTCTTCCCGTTAATATCCTTGCGGGAACGGGTAGCCGCAACATCATCGGTCATCTTTAGAGTGCCGGATTTGTTGACGACTTTTGCTTGTTTTTCAGAGTCAGCCATCTTAGAACTCCAATCCTTCCTTGCGAGCAGCTTCAGCTAGTGCAGCCATTCTGCCAGCATATAATTTTGAACCGCGATCAAAGACGACAGACTTCACATTGGCTTTTTTGGCCTTGGTGGCGATTTCTTTGCCAATTGCTGTGGCTTTGTCGGTTTTATTACCAGTTAATTTGCTGCCTACTGTAGTGGCATAGGCTACAGTTGTACTGGTATCATCATTGATAATCTGTGCAGTAATGTGCATATTGCTCATATGTACACTGAGACGTGGGCGCTCGGCAGTACCATGAAGTTTAGCACGAGTGCGCTTAGCGCGAAATGTGGTGTTCATTATTTCTTACCTGCCTTCCCTGCTTTACGAAGAATAACTTCGTCAGCATACTTAATACCTTTGCCTTTGTATGGTTCAGGTTTCTTCAAAGCACGAATTTCAGCGGCGACTTGACCAACTTTTTGCTTGTCGATCCCTGAAACAATGATGGTCATTTTGTCGGTTTTTAATTCGATGCCATCAGGTGCGGCATATTTGACTGGGTGCGAAAATCCTAAAGCCATTTCGATTTCTTTAGGTCCGCCGCTCAATCTAAAACCAACACCGTTGATTTCGAGTTTTTTCTCAAAACCTTTTGTGACACCTTGGACGGCATTGCTTAATAACGCACGTTGAAGGCCATGCCAGGCACGTGATTTTGGTTCGTCATCTTCGCGAGTAACTGTAATAACATTATCAGCTACAGCAACTTTGACTTTTTCCTGGAGCGGAACATTGAGTGAACCTTTCGGCCCAGCGACAGTAATATCTGTGTCGCCGACCGTGATTGTCACTCCCGCCGGAATTTCGATGGGTTGTTTTCCGATACGACTCATAGTTTCCCTTTTTATTAATATCTTTGTCATTGTAGCATAGTTTGTGGGAAAGTTCAAGGGGTGTTAGGCGGAGAAAATTTCGACTCAGCTTTGACGGATGGGATGCTCATTGACTAATTTGATTTTTATAGTATAATGGTGTGCGGAGATTTAGAAATCTGGTTTTTTAAAAGAAAGGATGATGTAAAATGAAGTTTTTGAAGTATGTAGTTGTGAGTTGCATGGTATTATTAGCATTTTGCAGGACCGGAGTAGTAATGGCCGCAGAGCCTTCATCGGATGTGGCGAATTTGCCAGATGCGGAGATGATGGTACCGGTGGAGGTGGACTTACTAGAAGATGAAGATTTGGAGTCTCTCTGTTTCGGTACAAGGGTGGTGATTCCGGAGGGTACGAAGTACTATGCTTCAGCAGATTACCAGGGTTGCGGTCCTCATGGTGTCATTGGTAATCGCTATACTCCGCTGGGTACTGATTTGTATCTGGGCGGTTTTGCGCAGCTCAGCAATGATGGACGGTTGAAGGAATACCGGGGATACAATCCAAAGGATGTGCCGGTAGCCGCGGCTTGGCTCCATGATAGCGATCATGATGTGTCGTGGGATGATGTTTGGGCGGAGATTTTCCTTGATCCTGAGCACCCGTCTCCGATAGGCTGGGTGCCTGCACGTTCAATCGTAGTAATTAATGGGATTCTGGGTGATGGCCGTTCTAATCAACGGTTTCGGTATGGTATTAAGGTGCAACCAGAAGGCATGGAAGCTGAAACCATTGATCATCTCTTGCCGGATCCAGGTAATGCAATCGAGGATCGGGTGATTCACGATCAGGATGCCTCTGATAATAATGGGGCAGAAGATCCGTTCATTTCTACCCGGGAAATTGCCTATGCAATTGAAGATTATGCTGACAAAGGCGAAAGAGTGGCATTGTTGCTGGATGCTTCGGGGTCGGTCTTGGAATCTATGGCTGATATTGCGGATTATGGTGAATTTGTTGATAAGGTCAACAAGGCGGAAATTATCGTGGCTTTTGCGCGGCAATATAAGGTGATTGCGGCTGAGGAATATACGGAGGTGGATGTAGATGGTGGATCAACGGACATTTATGCGGCGGTTAATAGTTTGGCAGAAATTTCTGATTATGACCGAATTATCATTGTAACTGATACTTATCACAACGTGGATGGTACTAGTGTAAAATCACAGAGTGGTTTCACGGGTAAGATTGTGATAGTGTGTACTCGTGGTTTGGATGAAATCTGGCGACCGACCGTGCAAGATATTGAAGGAGCTTTTAGCACTACAGTGTATCTCTGTCGGTTGAACAATGAGTTGGATCGCATACGGGCTTTAGAAATCTTGACCACAAAGTAGATTTGTTTGACATCATAGGACAAAAAGATGAACCTGCGGCAGTTGCTGCGGGTTTTCTAATTTATGGAATAAGACTTTTTTCAAAATACCGTGCTAAGATAGAAATATGAAGAATTTTGAGCCTGATGTTAGTGAAGATAATGAGCCGAAGAATGTTAATTTGGAATGGGCAATGTTGAAGGAGTTAGCCCAAAGTGGAGATATTTCCCTAAAAGACGGTACAGAATTAGACGCGAGTATGCGCGAGCGCTACTTGCAATATGGAAGAAAGGTGATAGACTTAATTAACTCTTTGCCAGACCGCCCGAGCGACGATGTGAAGGTTGAGGGCATCAATGAGATTTATCAGATGGCCGATGAAGGAGGAGTGAAGGCTGGTCTGGAGCAGGCCGTAAATTCTAAGCTCCAACATCTTTCGCTTGAGCATGTAGGGAGAGTTACTTTTGGTCGAGAAGTGAATTTGACTAGTGAAGAAGAGCAAAAGGTTGAAGCATTGCGTGAGAGAGTAATTGATATGAATGAGAGCGCACCGGGAGTCTTAGCGGGTGAGTTTCCGAGCGGAAATTACCTTTATCATGGTAGTACGATAAATCATTTGGAGAAGATTTTGCAGACGGGTGGGCTAAAAAACGGTGTGGCCTTGAGAGAAGACGATCCGGAGATTTCGGCCTTTGATCTTAATTCTGGTTTTGAAGGCCTATCTTGGAGCATGAATCAAATCGATGCTTTGCCTGGGTCGCGCGGGCATTTGGCTGGTTTCGTGGCAGCACCAGAAGACTTGCTGGGGGGTACGATTTTAGTTATTCCTTCGCGTCCGGCGCCGTTTGAGGTTTTGCAGGTGGGTGATAGGATTAATCCACAAGAGTTTTATGCCGTGAAGAACCAGCTAGAGACTTGGGGTGATGGCGGGGCTTCGCTTGGCGAGAAAAATAATGTCGACAGTAATCTAATGCGGATGTTGATGTATAAAGAAGGCAATATGATACTTGGTCACTCGAAATTATGTGAGTACGATAATAGTCTCTCAGCTGAAGAGTTGCGAAAATATTATACTTTGGATGAGGCGGGTAATTTGACCTGGGATGAAGATTTGTATCAAAAGTCAGAAGTCGCTCCGGCTATTCCCTGGATACAGTCTCTGATTGATCGCGATATTTTCGCTCGGAATGGCTATGCGGAATTAGATAGTGTAGAGAAAGTGTTGGATTATGCGAAGTCGAATCGGGATTTTGTGAAAATTTTGCTAGCGACGGAACGCGAGATTGCAGAGTCGATTAAGGAACGTTATGACCAGATGCTTGATAATGCCACGGCGGTGCGAGTGCCGGTAGAAAAAATGTATTTCGTTACGTCACATCAAGATTTGGATGACTGGCTAAAGGTGATAGCGCGGACTGGGGCAGAACCTAAGGGCATATTATTATATGATGATGACCAGGTGGTATTAGAAAACTTTGCTGGTCAATACGATGGCAATCATCAGGAATTAAGTCGTGAGATTGGTCGAGTCGTGGATGTAAATGAAAGTTTCTGGAAAAATGAAATGGGTTTTGATCCTAGTGAGCTGCCACGTTCGGGACACAAAGGCCAAGTGTTGCTAGAATCAGCAGTAAAACGTGATAAGTTGATTTGCCTAAATGCTGAAGGGTGGATGGAAGTAGTCTCTAGCGATTCTGTGAGCTAGAATGCCATCGTGTTTTCGCGGTTAAAACTATAAAAGGCCCCGAAGGACCTTTTATAGTACTAGCCTAAAATCCTAATAGACTTTAACTAGAATTTCGCCACCAAGGTGTTGTTTCTTGGCCTCGCGACCAGTCATAATCCCCTTGCTAGTACTGATAAGCACAGCACCACGACCGGACTTAACTACTGGAATCTCTTCAGAACCAACATAAACTCTTCTACCTGGCTTAGAAACTTTGGAAATTTCGGTGATTCGAGCATTCTCGCCTTCGTTACAAATCATGACATGTAGGATACCGCGAGGCTTAGACTCCTCAATGTCATATCCAGCGAGGTAGCCAGCACTGACTAATCCTTCGGTTACAGCAACTTTGAGCTTGCTAGTAGGAACCCGAATCTCGGTCTTGCCAACCATAATAGCATTGCGAATACGAGTAATTAGGTCGGCGATTTGATCTGTTGATTGTAATGACATAATTCTCTCCTTTCCTACCAACTACTCTTAGTTACACCGGGGATTTCACCCTTAGAAGCCTTTTCGCGGAAGTTAATGCGGCTGAGACCGAAATAGCGCATGTAGCCACGAGGACGACCGTCAAGCATATCTCGATTTTTGAGCCTGGTTGGGCTAGCATTTCGTGGTAACTTCTGCAAACCTTCCAGATCACCGGCGGCTTTCAGCTCGGCACGTTTAGCTTTATATTTTTCGTTCATTTTGCGACGTTTTTCATCGCGCAGAACGGCAGACTTTTTCGCCATCTTATTTCCCCTCCTTCTCAAATGGCATGCCAAATGCTTCTAACAATTTGGTGCTCCCTTCTTTAGATCCATTCTTGATGATAAATGTAATTTCTAGACCGTGCAATACTGCAGCATCTTCGAAAGTGATTTCTGGGAAAACAGTTTGCTCCTTTAGGCCAAGACTGTAATTACCTTGCTTATCGAAAGCTTTCCTGGATACACCATGGAAATCACGTACGTGCGGCAAAGCAATATTGATTAAGCGATCAACGAATTCATACATTTTATCATTGCGCAAAGTAGTCAAGTAACCTACTGGTGCTCCCATACCTTTACGAATTTTGAAACTCGCGATAGATTTCTTAGCTAAGCGGCTAGTGGTAGCTTGACCAGTGATTTTGGTCAAAGTCAGCTCAACAGTTTCAGTAAACTTCTTGTCTTCGCGTTTTTTACCAACACCACTAGAGACAACGACTTTTTCTAGTTTGGGTACTTGATTGACATTTTCAAGACCAAGCTCTTCTTGGAGCTGTTTGACAATTTTGTCTTGGTACAGCTGCTTTAGTCTTGGCATAGTTTTGACATCAGCCATTACTTATCCTCCTTTTTAAGGTTGGAGAAATCGATTCCAACATGGACATCTTTTTTGCCTCCGGCCGGATTAAATTGCGTTTTGCGCATATGGCGAGTACGAACATTAATGTCTTTTAGGAAGGCCTTGCCGGCTTGTTTGTCGACTTTGACAATGCTGGCAACTTCACCTTTGTGATCACCGGCGATAACTTTGACGCGATCGCCTACTTTCAAACATTTAGCCATATTAGAGCACCTCCGGAGCTAAGCTAATAATCTTATTGAATCCAAGATCGCGTAGCTCTCTTGGCACTGGGCCAAAGACACGAGTACCTTTGGGGGTCTTATCGTCGTTGACCAAGACGGCAGCATTATCGTCAAACCTAATGGTCGAACCATCTGGCCTTCTGATTTGTTGCCGAGTGCGGACGATTACAGCTTTTACAACAGCTTTTTTCTTCACACCACCAGTTGGGCTAGCATCTTTTACACTACAGGTGACGATGTCGCCAACACGGGCATACCTAGCTCTTGTGCCACCAAGGACCCGGATTACACCAAGTTCTTTGGCGCCGCTGTTATCAGCGACTTTTAATCTAGTTTCCTGTTGAATCATCTTATTTCTCCTCCCCTTCAGCTGCTACAGTTTGGTCCTCAGTGGTTTTGCCGAGAACTTCATCTTTGAGCTCAACGGTACCGTGTGATTTTTCTAAGATCTTTACAAGTTTATAACTTTTAGTCTTAGAGTACGGACGACAGGCCTCGATTAGGACTTTGTCGCCTACACCGGCTTCGTTATTCTCATCGTGAGCAGTGTATTTGCGAGTTTTAGTATACTGCTTGCGATAGAGTGGGTGAGTTTCGCGGCTTGCGATAGACACGGTGATGGTCTTATCACACTTCGCTGAGCTCACAATTCCTTGCAATTCTCCAGCCATCTTAAAACTCCTCTTTCTTAATAATTTTTGTACGCACTGGCAATTTGTGACCAGCTAGACGGAAAGCTTCTTTAGCTTGTTCTTCGGTCACGTCAGCAATTTCAAACATAACAGTTCCAGCTTTGACTTTAGCAACGTAGAACTGTGGTTCGCCTTTACCACTGCCCATTTTCACGTCAAGTGGCTTCTTGGTAACTGGAGTATGCGGGAAAATGCGAATCCAAATTTTACCGCCACGTTTGACATAACGGGTAATCGCCTGACGAGCGGCCTCGATTTGGCGGCTGGTCACACGTTCATTATCTATAGACATTAGCCCCCAGTCTCCGAAGGCTACGGTGTTACAGCGTGAAGCAGTACCTTCGTTTTTGCCCTTACGGACTTTGCGATGCGCCTCGCGACGCGGTGTCATGATAGCCATATTATTTCTCCCCCTTATAAATCCAAACTTTTACACCTATGATGCCAGCGATGGTTTGAGCATGACAAACGTAGAAATCGACGTCGGCACGCAAGGTATGTAGAGGTACACTACCTTCGATGAATTTCTCGCGCCGAGACATTTCTGCACCGTTTAACCTTCCGCTGACTTCTACACGGATACCTTTAGCACCGGCATTCATAGTAGATTGGCAGGCCATTTTGACGGCTCGACGGAAGTTCATGCGCTTACCAAGCTGAAAACCAATGTTTTCGGCTACTAGCTTGGCACTTAATTCTGGTTTCTTAATCTCTTCGACGTTGATCCGGATAGGACCGCTGACGAATTTTTCTAGCTCTTTCTTGAGCTCGTTAATGCCAGCACCTTGCTTACCGATTACCGCTCCGGCTTTAGCAGTCAGAATGGTAATTGTGGTCAAGTTGGCACTGCGCTCAATGTCGATCCGAGCAATAGTTGGGCGGCTATTGAAGCGCTTTTCAATTGCGTCGCGGATCTTCGTATCCTCAACCAGCCAGTGACGAAAATCGGCTTTACGGGTAAACCATTTAGACGACCAGTCCTTGCTGATTTGGAGACGATAAGAAACGGGATTAACTTTCTGACCCATTACTTTTTCTCCTTCTCTTCAACCTGAGCGGTTGATTCTTTAGCTTTATTGCTACTAGTCGCTTTGGCTTTTTCTTCCCCAGCAACTTCGACGAATATGTTACTTGAAATTTTTTCGTATGGCAGAGCACGACCACGAGAAGCCGGAACATAACGACGCATACGTGTACCAGCAGTTACACTGATACGGGCAATCCTTAGGCTCTTAGGATCAATGCTAACTCCGGAATTATTTAACAAGTTTGCAGCAGCACTTTCGATAGCCTTGCGTACAGCTCGGGCGGCTCGCCTTGGAGTATTCTCTAAGATTATTACTGTATCACTGACGTAGCGGTCACGTACGAGGCTAGCTACAACACTAGTCTTGCGCGGCTGGCTGTCAACTCCTTTAATTACGGCATGTGCAAAATGAGTAGTCATTAGTTACCTCCCTTTGCTGCTTCGGCGGCTTTCTTACCACCATGACGTTTGAATTTGCGAGTTGGAGCAAACTCACCGAGTTTGTGACCAACCATGTTCTCGCTCACGAAGACTGGTACATGAACTTTGCCATTGTGTACGGCAATAGTGCGGCCAACCATTTCTGGAGAAATTGTTGACTGTCTGGCCCAAGTCTTGATGACGGTGCGATCCTCGGTAGAGAGGGCGGCAACCTTCTTCGCGAGTTTGTAGTCCACGAATGGACCTTTCTTCAGACTCCGAGACATTATTTCCTCTTTCCTTCGTGGCGACTGCGCACGATCATTTTATTAGTTTTCTTATTATGACGAGTACGGTAACCAAGTGTTAACTGACCCCATGGAGTACGTGGAGCTTTACCAGTACCATGACGACCACCATCACCACCACCATGTGGGTGATCGGTAGCATTCATAACCACACCTCTTACGGTTGGTCGAATACCTTTGCGACGTCTGCGACCAGCTGAACCGATTTTGATATTCTGATGTTGTTCGTTACCTACGGTACCAATACTGGCTTCACAATTAATCAAAACTTTGCGCATTTCGCCAGAAGGCATTTTGATGGTGGCATAGCCGTTCTCTTTTGCCATTAGCTGAGCGCTAGTTCCGGCTGAACGAACCATCTGAGCTCCGCGTCCAGGTGTGAGCTCGATTGCGTAGATGAAAGTACCAACTGGGATATTTTCGATCGGCATGCGGTTGCTGGTCTCTACGGCAGCATCTTTGCCGGTTTCAAAAGTCATGCCTTTTTGCATGTTATTGTCGGCAATCACGTAATAATAGGCACCGTTTTGGTCTTGTACACGAGCAATGCGGGCACTACGGTTTGGATCATATTCGATCTCAAGCACAGTAAACTTACTGTCGACCGGTAGATTGTAAGTCAATACACGGTAATGACGTTTAACTCCACCACCACGGTGACGCACTGTAATGCGGCCTTGGTTGTTTTTGCCGGCTATTTGTTTCTTGCTCGCGAGCAAAGACTTCATGGGTTTTCGGGTTGTGATTTGATCGAAATCCTGAGTAGTCTTTTGGCGCTGAGCAGGAGTAGTTGGGCGATAAGCTTTAATACTCATTACTTATCCTCCTTGATTGCTTCTTTTTCCGCCTTCTTTGCGACCTTTTTCTCTTCTTTGGCGGCCTTCTTTGCTGTTTTCTTCTCGGCTTTTGTTTCTTGAGCATCAGCTTTTTTATCGTCAGCCTTAGTTTCTTCAAATACTGGAATCTTGTCACCTGCCTTTACGGTAATATAGGCAACTTTGTGATCCTGGCGAAAAGTAGTACCTGGATAAGCATGTCGGCCACGACTAAAGCGAGTTGGCTTAGCTTTGCGCACTGCGGTACGAACATCGACTACTGTCACCTTGAAAGCTGCGGCTACTTGTTTGGCAATTTCTTGTTTGCTAGCATTCTTTGGCACATAGAAGATATAAGTATTCTTAGCTTCTTCAGTATAAGCTTTCTCTGTGGCACGAGGAATATATTGTACAGTTCTCATTATGCTTCCTCCTTATCTAATAGCCAAGCTTCGGCAGCAGCTAAGGCATTTGGCCCAAAGACGATTACATCGGCATTCAGAATATCAAAGACATTTAAGTAGGTAGCGCGAACTAGCTTCAAATTTGGAAGATTATTGGTGGCGCGCATAATGTTGTCACTTTTTTCTTTGACTACGGCCAAGATATTCTTATCCTCAATCTTCAGATCCTTCATTACTTTGACGGCTTCTTTGGTTTTGCCAACGAAGGTGACCGGCTCTTTGAGTACGATAATAGCATTTTCGCTATTCTTTAGGCTTAGAGCCTGTTTTACAGCGACCTTTTTAGCGGTCTTACTCATTTTCTTGGTGAAGTTTTCATTACCGGTACGACCGAAAGCAACACCACCATGGCGCCAGATTGGATTGCGGGTAGAGCCAAAACGAGCACGACCAGTACCTTTTTGCTTCCATGGTTTTTTACCACCACCTCGTACCTCGCCTCTTTTCAGAGTCTTGGCATGTGAGCTGCGGGAATTTGCTAAATATGCATCATAAGCGGTCTTGAGGAGTTCATGATTCTGAACATCTAGACCAAAGACTTCTTTATTAAGTTCAGCCATATTACTCCTTTCCCTCAATAGTTACGATGCCTTTTTTCGGTCCGGGGACGGCGCCCTTTAAGCCGATGATATTATTTTCGGCATCAAGATAGGCAACTACCAAATTCTTGACAGTTACCTGATCGTGGCCCATGCGGCCGGGCATCTTTTTACCTTTAAAGACTTTTTGTGGGTACATGGAACCAATTGAACCAACTCTTCTGATATTACCTTTGAAACCGTGAGTGTTTCGTGATTCGTTAAAGTTCCAACGTTTGACAGTACCAGCATAGCCTTTGCCTTTGGAAATACCAGTGACCTGGACTTTATCTCCAATTTTAAAGTTGTCTAGGCTGATTTTGTCGCCAACCTTGAGCTCTGGGGTTCCCTCAACGCGAAACTCACGCAGAACCTTTGGTGTAACTCCAGCCGCTTTAACGTGGCCAGAAACCGACTTGCTCAGATTCTTACCCTGACCGTACCCCAGTTGCACAGCATTATAACCGTCGGATTCGACAGTTTTAATCTGAGTCACTGTGGAGGGGTCGGCTTGCAAAATCGTAACTGGTGTTACGATACCGTCGTCGCCGATGATCTGGGTCATACCAATTTTGGTGCCGATGATGACTTGCATCCTATTCCTTTCCCTTATAGACACACGAAATCTAGACTAATGAGTGGTTCCTGTAATGATTTGTATTACATTTGCTATATGAATACTATACATTGTAATACAAGACCAAGTGGCCTGCTCTGTCGTCTAGCTTAAAGTGTCCGTTTATTAAACTATACCTTTGTATTTTAGCACACTTTTTGCCAAATTACAACTGTTATTTTGGGGAAAATTTAGCTTGCAGTTGACTTGTATGATGACACATGATATAAAAGTAAAGACGAGGTGCGATCAGGCTAAATTTGGTCATGATGCCGCCCGCGAAAATTAAAGGAAAGGTTGTGATGTAGTTGAGAAGACGTGATTATCTGAAGGTTTTAGCAGTTGCAGCTGGAGGTGTGCTGGTGGCGCACTGGGTATGGCACAGGTTGCTCGCGCAGATGGAAGGAGATCCGGATGATCAGGATTTCGATGAGCACTGCGATGATGAAGTAGCCAACATGGTAGAGGAAGATGCCGATGATCAGGTGGCGCAGGATGACCTAAAAGGTGGAGACGTGGCGGCCGAAGCTGTAAAGAATGCGGAGGAGGATCGCGGTAATGAATACAATGAAGCCGGTCGCTTAGGTTGCGCCTCAGAGTAGTGGAGTTCCGCTAAGTTACAATCTGTTTGGGCTTGCACGTATTGTGCGAGCCCTTTTCGTATATTATACTCCGGGTGAGAAAGCTTTGAGCTTACGTCGGTGGTCTTTGTATTTTGGATCGTGCTGACCAACTTCCGCCCAAAAAGCTTCAGAGTGATCCATATGATTGAGATGAGCTAGTTCATGTAAAATCACATAGTCACGTAGAATTTCGGGTACTTGCATGAGGCCAATATTGAGTGAAATTGTACCATTTGATGAACAGCTGCCCCATCTGGTAGCTGCATGACTTAGCCGGCATCGCTCATAGTGATAACCATATAATTGAGCATAGTATTCTAGGCGATATGGCAAGTACTCACGAGCCTTTTTTATCAGAATTTTCTTTTTGGCATCGCGGGCGCGCTGAGTTTTGGGATCGCTGAGGGGGATTTTCTCGCGAATAAGGGCGCGATTACTGTTTAAGAACCTTTTCACCAAAAAATCACTGGTGTGCTGCGGCACGGACATTTGCAACCGTCCGGATGGCGCCACAGAAAAACGCACACTTTTAGAGAGAGGATTTTTGCGTACTACAACTTCACCAAATTCAGCATCCTGAATAATCATTCATCCCCCTTATGCTTTACTGTTAGACACTACTCAGCGCTCCTGCAACTGAGTCAGAACTTGTTTGAGTTGAGTATGGTAAGTGTGCTTACCAGACAGAACGATGGGAGCTTCAGCATCAGATGGTCCTTCAAGGGCTTTGATGCGGGCATCATAAACTTGCTTGGCTTTATCCACACTCTTAAGGCGAGTTTTGAGGCGGGCACGAATGGTGCTAACATCGGTCTGAATCCAGATCAAAGTTGGAGAATAACCCGCAGAACGCAGAATTTCTGCTAACTCTTTGCGGTCTTTTTCGGTGTCATTGCCACCCTCAAAGATCAAAGTCGACCCGGTGCGAGCAATTTGCTCTACTAAGAGCAAAATGAACTGACGAGAAAGATTATGATCTTTCTTTAACGCGTCAAGATCATAAAATGTTGCATTGAATTGCGCGGCAAACTGTTTACTAAAAGTTGTCTTGCCACTGCAGGGCGCACCAAATACGAGGATTGCGCGTTGGCCATTACTGGGTGTTGTGTGTGATTTTTTACCTTCCATATTCTACCTCCATTGTAGCACAATTACCTTCCTTTAGGAACCATTTTAGCATATCTTGAACTATTTGACACTAGGATTTGCGAAGGATAATAGAAAAACCAAGCAAAAAAGTTGGCTGGCATGTACAGAAAGGTGCTAAAAGTGCCAGTAAGTGAGAGATAAGAGATTCCTACACAGATGTCGCAGGCTAGAAAGAGGCTGAAACCTACGAGTGCGCAGAGACTAAGTGGCTCTTTGGGATGATGACGATACCAGCGCCAGCTGACAATGATATTCATGAGTATAACTTGAAGATAAAAGGCGCAAATAACGTAAATGAGCGGTGCAAATTGAAAAATTAGATCGCTAGCGATTGCAATCACGGCTATGATTGCAAAGATAATGGCAATGGGGCGGCGAGCTTGCGGTTCCAGTCGAAAAAGATGAATGAGTTGGGCGGCAAGGAAGAAAAGTAGACCACCATCAGCGATATTATTAATAGCCAGAATTGTATCGGCAACAAAAGTGCAGAGTAGGGCTAGCTGGAGGAGGTGATCGTTTGGAAATTTTTGGCAGGCATATATTAGACATAGGAGGATGCCGCTAAGCTTAATAATGGTGATCAAGGTCGAACCGGGCATAAAAATCCCTAGTATGATAATGGCTAGAAAAATCCAAGCCCAAACGGCGGGCCATGGGCTGGAGAGGAGCTTTTGCCAGCTGATGGTGTTTTCCCTGTGTTTCATAATGTGTTTAATTATAGCATAAACTTTACGAGAAAAATGGCTTCCGTGCAAAAACGGAAGCCTAAGTGTTATGGCAATTTTGCAAGGTACATTGATGCCAAGCGCAGCATCAAATTATGTAGGGAATCCTGGTGTTGATACAATTTTGGGTCGATTCCCTGCTGTTTCAGTTCACGTCTTAGCTCGCTTATGACCTTTGTGTCGGTGTCGCCCGAAAGATAAGCCGAAGCCGCCTTGCTCGGTAAGATATGCTGAGCGATTTCTTCTATTTTGATGCTGTTCAACATTTGCAACTGAAGGTTCTTGATGATTTTATTCATTAGAATTCCCCCTTTCTCATCAGAAACCACCCGAATAACATCGGATTATTACCATTGTACCACAGATTACTAAAAAAGTCAATAGTTTTTGAGCTAAGAACGTGAAGGAAAGAGGTCGATTTCGCGAGCTGATCGTTCAAAACCCTGAATTTGGTCTTGATAAACCGTTTTGAAGTAAGCAAGGACGGTTTCGCGGTCATAATTGGCGCGTTGATTGAGCCAGCCGCCCTTGTCAAGGCCTTGCCGATAATAAAAATCGTTAGTCATAAAGTTGCGCAGGGTGAAGCGGGGGCTATCATAAGCTTCAGCTAAATCATTGAGGCCGTTGAGCTGTTTAATCATGTCGTTGTGGCGACTGCGACGAGTGAGCTGATATTGATGATAACTATCGCGCATTAAATCATAATCGATGGCGGCTGTGATGTATTCATAAACTCTTTGCCAAGTGTCATTCGCGAAATCAAGGTCTTTGGTGGCTTGGTCTGAATTGGTGGATGCGCGAATTTTGCGTCGAAGATTAGACATGCGTTCACTGAAGAATACTCCACTAGCAGCCTCAATAGTCTCGCTAGGTTCAATACTGCTCAGGCGCTGGAGATTAGCGAGAGTGTAATCATCTTGAGCTTCACCTTGAGAACGGGCTTCGTTAGTAGCTTCGGTGAGACGTTGCCAGTTGTAGGCTTGGTCATCTTCGTAGTTTAACAGTTTGCGGTAGTAAGCTTGAGGATCGGTTGACGGTTGGGTTTCGGCGCTTTGCCGAAATTTGACAAACTGGAGTTCGGCTTGACGATACTCGTTGCTCCAAAATTCTAAATCTTCTAGAGGATTTGCTTCAATTTCTGGTGATTGAGGCTCAATCACATTATCTGCCGCAGATAATGTGAGGACGGGATTATCTGTAGTTTCGGAGCCAGTAAATTCTACATTGCTCATATCCCAATCGGAATTCGCAGGTGAGTCAATGTTGGAGTTTTCGGGAGTTTTTACAAATTTGCTCATATGTGTAGTATATCACGGTTGTGGCTAAAATGTCGATTTGGTTTTATGATAAATGTCGCCACAAGCTTTGCAGGTGATTTTTAGATCGTAATTTTTGAGCTTTTTATCTAAGATTGTTATCAGAGGCTGCTGATCTTGCGGGCAGCACAAGCGGTTTTTGATGATAATAAGATCATCGTTACAGTTATTTCCTTTTTGACTATCTATAAAGTTGAGGAAGATTTTACCGTGGTTGCCACACTGACATTGATAATTAAATGTCAGTTCGTCATAAGTTGCATAGCAGAGGTAGCCGATGTTTTCGTTGCACTCGGTGCAATATACCCAACCGCCATAACTGGTGGCTAATTTAGTATTAGTTAATTCTTTTTCTTTGATAGCTCTGGCCATAATGAATAATTCCTATTTTTGTGAGACTCCGCTGACCGTGCTGTCAGGATTGGTGTCGTAAGTTCCCTTAGTGGTATCGAGAAGACAGTAGTGGTTGCCCCAAGGGTCGGCTACCACGGCACATTTGCCGATATCAATGCTAAACGGGCCATACTCAAGCTTTCCTCCAGCTTCTAGAAAGGTTGGTAGGGCTTTTTCGACATCGTCAACTTTGATGTCTACCATGAGATTATCTTCTGTGGAGAGGACGATTTCGGTGATGTCGGCTTTCATGCTTAAGCCACAAGTTGTAGCGGTTTGCCATAATAATTTTAAGTCCAGTGTATCACGGTAAAAGTTGAGACCTTCTTGGAGGCTCGGAACACGCAGGTGTACACAATCAATATTTTCAAATAGAGGTTGATTCATAATATAATTATACACGATTTGGCGCGGAACGCATGGTATAATTGAGGTAAGATTTAGGAGATAATTATGAAGTTGATTCTTACATCCTCGGGG
This sequence comes from uncultured Candidatus Saccharibacteria bacterium, assembly GCA_947570505.1. Lineage (GTDB taxonomy): Bacteria > Patescibacteriota > Saccharimonadia > Saccharimonadales > Saccharimonadaceae > Nanosyncoccus. The sequence goes on from CANOTH010000004.1 coordinate 40,232, forward strand.
TTGGCTAATGAAGAAATCATTACCGCTCTAGAAGAAATGGTAGGAAAACCGCGCCAGGACATTAATATGATTGTCATAAATGAAGCGATCAAAGGTGAGTCGGGCGATATGCGCTGGTTTACGGATGAGCTGGAGCGACTGAGTCATATTATTGGTGGCAAGATTGAGTTTGTCGATTTGCAGGCGCATGATATGAAATACGTGAAAGCTCGGATTGCTACTGCTGATATGATTTTTTGTTTTGGCGGTAATACGGATTATCTGGCAAATGTCTTCCTGAAGACTGGCTTTGCGGAGATTTTGCCAGAAATATTAAAGGAGAAAGTTTGGGTGGGGAGTTCGGCTGGGTCTTGTGTGATGTGTTATAAAGAGCCAGATGAAGTGCAGGAAGTGATTTATAAGGAGAAACGTATGGCGGATCATTTTATGGAATATGTGCCGATAATTTTCTTGCCACATTTGCATGGGTGTTATAAGTTTGGCCAGGCCGAGGTGGTACAGGCTTCGGAAAAGACTGATTTGCCGGTTTATGCTGTTTCTGATAACTGCGCTTTGAAGGTGATTGATCATGAGGAGCCAGTAATTCTGGGTACAGATTATATTATTGCTCAAAAGGGAGAGCTGAAGTGAATTTGTATATTTATGCTAAGCCGAGTGATTTGATACAGACGCAAATGCGAGCTTTGGAAAAGTCCTTTTCCAAAGTAGTTGTCACGGATGATAACAACTACGAGTTGCTTTATGAAGATAATGAGCCGAAAGTAGTAGCACTGGATCCGGATATTGTCGGATGGAAAATTGAGAATGAGGTGATAGATCGGATTCCGCAGCTGCGAGCGATTTGTCTAGAGACTACTGGCTATGAGTGGATTGATAGTGAGTATTGTGCTAAGAAAGGTATTGCGGTGACTAATGTTCCCCATTACGCAACCAACGCGGTGGCTGAGAAATGTGTGATGATGGCCTTGGCTCTGGCTAAGAAGTTACCACTATTTCAAAAGGCCGGTGGGATGAATTGGGATGACGAGTTTATAGGTGAAGAAATGTGGGACAAGCCGACTGATATTGTGGGGTTTGGGGAAATTGGTCAGAGTTTGGCCCGGAAACTGGACGGAATTGTAGGTCGCAAGGAAATTTGTTATTATCAACGACATCAGATTGAAACATCGTATCATTATTTGTCGTTTGAAGAGATGCTGGATAAATCAGAATATATGTTTATCACGGCGGCGAAAAATCCCGAGAGTTTAGCTCTGTTTGATGATTTATCAAAGTTCAATAAAAATATGAAAATCATTATCGTGGCAAATGGTTTTGAAGATGTGGCTGAGCGCATGGCGAAAATGGTGGGTGAAGGTCAGCTGGGAGGTGTGGCTTTTGAAAGTGATGATCTAGGCAAATCGTACGATGGAAATGTTTTTATCACTCCACATAATGCTTATTATACAAAGGAAGCTCTGGAGCAGATGTTTGAGATTTGGGTAAAGACGGTGCTATCTGTGACTGGTGAAATTATTAATCGGGTGAATTAATGACGATGGCGAATGCAAATTATTTTCTGATTCATGGTAGCTTTGGTAATCCGTTCGTAAATTGGTTGCCGTGGCTGCGCAAAGAATTGCGTAATCGGAGTAAGGAAGTTTATACTCCAGATTTTCCGATTGGGGTTGGTTTCCAAAATTATGAGAATTGGTCGAAGTTGCTTAAAGTTTATCTTGATGCTGGACTGATTACTGAGAACACTACGATTTTTGCCCATTCTATCGCACCAGTTTTTATCTGCAAGTTTCTCGTTCAGAATAAAGTTAAGGTGAAGAGATTGGTTTTTGTCTGTGGTTTTAATAATTATTTTGGCATTGACGAAGATTATGACGATGTAAATCGCGGGATGTATTTAGAAAATCTTACTGACGTGAAGAATTATTGTGATGATATAATTTGTTTCTATACTGATAACGATCCGTATGTGAGTCCTGAAGCTGAGAAAAAATTTGCAGATGTAGTTGCTACGAGGCAAATTATGATTGATGGTGGCGGACATCTTAATTCCGAGAGTGGTTATCGAGAATTTCCAGAATTGTTGGAGTATATTTGATGAGTAAATATAAACCGCTTTGGAAGTATTTGAAGATGCATGGCCAAGATGTATATGTATTATCATATGCGGATATTAAGGGTATCTTGGGCTTTGATTTGGATCATGCGTTTTTAAATTACAAAAAAGAGGCGAAGGATTTTGGTTATGAAGTGGGCAAAATTTCCCTCAAAAATAAAACCGTGACATTCCGGAAAATCTAATTTGCTGGCGGGTTAGAGTAAGTGGCTTCGTCCGTAGCGGGAGCCTTCTTCTTGATAACGGTGCAACGAGAGACTTGGGCTATGCTGGTAGTGGCTGGAACACGATAACGACCACCCCTGTAAAAAGGCGGTGGTTATTTATTGATAAAAATCGGGCTTACTAAATGACTTGTCTAGGGTTCATTACGAAGTCCAGCGCGACCTAACGGACGAGCGCGCCAAGATAGTCCGTGCAATTATTAACAATTTAAGACTATCACTGGCGCGATTGACCGCATAACGGCTTAACTCGCGAAGCCCATTAGCGCGCGTAGTACCACTACAATTTGGTAAAAGTTAAAAACTCTTTATTCAAGTTTTTGCTTAATATGAGAATAAAACTCATTTCAGGTTGTGCGGCGAATCGTGCCAGCGATAAGAGAGGTAAAAATGGCAAAAAATACCAGAAGCAAAACCGCTAAACTCGGCGACTTAAAACTACTAGAGGTGCTAACTATTCTGCGGCGAGATATTTCCGAAGATTATAAAATCTATCTCACAAGCGATAAACGCAAGGCAACTCTTGATAGTAGATATTATGTCGGGATTGGCGATTGCGACGAATTGCAGGTTTCTGCTTTTATCTGTCCGTTTACGGTTGCACCGCTTGCTTTCCGTACTAGTCTGGGCGCACATCAGTCCAGAGAAAAACACGCAGAAGAATGGCTTTACTATTTCCGAGCGATTGACGGAGGGCGAGAAAATGGGTAAACTTTTACACTTCCCTGATGGCACAATTAAGACCGACAAAGGTGTGCCGATAGTTATTACAGATATTAACAAATATCAAGACGAGGAGAACGAAAACGATGCCCGAAGCAGATAATGTACTGTATTCACCTATATATTTTGTAAAATATAATTCCTGCCCGCGCGCAATTATAATTGCCGGAGCAATCGGAACGAAGAAATACTTCGGCCGCATAAAATACAAAGAAGCGGAACGACTATATATAGAAGAATGCGAGCGCATGGACGCGAGTTGCGAACCATAAAAGCAGATACTGCGGTGGCAGGATCGGCGCGCAAGCCGACAGGCGAAGCGCGCCACCTCCACGCATCCTGCCCCCACAAGATTTGCTTTTTACAGGATTCCGCCGCGCGAGATAGTTGGAACTAAGGCGGACGCAAGCGAAGCAGTCAAGAGAGCGCGTAGCGCGACCTTGACTGAGGAGCGCGGACCGCTACAATCTAAAAACTATCGCGCGCGGAATCTAAGATTTAATACTTTTGTATATTTTTACTATTTTACCTCATCTGGTAGCGACACGGTGGGTTTGCGATTTATTTAAGGAGAGGTTATGCCGAGCATTGATTTTGTTCCCACGGTGCGCTATGCAGGTGCGGTGACGATATTCTTTCGCGATAAACATACAGTGATAGTCAAACAAGGTAGCACAATGGTGATATTTCACCGGTGGTGGGAGCGACATGATTTCGACTATAGCAGTTCATGGAAGCCGTTTTGCCAAGCCTTGCGATGTAATGCTGGTCTGACTTTGGCGCGGTGCTGTTGTCTAGCAGATAAATATGAGGTATCTATGCAGTCATATAGTGGCGGTTTAACTATTCCGCCAGATATCAAAGTCTTAGGTAGTAGCAGAAAAGAGGCTGGCAGATGGTAGAAAAATCATGATTATCAGAACCAGAAGAATTGAAATTAACGGAGAAACTAAAATGTTGCAGCAATTACAAATTGAATATAAAGGTGCGGTCGTCAGTAAGAAAAATAACAAAGTTATTCGATATAACCGGCACACTGGACATAGATTTATCACGAGCAACGATATGGCGAAGCGCAACGAAAGCGATATGGTAGCACAATTCCGATTACAGACGCGTGGCGCGTTTAAGGCGGAGGAATGGTCGCCATGTTCGCTAGAGTTTAGAATTTATGAGCCAGACATGAAGCGGCGCGATCTTGATAATCAGATTACTTCTGTTCTAGACGCACTCGTTAAGGCTGAAGTTATCCCTGATGACGGCATAGAAACCGTGCGCGGTATACAGGTCAAACTAATGGGAGTCTGCAAAAGTAATCCGCGCGTGGAAGTAGTTTTGACTAAAGAGCAGGGTGAGATTTTATGTCTGCCGTAAAAACGCGCAAGAAAAGTCGGCGGAAAATAGCCACAAAGCAGGCTATTAAACCCGGTGTTAGTCCAATTTCTGGTGTTGCGCCGCCCAAAAATCGGCAGTTCGGCAAAGAGGGTGGAAATCCGCGGCACTCTGGCGCATGGAAAAAAGAGGATACCTTGCGTTATAAATTAGAAAAACTGATAAATGGGCTAGACGACGGCGAACTGGAAGAAGTGCTAAATGACCCCAAAACCTCACCCGGAGTGCGGCGACTTGCTACTCTGCTATATAAGAGTAATTACGAGAAGCCGGAAAGCGAGTGGCGAGTTTGGGAGAGTGCCATGAATCAGGCTTACGGATTGCCGAAGCAGTCTATTGAACAGACTAATCTTGAACCGCCGGTACCACTCAGTCCGAGAAGTGCGCCGATAGAGCCGGGTTTGCGCGCGGAGGGCGCGGCCGTGGGAAAGGAGCGCGACAGCGCGACCCCACGGCAGACCGCAGCGCGCAACACATCCACGAAGAAAGCGAAGTCTGCGCCCGACCGAACGACGCAAGCAAAGCGCGCGTCGCAGAGGGCGAAAGGCGCAGAACGGAGCGCACGCAGTGGATGATCATAATTTGAGAACTTTTGCGCAAGCGATAGCAACGGAATTAGCCACAGGCGATGTTTTAAGAGATATTTTAGCAGTGGAGCCTGTGGCTAATGCAGTGAATAGCGCGGTAGCGGACTTGTCCGCTATGCGCCCAAAGAAAAGATATTTAACACTTTATTAAGTAAAACAGGGGTAGAATGTATCAAGACACTACGGCGCTGCAAAAGATAGAGCAGATGAACGCACGCATTAATATCATACAAGGTGGTGCACGTGCCGGAAAGACTACGGCAATGATTATCCGGCTATGCGATTTGACCTTTCAGGTGGAAGATAAATTGATTAGTGTTGTATCGGATACCTACCCAAACCTAGAGAAAGGCGCGATTCGCGACTGGGAGAAGTTGCTAAAACGCACGCATCGCGAACAGTATTTCACCCGTAATAAAGTCAAGCATACATGGACGAATAAGATTACTGGCACTACAATTGAGTTCTTCTCTTGTGAAGCGGATGACGCATTAGGGGCTGGGCGCGATTATCTCTTTATCAACGAAGCTTATCGCGTGGATTACAAGGTGTTTGACCAACTGATGTTGCGCACAGAAGTTATGGCTTGGCTGGACTTTAACCCGGTGAATGAGTTTTGGGTGCATACCGAAGTCATGCAGAAACGGAGTGACTGGCAATTCCTTAAACTTACTTATCGCGACAATGAGGGGATACCGCCAGCGGTGTTGGGAGATTTACTCCAACACCGGGGCGACGGCACTAATAACTGGTGGCGAGTTTATGGTGAGGGCGAGATTGGCGCACTGGAGGGCAATATTTATTCCGGATGGATAGCCGAGGACGAACTGCCGGAGGGGTTGGAGTTCCGGCGGTATGGGGTAGATTTTGGCTATAATGACCCGACTGTAATTATCGGAGTATGGGAGAATCCAAAAACCAAAGCAATTTATTTGAAGTTATGCCTATATCAGACACATCTCACCAGTAAAGAAATCGTGGCAGAAGTCTTGAAAATCAATGCGAAGCAAGAGGGGCTATTTGTCTGTGATAATGCTAAACCAGAGATGATCCAAGACCTAGTAGAAGCCGGACTACGTGCTATCCCCTGCAATAAATCGGCTAGTGGCAAGGTGAACGGCAAGAAGTATAATATCAACCTTGTGCAGGAGCGCGAAGTGCATTATTTGCGCATCGATAAACCGCTAGAGCAGGAATATCTGACCTATCCGTGGCGCGTGCAGAAATCCACTGGCAAGACCTTAGACGAGCCGGAGGACGGCAACGACCATTGTATGGATGCGCTAGCCTATGCGGTGCGTGATATGGAGAGAAAGGCGGTAGAGTATGGGGCGGTGAGATTTTAACAGTCGCTTTGGTTCTCGGCAAGATAATCGGCAAGTTGCCCCTCAGTCATATCTGCCATGTTTTCCGTTTCTTGTTCAGTGATTTGGTCTTTCGGACTCATTCAAAAACTCCTTTTCTGAAATTACTATTAGTCTTATTATAACATTTTGGAATGGGGTGCGCGGAGGAATGGAGCAAAGCGACATACCGGAGCGCAGAACTCGCGAAGCGGATAGGCGCGCCAAGCGAACGCAGTTCGCTGACTGGCGAGTGGCGCGGAGTATTGGCTTCATTGTCGTTGAAATAGAATGCGCCACGAGAAAGTCAGGGGCGCAGCCGCGATAAGGCATAGTAGCAGAAAAAGCCGGGAGCAAGCCCCGGCGCGCCCTAGAAAGCGAAGCGATTACACTGGAAGAAATAGGGATTATAAGGTATAATAAGGAGTAATTATAGGAGTTAAATATGACTAAACAAACGGAGCATACAGTTCGGAATCAGGCTTTTATCGATGGGCAAAATCTCTTTCTTGGAACTTCAACAGGCCCCAATCCGTGGCGAGTAGATTTATATAAGTTCCGGGAATATCTGCGTCGCAAGTATAATATTGATAAAGCTTATTATTTTCTTGGCTGCGTTGATACTAACCATCAGGATTTATATGATCTGATTCAGGATGCCGGATTCATCATCGTGTTTCGGGAGCATAATGGAAGTGCGCTTTCTAATAAGAAAGGCAATGTTGATACGGACATTGTATTTACAATGATGAGGAACTTTCACGAAAATCCCGAAATTGACAAATTCTTCTTAGTTTCTGGTGACGGTGATTATTACAAGACTGTGCGATATCTCCATAGTCAAGATAAGTTAGGTAAAGTTTTATTCCCGGACCAGCACAAGGCTTCTTCACTTTATCATCAACTTGGCCGTTCATGCTTTACTTATTTAGACACAGCAGATATACGCAAGAAGATAGAGTATAAGAAGTAAATAAAAAGAGGGTCTTCGCTTAGGTAGTTAGCCGTTTGCGCTGCCCTCATGGTAATATGCTTACATTATAGCAAACATATTATAAAAAGTCAATACTAAAATGACCCCTGTAATGGGGTCATTTTTTATGCTTGGGATGTTTGCTGTTGTCTGATTCGCAAATGGTCTTCACAGTCGGGTTTTTCTTTTAATTCACAATATTGTAAGAATTCAATTGTTTCAGGCGCAGGGTGTCCGTATGCTCTACCGGCAACTTGCGTAATAAGAAATTCGACAACATCTTCAAGACTAACTTTCCCGTCATAATTATCACAGGAAACACCGCAAAGAGATATCGTATGCGGTTCCGTGAAATTAACACTGATGTGGCCAGTGTTGTTTGTAATTAGCCTTGTAAAATCCGGATATTTTTCGGTATATTCTTCCGGCAAGTCATTAATGATGAGATGGTAATGATGCTCTGACATCTTCTGTCCTTCCTGTTAAAAAACTTATTATTAAGATTATTATAACATTTTTCATTAGTTTATTTGTGCCCTATCCTATGTATTCCAATAATCGGAAGCATGAACGATAATGCTAACGATTTACATTATACGGCACTAGAACTGGCGGAGATTAAGTCGGTTGCGGTGCTGAATACCGATGAAAATAAAAGCGCAGAAACAGACACGACTGCGGAGCGAACGATTATTTTTGTTGCAAGCGACAACAGTGAAGACCGGGCGCATGAGCATGTAGAAATCGCAACCTTTTATCTGCCGACCAAGAACGGCGGATTGGTGCGCGTGGCTGACCTTGCGGAAAGTAAGAATGTGGCCGTGGATGTGCCACTGCTGACAGACCATAATGGATGGGAAGTTGATAAGGTTATCGGTTCGGTGCGGAGCGCCACCTTTGAGAACGGCAAACTGGTTTTCACGGTCGGCATCTCCAAACGCAAGTATGCGCAGGATCTCATGACTTTGATAGACGAAGGACACTTGCACAATGCGTTCTCTATCGGCTGGCGCAGTGGTGCATACGCGCCGGACACCAAGACTTATACAGACGGAGAAATCCTAGAAGTGTCACTCGTCACGCGTGGCTGTAATCGGGATGCCTTTGTGCTAGATATTAAATCCACGAATCCGAATAGCCGAAATGCGCCACCGAATCCGCCTGACACACCGAATGAAGAAAATGAAAAGTCTAGATTCCGAGAGAAGAAGAAACTCGTTTATTCTTCCGAAGAATCGCAGACTTTTCTGACAACGAAGTTGGCAGAGCAAACAAACCAAGCATTAAGTAATCAAGGAGAAAAGACAATGCAAGACGAAGAAATCAAGAATACAGAAACCACTACCCCGGCTACCGAAGCCCCAACCCCGGAAAGCGCGCCGGAAGCCACCAACAATGAATCACCTCAAACGAAAGGAACACCCATGAACGAAACCACTAACCACAAACAAATCGCCACGGCGCAGGTGCAAGCACCCACGCAGAAAATCACCGTGACGAGTAATGCGAAAGCCTATCTTGACACCGAGGAAGCCAATGTAGATTTCGCAAAGTTTATTGCGGAAAATTATGGCAAATCTAATTCCGCCGTCATTAAGGCATGGGCGGAGAAAATGGCCGAGAAAGGCATCACTGGTGACGATATTCTGCCAACCACGATTGAACAGACCTTCTTCAAAGTCTGGACGAGCGACCGCGGTATTCTTGCGCACATGAAGTCCGCCAAAGCCTTACAAGGCAGTGTTTATGGCTTCTATGCCAATGGTCGTGGTGCTGGTCATAAGAAAGGCGAGAAAAAGGATAATGTCGGCTTTGAAACTGTCCGTCGTGACTATAAGGCGAAAATTGCCTTCGCGAAAATGCCGATTGACTTGCAGGATTTGATTGACGATACTACCGGCGAACTCACAATCTTGCGTGGCGAACTATTGGCCGACCTACTCTACAACGAAATCGTCCGCGCCATTATCGTTAGCGATGGGCGCAGTGAGCCAACTGGTAGCGCCAAAGATTTGCGAATGTTTGACGGTACGCGCGGTCTATGGAGTATGCTTGGCGATATTAACAAATCTGCCACTTCTGGCACCGACAGTGCAACTAAGTTTGCTAAGGCGGTGGCGACTAAAATCAGTAACACTGCTGGCGACAATGCCTACGATAAGGCCGTCAAAACTCTCTCAGCGCTCAAGGGTCGTAGTGAGAAGATTCTTGTCGCGCCAGAGGGTTTCATCTCTGGACTAATGCTAGAAAAGGACAATGACGGCCGCTATGTCTTCGCGCCGGGTAGCAACTTCGCGCAACTCTTGACCGCGAAAATCTTTGAGTTTGATTTCATGACCGACTGCGGTATGGACTTAATCGGCTTTAATGACGGCAAGTATTTGTTCCCGAATGGTCGCGACATGCTTCGTTCCGCCTTTGATAACGATTACAACCAAGATGTCCTGCTTCACGAAAAGCCGGTGGCTGGCTCACTCTTTGGCCGCAAGGTCTGTGCCGGTTATGCCAGTGCTTCTACTACTGACGGAAATAAGAATGACGAAAGCGGAGACGGCGAGTAGATAGCAGATAGGGTTGGGGCGGATACCGCAGGTAGCCGCCCCACAAAGCGACAATAGCGAAGTGATGGGCGCGCGGAACGCGCAACCGATACAGAGCATTGGAGCGATTAGCGAACAACGAGCGCAGGCTATGGGATAGGCTCTGCCTATCCTCAAGACAAGCGAGTGTGAGCGGACAATATTAAGAACTAAGCAAAAGTAAGCGAAAATGATAAGTTTAACCAAAGCCGAATGCGAAGCCTTTATTGGGCGAGAGTTGGACGAGCGCGAAGCGCAGAACTTTGATTTGTTTCGCGAGATAGCAGAGCTAAGGCTTAATAATTTACTCAGTCGCGAGGTAGCAGAGATGACTGCTCCAGAAGATTTGACTTTGATTAAACTGCTGATTGCGCGCATGATGGCTGTCTTGTCGGACGAACAGGCGGAAGCGCAGGCGCGTGGAATTGTCGCTAAGACCGTAGAAGATTTTAAGATTGAATACGATAAAAATGCGCATACTCCACTGGCCGAATATGTGCGGCAGAATGAAGACCTGTTAAAGAGGTTTACCGCTTGCACTGGAGAAATGCGTGCCGGACGGACTGACGATATGACAGATTATGTGCTTTGAGGTGAGAATATGCGGAAAAATACAGTATTCACGGCATTTCTAAACGGCGAAGAAGAAATAGATTTTCTCCCTGTGGACGGCACTACCGTCAAAGGGCAACGCAAAATCAAGGCCTTGATGAAGTTCAAAGCCGGGCTAAAACGCGCTTCGCAACTGCGGCGCACGGCTAGCGATCTGACAATTCATGCGCACCCCAATGACTTTGATGATGTGGCAAACCCACAAGACATTATTGGCTCGGCAGTGCGCTGGAAAGGCAGGAATTACAGTATTGACGGAGTGAGTATTGGCAAAAATTACGATACTGGCGAAGTGGAGCATCTAACTTTCAACTGTTCACTAGCAATTTATTCCGATGAGCGACCGAAGTTCTGCTTGGAACGCGACCGAGCAAAGTTCCTTGTCACGGAAACTGGGCGGATGTTTATGTTGGAGCAATTTAAGGAAACAGTGTAAATGGAAAGGAATTTTAACTAATGGAAGCAATCAAATTCAGTGAACTACCATCTGGCGACCGGATGCCATTAGCGGACGAGGACGGTGTGCCGATTATTGCGAATCAGGAAAATCGGTTACTTACTTGGGGCAGGCTAAAACAACAGATAGCGGCGCAAACCCATACTGATACCGTAGATGAAAGCGAGAAAATACCGACTGCAAAGGCGGTATCTGACGCGCTTGGTTCGCTGAATAGCGATTTGCATGATGAGTTTGATGAGAAAATTGACGACGCGCAGGCAAAAGCCGAGGGCGCGAACGCAACCGCCAAATCTGCCTTAGCCTCGGCTGGGTCGGCGAGCCGCGATGCACAGAGTGCGGAGAACAAGGCGGCTGAAGCAGTAAGTAAAGTAGCCGAAGCAACATCTGCGGCGAAAACGGCAGAGGGTAAAGCGGAAGAAGCCACAAATGCAGTGAACGGAGTGGTGGCCATCGCCGAAAGTGCTAAAAGTCTAGCCGAAGAAGCCAAGGGTGCAGCGGAAAAGATAGACCTTGAGCCGCTTAAACAGCAACTCGAAACAATCGGCACTTATGCTGGATGGCGCGTAGAGATTACGGCTGGCAGCATTGATATGGAAAATGGGCTGATGACTGGCACACCGTCGCTCACAGAAACCGTAGAGGGGGTAGATGAGAATATATTAACATCTGAAGCGCTAGCACTGGTATTTCGGAATCAGAAAGCCCTCTATGACATCCTCATGGATACGCGGAAACGCGCAATTGCCAACGCAACCAACCTTACGGCCATGCTCACTAATATCAACTCGGTCTTAACGCAAGTCATGAACTAGGAAATATTAATGGCAAATCTATTTACGACTACAGCGAACAATTGGAGCTACGGCTATAATCCACCTAGCACTAAGGATTTTGATACCTATGGTATGCCGGATATTGTCAATGTGGCGGAAAACTTTATTGAGGAACTCGCGCGGGTTTTGTTCTTTCTCAAGAAGCAAAATGACTACGAACGCAGCGAGGTGAATCGCACGGACTGCCTCGGCATGTTTGGGGCAGACGATATTGCGAGTCATGTCAAAGCATATGGTATTACGGCTTACGATATGGACTATCCGCGCTACCCCGAATCTGCCATGAACAGTTACAACCGTCAACGCGTGCCGGCTTATTATTATCGGTGTTGGCTCACACTAGCCCAATACTTCTACGGCTACGACCTACCAGCCAGTCGCTATCCGTTTACACTTTGTAGTGAATCCGGCACCGTTACTAACTATGCACAAATCGCCATGAATGATTATTCCAAGATCGGAATTAATTTTGGCAGTTTTTGGCGACATCCGCGTAGCACTGGCGGCGAATATGCTGACAGTGGTCGTAACGGTATTATGTCTAATAACCCAAACTGCGTTTTTTGTGGCGATACGGCATGGAAAAGTTCTTTTCAGTCCAACCGAGAAAAAGCAGTCTATGATTTCGTAGCGATTATTACCTATATTGTCAAAATCGATCATCTCCGCACCGAGCTAGCAGATTGCTTGCCAACGGAGCAAGGCGGCAAGGGCGAAGAAGCGGACTATTATGACCCAAGATATAGTAATATGTTTTTCGCCGAGCGCGCTACTAACTTATTCAAACTCTTGCCTGACCCGATTTGTCAGGTGCGTCAGGCACTAGCTAAAGTCATGCTTAACCCTAAATATGGCACGGAAGAATGGCAGCCATGGACTTATACCGGACAAGTCCAGTGTAGTATCGCCGTCCAAGATGCGCTGAATGAACGCGGACTATTGAATGGCTTAATACCCGATGTGACGGTTGACCCCGGCAACAGCAGTGTATATTACGACCCAGTAAGTGACCCACTTCTAACTACTGGTACCGGCTACGGTCTGATTGCCGACCCGGACGGCGATCTCTCACACTTTGCACCTATTGTTATCCTGCGCCGCCAGTATATGTTTAAACCATATTGCTACTATTATGACTATCCCGAAGCCAGTAATCCGAATGCTTTTGAAAGACAATATGGCCGCGTTAATTACGGACAGTCTAACGCACGTGCCTACCTTACTACTCCGGCACAGTCTAATGGTCAGTGGGCTAAACCGCAACATGAGTACGATGTGTTCTCATCTACTTCTAGTAGTGCTTATGCCTATCTCCGCTACATTTCTACCCTGCTGCGTAATAATCTTGCCAAGACCGAAATGCTTTATCCTTCTGGCGATGCCAATCGTATTATTAACAACACCTGTGCTGTCGGTATAGTGCGCGACTGGGTGGGGTTACCGACGATGACACAACTGGGCTATACCAATGCCATATCAACGCGTAAGACGGCGCGCGTGGCGGTAGATGAGCAGATACACGGTGAGTATTATTTTATGGGTGAATACGGCGAAATTGAGTATGGTAGCAACTCGTTCTGCGCCGAAGATAACTGGCGCACTGCTATGACTTCGCATACCTATAACAAAATTGGTTATAATCCAAACTTCAAAACGACCGTGGATACTACAACTAAAAAAGTACCGACACGCACACCAGCTAACTATGCGTCTGATAGTTATGATTCCACCATTTCCAACCGCGTTGCCTGCATGAATACGGCCGCTAACGGCTCAACTGCTATGACAAATACCACTACGCAACCTTATTTTGCGTGGGATGGCTACATGGTGTATTTCTCGCTAGCAGCTTTCCATGCGGACAAGATTGATCCTAGCCTACCAAGTGCCAACTTGCATGGAGTGGAATTGGAATCATAAAAAGGAGCGAAAGATGTTTGAGAAATTACGACAAAAGATATTTAGAAAAAGCGAAGTCGGGGCAGCGAACCACACGCAGGAACACGGCCCCGAAGATAGATTCATAGAAAATGCCATCCACCAATACGGCGGCAGTTTCGCACTGCGTAATGGTAGTTATGATAACACCTATCCCAACATTGCACGGATAGCGGAAGCGATTGCCGAGATTAACCCCATAGCGATTAACGGCAAAGGCGAAGAAATCAACCCTGCGCCACGACTACTACAAATCCTAGCACGGCCGAACCGTGAAATGAGTGGCACGGATTTCATGGAAACACTTGCTACCATGCTACTCGTCCATCCGAAAGTCTATCTGCTAGTGTGGCAGAACACGGCGCAGGGGCTGGAAGCCGGTGGCGACATCAGCCTAGATAACTTTGCCGGGCTAACCTTTATGGAAAATGTAGCGGAATCAGTCGTAGATGGAGTATCAACCTATCGCATGGGCGGAAAGACATATAGCGAGCAGGAAGTAATCACCCTCTCACTGGCGGTCAATCCGTATCGTATCAATGACGGCTATTCCCCTAGTATCGCGAGCAAGAAGTGGGCGACCACGGACGATTTTATCGCCGAATATCACAACGCGCAATTCCGCAACGGCGCAGTGCCAGCCGGTCAATTCACTATCACCGCACCGAGTGTCGCGATCTATAACGACATCGTAGATAGGATGCAGGAACAGTTCCGGGGCGCGCGAAAGGCCGGCAACATTATGTATGTGCACCGCCCGACTTCTAATATAGACGGCAAGCCCGAAGCGGCGGCGATAGAATGGACACCATTCGCCCAAACTAACAAAGAGCTGACTCTGGAAGCGGTCTATAACCAAGCCAACCATAAAATAGATACTATCTTTGGTGTGCCAGAAGAAATCAAGGGACATCTTTCTAATAGTAATTATGCCAGCGCGGAAGTGGCGGACTATGTGTTCGCAAGGCGCGTGGTCTATCCGAAACTCGTCAAGATATACAGCCGGCTGACACATGAGTTTAATCGTATCTTTGGCGGTATGGGATTCGCGCTGTCATTCAACTATGAACTGCCGATGCTGACCGATACGCGGAAACTCCAAGCCGAAGCCCTGAAAACTATGATAGAAGCCGGATTCACGCATGAGAGCGCGGTGGAAGCCTTGCGACTGCCGGAGAGTTTCCGAGGGTTGGAGATGAAAAAAGAAACGACAAAAAGCGCGAAACAGGTTGTCGGGGAGGTAGTGGATTAGGGTGCCACTGACAGAGTCACACATTAAGCTAGT